>JAEYQQ010000101.1 GCA_023409955.1 Bacillota bacterium | reverse complement strand
GATACCAGATGCACATTGTCAAATATGTAATGCAGATAATAGCCCAGGAACTGTGCCAGCGGCGCTGCAGAGCGCAGGCCCATAACATAAATGGCCTTTGCGCCTAGCATTCGCTGCACCACGTCTTCAAATTTATCAGTATCGATTTCCTCAATGGTTGTGCGGATATTTTGCATATCTGCCTTTAAGACTGTACGCAGAACGGCACTCTTGTCAATTTCAGAGGACATTTCAAACCGTTGCACCGCTGTCAGCCGGTGGCGTACCAGTTCCTGCAGGGAACGCTGAAGCTGAGGATAACCTTCATACCCCAGGGCAGCTGCAAAGCGGACAACGGTGGATTCGCTCACGCCAACATTCTCACCCAGACGGGAGGCAGTCATGAAAACTGCTTTATCATAGTGGGCCACAATGTATTCCGCAATACGCCTGTGACCCTTTGACAGGCGTTTGCCGCTTTGATTTAAACGACGAATGATATCCTGCATATCCTGCATGGAATGCTTCCTCCGTATACATTTTACATAGCATGCACCTTTGCATACTAGCCTGGATTATACTCCAATTTCCTATATTTTGCAAGCAAGTTTTCATGCATCCTGCAAAAAGTCTGCAATAGTTTTGCCATTTTCCGGTGGGTGAAGCAAAAAAGTGCAAGTGATGTGCCCCTTTTGCAGGAAATGCTCATCTGTGCCTTCTAATGGAGCATCACGCTCAAAATTCGGCGTGACCCAAAAGTAGGTACTGCCATGGGGATTGATGCGCCGCTCGTAAATGTTCACAAACTTGCCATGATTAACAGGTGCCATAACAATGGGAAGTAGCTGGTCAGGCGCTATGGCTGGGGCGTTGAGGTTCAGTACACTTCCCTTCGGCGACGGATAGCTTACCAGCCGCTCCCCAAGAGAAAGCGCCACATGCGCCAAATGGTCAAACATGCGCTCATCTGCAGGCCTATCCAGCGAAACAGCCATGGCCTTGACGCCCAGCAGCGCTGCCTCTCTTGCCGCTCCCACAGTACCGCTGCAATAGATGGCAGTACCTGCATTCATGCCGTCATTGATGCCCGAGATCACCAGGTCTACCTTTGACTCCGCCAGATGGGTGATACCCAGCCGAGCGCAATCCGCAGGTGTTCCATCCACCGCAAAGCCCGATGCCCCGTATAATGAAACAGGCATGACAGCAATCGGGCGAAAAAAGGTCAGCGACTGGCTGACAGCACTTTGCTGCTTGTTGGGTGCACTGACGGTGACCTGGTGGCCCCGCTTAACCGCTTCCCGTATCAGGGCGTGTATACCTGGGCTATCGATGCCATCATCATTGACCAATAATATGTGCATTGCGCATCTCCTTTATTTTTCCTTCATCATACAACAAAGTATGGGAAGTCATCAAGTGCAGCAGCCATCCGCTTATAGCATGATGGCTTATATAAAACCAATTTCAACGGCGAATCCGCTTGCGTCTCATACTCCCCTGTTCCCCTGCATAGGCTTTGAACAGAGACACCAAGGGAGGTGGCACGTTGCAAGCCGCAAAATTCCAAAGGCTGTACATACTATTGCGACCCTGTGCCCAGGGCGGCGGCGGATATGCTCGGTTGGAGCAGGCACGGGGCAAGTACACGCTGACGGTTAATGCTCATGGCTTTGCTCCCTCAGAGGAGGGCTTACGGATCCTTTTAGCTGCCAAAGATGATGGGGGGAGCTCAGCCATATGTGACCTTGGGCTTTTACCTGTTTCTCAAAAAGGCCAATCCTCTCATCGCAGGGAGGTATCCGCAACCCCTGGCGGCCTGCCTCTTGATGCATACAGTGCGCTGTGCATCGCCAAAGACTGGCCTTCCCCCAAGCTGCTTTTAATGGGTGCGCTGGAGGAACGCGATTCCCTGTCTTCCTACCTCATTGGCGAAACAGTATGCCGATACCTATCGGTTCCTGCAAAAACGCCAGATGCAACACCGGAAGTTTCGTCCCCACAAGAAGCAAAGCCGGAAACAATCACAGCACCAGGTTCATCCATACCATCTGCCCAAGTCAATACACATCCTGCCATCATAGCTGAATCAGAAGCAATTACACAACCTGCTGCCACTCACCCCCTTCCTCTGCCATCCGCCATGCCCACGCCACCGCAAACGGTGAATCAACCTGATATACCGGCAGTGCCCATGATAAACGATCCACTCCCTTTTCCATTGGTGCAGGCTTCACCGACTGTAAGATCAGCTTATATGCAATCTGCTATACAAAGCACAGCATACAGCCTATCCGATGAGCCTGCCGCAAAACCCCACGCACCTGAATCCGATGTGTTCACCTGCGCTGCGGAAAGGCTAATCTTTCCGCCGGACATTCCAACTGCTGGCCCACCGCCCGGACGCCCCATAGTCACAGCTCTGCCAAAGCTGCAATGGCCAACAGGTGTCAAGGAGTTGGAACGCTATTTTTCCACCTATCCGCCCTTTGCTCCATTTGATGCCCCTGGTTGGCGGTTTGTGCAGATCCCCATGGCCGCAGGCAGCACCATCCCATATTATGCGGTGGGCATGCTGGCTAGGGAAGGAAAGGTTGTGCAGGTGGCATATGCCGTTCCAGGTGACCGAAGCGGCTTGCCCCCCGCCGGATTTTCCGGCTACCGTTGGCAGCAGGGCCGCAACGGTCAGGGTTACTGGACACTATGGAAACGGGCGCAGTAAAATACCGTATCAATAGCGGGGGAGGCACCGTACAGGCGTTTTCCCCGCAGCCCATTTTTATTGATGTATGCTTATCGATAGATTTTTCGCCAAATCACACAAGCGGCAAGCACCATTCAATCCTTAAGCAAATCAATATTCCCGACGATTGACAAAGATGGATTTCCTTGTACAATAGAAAACAGCCAAATCACATAAGGGAGGATATTTCCTTGAGCATAATCAAAAAGCCATTTGGCATCACCCCGGAAGGACAGGCTGTGGAGCAATACATCCTAACGAATCAAAAAGGTGCCAGCGTTAGCATCATCACCTTTGGCGGTATCATCACTTCCATACAGGTCCCAGACAAAGCGGGCCAATTGGGTGAAGTAACCTTGGGTTTTGATGAGCTTGCACCATACCTTGAGAAGAACGGCAGCCTCGGTGCCCTGATTGGTCGGTATGGTAACCGTATTGCCGGCGGCCGCTTTACCCTGGATGGGAAGACGTATCAACTTGCGCTGACCAATGGCAAAAACCATTTGCATGGCGGCGTGGTAGGTTTTGGCGTACAGGTTTGGGAAGCGACACCTGAAGAAGGTAATGGTCAAGACAAACTTCATCTTCATTTGGTCAGTCCAGACGGTCAAGAAAATTACCCCGGTACCCTGACGGTTGATGTGACCTATGGTTTCAATGATGCATGCGAACTATCCATTCAATACAAAGCTGTAACAGACAAGCCCACCATTTTAAACCTTACAAACCATGCCTATTTCAACCTAGCTGGTGCCGATGGCCGTACCATAGAAGACCATGAACTGACGCTCTTTGCTGATGCCATTACAGAGACTGACAGCGGCCTGATCCCTACAGGTAAGATTCTGCCGGTAGACGGCACAGCATTTGACTTCCGCAAGCCCCGCATCATCGGCGAAGGTTTGAAGGATGGCGAGGATGACATTAACATCAAGTATGGCATGGGTTATGATCATAACTTCATATTGGGTGCACCTTTTGTCATGAAAAAGTGCGCCGTGCTAAAAGATCCCTCATCTGGGCGGATTATGGAGGTCACCACCGACCAACCTGCAGTGCAGTTCTATACCGCCAACCAGCAGGGCATTCCCGGCCGCAGCGGATCGTACTTTGGCAAGCGCTGTGCCCTATGCCTGGAAACGCAGCACTATCCCGATTCCCCCAATCACCAGCATTTCCCTAGCACAGTGCTGCGCCCTGGCCAAACATTCAACAGCACCACCATTTACGCCTTTAAAGCAGAATAAGCAACCATAAACAACAGGGCAGGGATTTCTCCCTGCCCTCATACTATCAAGAAATCTTTTGGGAGGTAATGGAGGGTTGAAGCCCTCCAATTACAGATTGAAAACGAGTGATATGTGCGGTAGTTTTCGCAGGAATTTCGATGAAATTCCAACCTTGCCCGAGCTAACGGCCGTGCAAAGGCGCAGCCGCAGTGCAGTGAAGCGAGGAAAAACTCAAAAAGTGGCAGATCCACTTTTATGAAACGCTCAGGGCAGGGATTTCTCCCTGCCCTGTTGTGTTACCTTTATGCTTCCCTGCGCCAGATCACCACACCGGTCCCCGGATTAACCTCCCCGTCAGACAGCGCGGGGTTAAGACTCAGCAGCTGCTGCCTTGGTACTCGGTAACGCTTGGCAATATCCCACAGTGTATCTCCTGGCTGAGCGAAATACAGGCTGATGCCTCCAGTGGGTATGGCCGCATCCAGGGCCCTTACATCCGATACCACCTTGGAATCAGCCCTGCGACAGCCATCCACCATCAAATGAAGGATATACTTCATCTCCACCCTGTCACTGGTAATGGTGGCAACATCAATGTTCCCAGCTTCAAGCGCCAGCCAGTCACCTGCTTCCGCCTCGCAGGCAAATGCTACTTTGAAGGGTTCTTCCTGATTAACTGTCACAGGCACATCTGAATCGTCCGTCATATAGATCAGCGTCACTTCCAACAAGCCTTCTGTGTTTAGGCGACCGCCAATCTGCTCCCATCCCGTGAGAACTGGTCTTGCAAACCCTGCCAGCATGGTTCTGGCAGGCGGACTGCCCTCTGGCAACATGATCATTACCTTGCCGCTTTCTGCGGTTTGATACCTTGCATTCCCAACCCTGTAGGAAAGCGGCTTTACCGTAAGGCCCAATGCCTCTCCCTTGGTAGTATAAGCATCCTTCCATACAGTAGCTGCTTCCTTTTTATCTGCGGCTGCAGAAACGCCCAGCAAAACTTCTGCCCGCAAAATGCGTCCGGCGTCGCCGCCATCTTGGGATAGCACCGCCACATCTTTGACTGTTACACGGCCGGACAAAAGATCGCCGCGCTGACCGCCCAGGTCTACCGCCTGCTCGAAGGGAAGCGTATGACGCGTTAAGACCATCGGCCGAGATGGGAGATTGGATGCATGGTAGACTTCCAGCTGTACTGTGCCGGATACATTGGCCTTTCCCTCCCCGCCAGACACATCCTGTACCATTGCCTGGGCAGTGCCATACAATGTTTCGCGGATATCCAATGCCCGAGGGAGATCAAACTCTTCTCGAAGCAATGTTTCTGCTACGCCTTCCCCTACTGTCCTTTGCAGGGTCAGTGTTTGGCTGAGCCCTTCCAGGCCCGGTGTATCCTGCATGCCAGTGACTACGGCGGCAGGTGCGGCAGACAGAACCCTTGCCTCCAACGCCAGAATGCCCCTCAGCGTAAGCCTTCCGTTATAGGCAGATGCTTCTGCATGCTCAACCTGCCCACCAGCCTGGGCAATCATACGCGGGGCTGAATCCTTTACTTCAATGGCATGGCTGAACTCAGTGGATGCTTCCAGCGAGGCAATCTTGGTGGGATCACCTTGTGTATAAAGCACATGGAATACCACCTTGCCTTCAACAGCAACCCGGTCAGACAGCGCCTCCGCCCCTGTAATGACCATCATCGCGCCAGTCTGCAATACATGGGCTTCCTCTCTAAGGCCGCCTGGCAGAGTCACCTCCCCTTCCACTGAAGCCTGCCCTCTCCCGCTGCCTACCAGCCGTTCCAGCTCCACGTTTTCGCGCAATATCCGTAATTCCATGTTTATGTCCCTCCCAGATTGCATCAATCTGGTGATGCATATGCGCGGATTGTAGAAAGTAGAACAAAAAAGCGGAGTTACCATAAACGGCACTCCGCAATTACTTAGCTTTCAACATGGTTTTGGCCTGGAAACGGTATACAGCCAAATCAACATGCATACCCTTTGCAACTTAAATACAGCATACAGTAACAATAGGTTATGCACTTCTCTCCATGGATAGCTTGTCGGCTATCATAGCTACAAACTCACCATTGGTTGGCTTATCCTCCTTGGAAGCCACCTTGCACCCGAATGCACGGTTCAGGGTATCAATTCTGCCGCGGCTCCATGCCACCTCGATGGCATGACGGATTGCCCTTTCCACCTTGCTGGCTGTGGTATTGAACCTGCGGCCAATCCCAGGATACAGTTCTTTGGTAATCCGGTTGATGACATCAGGGTTGTCAATTACCATCTTAACGGCCTCCCGCAGGAACTGATATCCCTTGATATGGGCGGGAATGCCAATGGTTAAAAATAGGCTGGATAGGCGCTCATCCAATGATTGCCCATGCCCTACCGATGAAGTGCGCACGGGTTCTATGCTTCTGACAGGCTGGCCGGCGATCTCCCTGATTCTGGCTGCTAGCACCTGCACTTCAAAGGGCTTAACCATGTAATATCTTGCTCCCAGTTCAACTGCCCGCATGATAAAATCATCCCGGCCAAGCGCTGTCAGCACAATTACCTGGGGCATGGGGTCTATGGGGCGCCTTCTAAGCTCTTCCAAAAGAGCATAGCCGTCCATCTGAGGCATGATGATATCCATGAGCAGAATATCCACTGATTGCTCAGACATAATCTGCAATGCTTCAGCGCCATTGGATGCCTGCCCCACTACGGTTATCCCTTCTTGTTTGCCTAAAAAATCTCCCACCAGCCTGCGAAGCTCTGCATTGTCGTCTACCAACAAAACCCGAATCCCGTCCATGCGCTATCATCCTCTCCAGAATATGTATTCTATCCATGCGTGAATTAATCTCGTTTGATGTGATAATTCTGGAATATTTGGTCTTTTTTACAGCATCTGCGTGCATTATAGCACAAATAAAAAGCAACCAGTAGTATTTGATAAAAAAAAATGCATTACACTATATACTCTATTAATTATGCAAAATTCGACAAAGCTCAAAACCCCATTTATCCATTTACCAACAAAATAGTATGACGGACCAAAAAACCGTCTTCCCCAATTAAAAGGAAGACGGTTTATTGCCTTGCAATTATGGTTCATAGCGGTGGGTTACAGCTGTAACAATGCCATTGCTAAGATCATATTTCAAAAGGTAACGATATCCTTCTGCGCTGATAAAAGAGTACTTTATACTAATCTGCTGACCTGAGAGTTTTTCAATGATACCGAAACTATCCCCGTCATAATACAAGCTTCGGTTTCCATTTTGACTCTCCGGCTGCTTCATGTCGCGGAATTTCCCCACAACATCGTCCAGCGCGGAACCTATGCTGGTTTTTCGGGGGGCGGCAAACTGATTATCTGTCTGGTAAACTTCCACCACCCTCCAGTCTCCGTTGATGGGAGCGAAAATGCTATATCCCCAACTGTAGACCAGCTTCTGACATTCATCCGTAATGCCTGTGTACGAAACTGTTTCCCGACTTATTGGTTCTCCGGCATCTCTGATAAATGCCTCCCGTGTCGTTGACATCAGGGTAAATCCATCAAACGAATCCTCTGCAGCATACATTGCCTGGAATTTAACACCGTTTATTTTATAGCCAACTTCCATTGTATTGGATACTTTGCCTTTGCTGTTTACAGCAATTGCCCTGAGTGTAACCCTGCCGCCCGGCAGATTGATCGGTTCGCCAGTATAACGGGGTGATGTTTTAGCATCAGGCATCGTACCATCCAGCGTATAATACATGGTAATGTCGGAGTCCTTCCCGGGATACCGGAGCCTTACCCGCTGGGCCCGTTCATATGTGTCTGGAGCAAGGCTGGCCTTGGGTGCATCGGGAGATGGCAAGGCTATGACGTATGTCACGTCCAACGGGTCGCTCATCAGGTCATTGCTTACGGCAACTGCCCGCAGTCTTTGAGTCCCCTCTTTTAAAAGAATGGTCCCTTCATATGGTTTTGCGGCTTCCTTGTCAGTAAACTCCCCATCGCCGATGATATACAGAATGTCATAATCCTGAGGTGACTCAAGATTCACCTGCTTCTCCTCGGTATAACGGCCTGCCGCCAAATCTGTTTCCGGCATTTTGGGCAATGTTTCATCCCGCTGCTGTTTAAAAGATTGCAAGCCAGTTTTTTCGTAGGCAAGCTTCATCAAAACCGCAGCCTCAGGCTTTTTATCCGCCATAATCAACAATCTGATCTGGTTGCGGTAGGCCTCTGGCCGTTCGGGGCTGACATCCTCATACAGCCTGACATACAGAGTCATAGCCTCCTCCTGAAGGCCATATGCCTCATATGCAGCCGCTAGAGAAAGCAGACCATCCACATTGTCAGGATTCATTTCATCAGCCTTTTTGAAAGCTTCAATGGCTTGTCCAACCTGACCGCGGTTCATATACTCCTCCCCCACCTGCCAGTAGGCCTGGGCAGAGGCATCACGCCCCATTCTCGCAAGAACAAGCTGTCCCGCAGACGTTTGATTCAGATAGAACATGCCGCCAATAAGGCCGATGATGAAGACTAATACTGCACCCACCAACACAAGCATCCAGTTGATCATGTGCTTTTTTACGGGGCGCACCTTATCCTGACGTATACGCAGCTTTCGGACCTCTGTCTCCGTTACCCTTGGAATACCGCGCCGACTTTGCGGCCTGCCTGCATCCTCGGCAAAGCGCTCAACACCCCTGCGGCGCTCCCGTGGACGATCCTCCCGGTACATGGTAGGTACATCCCTGGCCATATCCCTCTTGGCATATATTTCGCCTTTGGGTTCAATACGGCTGCTGCCGTTCCCTGGCTGTGCCCCTGCAGAGGAACGGCCTTGACGGATGCCCTTCACACCCGTCTCCGGCTGTGGTCTGCGCTTTAGCAGGGAGCCACAGCCATCACAGGTAATGGCATCATCCGTCATATAAGCTCCGCACTTTTCACAGAGCAATGTCATCCCTCCTTTAGGTAATTATTCCACCGCTGGCCTTGGCCGGTTATTTACCGGGCGTCCATTGATAACAAGATCAAAGGAGCAGTTTAAAAATGCCGCAGCCTGCTCGCACATGATAATCCGAGCCAGATAAATTTGCAGGTACTCCAATACAGATGACGTTTCATCCATCGTCAATTCATGCCGGATCACCCGAAGTTTCCTGTCCACAGTGACCTTGTTTTCCAATATGGAATAATTAACCCTATCATGCACATCGTCGAGATCTGGCTTTCCGTTCCTGACCCTGGTCCGATGGGCATCACTTTTATCACCAATCACCAGCGCTGCACTTACAGCACTTGCTATGGTTCCGTTCTGTTCCTCATGGTTGCCAACAGCAGTCACGATTTCCATAACATCGGTGATATCCAGCCCTGCTTCCCGAAGCAGAGGGAAAAGGAGGATAGCACCGTTTGTGCCATGATCATGCCGGTTGACTGAGTTACCTACGTCATGGACCCAGCCGGCAATGGCTGCAAGCTCCGCCTCCCTGGGAGAGTAACCTAACGACTTTAATACCGAAGCAGCAGTACGGCTGACATAGCTGACATGCCGTGGGCCGTGATCTGTATAACCCAGCGCTTCCAAGTACCGGTTGCCCACCTTAATCAGCGCTTTGATGTTTTCATTTTGCTTGATCTCCTGCAAGGTGATCATTTTGATCCCCCTTTCTTGCGATCAATACGACATGATTTTCTCCTGGAATTGGTATAATGGGCAGCGCACATAGGAATCGCCCCCTACACCAGCTTACTCCATTTTCTGCAATGCGTCATATCCTGGGTCATCGAGAAATTCACGGTCATTAATCTCTCCGCCCAATCGCTCAATGGCATTGCGGATCTCAATAAAATCAAGATAAGGGAGGTTTTTCTCTGCTGCAGCTTTTTGCAATGCCGGCAGTGCCCGCTCATCCCCTAGCCTGCCAAGATATCCGGCAAAAAGCGCACGGCGCTTTTTCTCCGTTTCAAAAAACTTTAGTGTCAGCTCAAATACAGTCTCATTTCCCGGGTAGTAGGTCAGCACATCCAGCAGCGCTTCCTGTCCGGCCTGGTTGCATCCCTCCAGGGCATAGAGCATATCCTGCACTGCTTCACCACCCATGGCTGATAAGCTTTCCAGCGCATTGTCGCAAAGCTCATCCTTCTGCCTGCGATTTGCCTGCCACTGTATGTACAATGCTTTGGGCGCAATACTTTCCATTTCCCGAAGCAGCCCCACAGCTGTCATCCGCGCATCCTGTGGAGCATGCTCATCCGAAAGCAGCGCCAACAGCTCAGCTTCGCTGCTATCCCCTAATGATAGTATCCTTTCCTGCAGGGGATCGGGTATAGGAATACGCTTTACACAGTATTCCTTCAGCCACTCCACTAGTTCTTTGGCATCGTCAAACTGACTGAAATACACACCTGGAGCAAAACCATCCAACCAGGATGCGGGTGTATTTAAAAAACGCAGGTATACACCGGGCATATCGTCTTCCATGGCCTCCAAGGTTTTGTATTCGCGGCTGTGATCGTTCATCCACTGAGATGTATATTCTGCAAAATGCTTGTCAAAGTCTATACACTTCATGAATTTTCTCCTTTCAAGGGATATGCGGCAAAGGGATAAATCCCATGAATGCTTCGTATGATGCGCTGGATCCTGCGAATGGATATAGGCAGGTCACGAATGACAGTATTCATCTGCCGAACATAACCGAAGCGGTGAAGATAGAGTATTTCCAAAGCTTTGATCCATTGCATGGCTTTTTCCCCGCCGGCTTCCTCCCGCATGGCCCTGGGAAGTGCACGGTACACTTCCAGTGCAAAGAATGCGGCATCTTTTGCGTTGCCCCATTTGCCGGCCTCCATTAAAAAGGCTTTTAAAAAGGAGCGCCACTGGGGAATGCCCTCATTTTCTTTAGGAACACATTGCACATGAGTAATGCGCCTCTTGTAGGTCAGTACATAGGGCATAGGCTCGCCCATGCGATTGAGCAGCATCACGGCTCGATACTTAAGTGTTTCAGATATGGCATCATCAGTAAGCAACTCTTTGATAATGCCTGCACTATCCGGACCAACAGTGGCAAGCACGCCAAGAAGTGCGCTTTGAAGTTTATCATCCGGCAGTGTAAATGCCCAGCGAAGCATTTTTTTCAGCGTATCATCCTGGTGCCAGGCTGCTTTTAATGACATTTC
Organism: Bacillota bacterium; assembly: GCA_023409955.1. GTDB lineage: Bacteria > Bacillota > Clostridia > Christensenellales > Aristaeellaceae > JAEWAH01. The sequence continues at coordinate 11,306 of JAEYQQ010000101.1, read as the reverse complement.
CCCTTCCGACAAAGCAGCGGCAATCATTTGCAAACGGCGCTGGTTTTCCGCTCTTGGCAATATAGGATGATAGCTTAATGTATCCGCATCTGTCTTCTCGCCGCTGAGCGCTCTTAGGCAAAGGTCACGGCCGTATTCTGCCAGCAGGTTATCCGGGTCGATCTGCAAAACCCTAAGCCAGAGCGCTTTGGCTTTTTGCATATGGCCAAGATTATAATATGCCACCGCAAGGCTATGCATTGTGCCGGTTCGAAAGGGCGTCCACTTGCTCCGCTCCTGCAAAAACTTCAGCAGCAATTCCCGTTGGTCAAGCTGGCTAGCCGTATGGCAGAACAGCAATTCCTCATATGGTGAGTCACACCACTTTGCAGCTTCCTTCAAAAGTCCCGCCGCTGCCCTGGGCCTGCCGGCCATCCATAACGCACAGCATAAGGAGCAGCGTGCCTGAACACTCTGCTTCTCTTTTGCACAGGCCAGCATGGCATGACGCAATGCTTCCTCCGGTTTTCCTTCTGACAAAAGGGATAGGGACAGCATGGTTCTGACCCTGGAAAAATCCTTGGTAACCTTCAATGCACGTTCCAAATGCTCCGTTGCCTTATGAGGCTTGTCATCAGCGAATGCTTTCATGCCCCGGCGGATCAGCAGCTCACCGCGATTTCCGCCTGGCCCTTGGTCCCATCCGGTGAGCATCTCCAGCATATCTCTGGCTTCTTCGGCGTATGGTCCTTCCGGGGCTAGACGCAGGTAATGGAACAATGCATCCAATGCTTCTTCATTTTTTTGCAGCCCGTAATCGTTGCACGCCAAGCCATAATAACACTCCGCATGGTTGGGATCACGGCTTAATAGCTTATACAGCAGACGACTGGACTGTTCAAAGCATGCCATTTCGCTAAGCGTTTCCGCCAGGTCCATCTGCATCTCCACATTGTCAGGATCTTGCCTGATGGCACTGCGCAAAAGCTCCACCGCCTCAGGAAAGCGAAGGCTTCGGCGGTTATCCATGGCCCTAGCGTGCCAGTAGTCTGTTGAGCGGGCAAAGGACACCACATCCCCCACACGACGTTGTAAGCTTGCTTCTTTCATCAAAATCTCCGGCGGAACATTTCCGTCCCAACCCATTATATCACAAAGAAATAAGTCATGCCCGGGTGGCCTGTTTTACAAGCTCCTTCAGATCATTGGTAGTAAAAGCATACTGACTGCGGCAGAAATGGCAGCCCAGCTCCGCCCCTTGATCCTCCATGATCAGTTGTTCCAGTTCCTTTTGCCCAAGGGTTACCAGTGCACGCTCCATGCGCTCACGGCTGCATCCACATGCATATTTCAAAGGCTGCCTGCCAAGGATCACCGGCTCCAAACCTTGAAACCATTCCTTCGCCAGCTGCTCAATTGGTGCGTAATTCAGTTCGTTGCTGATGGTGGCGAAGATTGGTGAGCGCATCTCCAGGTGCTCAATGGTTTCCTCTGAGCAACCCGGCATCGCTTGTATCAAAAGTCCACCGGACTGCAAAACCTGCTGCCCTGCCACTAAAACACCCAAGGAAACCAAGGATGGCTGCTGTTCGCTTTTGGCAAAGTACATGGTAAAATCCTCGGCGATCTCACCAGATACCAGTTCCACCTGGCCGATGTAAGGCTCTTTAAGGCCCATATCCTTCACCACGGTCATACGGCCCTCGCGGCCGACTGCACCACCCACATCAAGCTTGCCGTTTGGCAATACGGGCAGTTCCACCTGCGGATGATCTACACAAGCCTTGACCTGGCCAGGGACAGAAACGGCGATTAACGTACCCATTGGGCCGCCACCTTTGATGGTCACTGTGACAGAATCCCTGCTGCCCTTGAGCATAGCCCCCATCATGGCGGTTCCGGTCATCAACCGGCCCATGGCTGCCGTACATACCGGGGTGGTATTGTGAATGATCGCTGCCTCCTGAGTCAATTGCCTTGTAGTACAAAGCAAAACCCGTGCCTGACCATCCATGAGGGATATATGGAGCAGTTCATCCTGCTGATTATATGATGGCTCTATCATAACGTGATTCCTTCCGATAATTTCTTTGGGTATGCTTTACCGGTACATTCTTGGATCAGGCCGTTTTAAAGCTGCCACATGCCAGCGTTTTTCCTTTTCACCGGGCCGCATAAGATGACCGTCCCCATAAAAAGTTATACCCGAAAAACCAGCCACCCGAAGCCAGTCTGTTAATTCCTCCATGGAATGCGCTCGCTGGCGCTGCTTTTCATCCATGCGCTGGTAGCTGCCGTCAGCCTGCCTGACAAAGATGCAAAGATCCATATCAACCAGCCATGTCTTGGGCGAAAAATGGTTCTGCCAAAGATAGGTGATGTTCGGCAGATCCTCACCCAGAAACTGGTTTCCCAATATGTTTTGCAGCTTATAGGGTGTGGATACATCGAAAAATAAACCGCCACCAGGCCGCAGCGATTGATATGCCGCCCGAAAAAAATCCTGCACCTGCCCTGGGGTTGTCAGGTAATTCACCCCGTCGCAGGTGCATAACACGGCGTCCATGGCCCGGTGCAGCCGCATACTGCACATGTCCTGTTTCACAAAAGGGATGGCAGCACCCGCCTTCCGGGCCTTTTGGGATGCTTGCCACAACATTTCGGAGGAGATATCGATTCCTGTTATGGCAAAGCCCATCTGATAAAAAGGAAGGGTAAGCCCGCCTGTACCACAGGCACATTCTGCAATCCTGCCCTCACGAATGCCGTGCTGCATCATCATCTGCCGGTAGAAATCTGCCCAGGCGGGATAGTTAACATCCGCCATCAAATCATCATAAACCTGTGCAAAGGCCGTATACATAAGCACCTCATAGCTTTTGTAGCCGCAGCCTTACACCTGCCGATTCCGGGAGCGCTTTTTTCCCATTTTCCCACCAATGCGTCCGCTCTCCTTAGCGGTCAGGCCAGCCCAGCCCACCTCAACCACCCGGTCCAACAAACCCAACTCCCGTGCCGTCTCATATTTTTGCCGGTCTCGGGGTGACAGCGCCTTAAAGGCGTTTGCCATAAAACCGCCTCCCTTTATAGTTGTAGCATGCGCCAAAGGGAAGCGGGCCATACTTTACTGGTCGTCCTCGTCCTCGTCCTCATCATCCTCATCTTCCTGGCTCAAACCACGGTTGATTAAGGCACCCTCTATGCGGGCGTTGATGTACTTGTCAAATACCGCGTTGGTATAGCTGGCAAAAATAAATCGGCTCAAGGAGAAACCTAACAGTACATAATACAGGAATACGCCAAGTATTGCCCACGGATACTGAGCAGTAAAGAGCGCCACCAAAATACCAATGACAATGGGAACTGCCGATAAAAGACGCAGGCCTACCGACTGAGGCAAACGGCCAATGGAAAGCAGCAGTGCGTTGCGGATCAAATCCTTAAATTTCAGTTTGTAGGATACCATCAGCGGATACATATATATCACCGCCAGGAACCATACCACGCAAAGCATGGTAGCCAGCACCTGCGGTATGACGAAAAACGCATTCCCAGCGGCCATTTGACTATAAAAATTCCAGCATACATACAAGACCAACGGCATTAGAGATGTAATAAAGGATACCAGCAAGCCCTGCTTCCAGTTGGCCTTCACGGCATCTTTAAAATCTGACCATACAAAGGCATGCTCATCTCTTGCCCAGTTTCTGGTGACATAGCTCACGCCGGCCGTAAATGGCCCCGTGATGGTGATGGCAGGCACAAGCAGTACAAGCCATGAAGATAAAAGGCCTTGATAAAACTTCATTAGTTCATCATTGGGCATAATAGCGGCGTCTGCTCCATCACCTTGGACCGCTCCAGCCATAAATGTCAGAAGCGTCAGTATGGTTACCAATATCACTGGCAGCCAAGCCACAACGTACATCAGGTTCAACCGCATGAGCCCTGCAAAGCGAATACGAAGCATCTCCCAAAAAAGCTGCCAGCGATTTTTAGGCAGATCCTCTTTGTTGTAATCACCCTTACCGCTTTTGCCATAATAGTAGCTGTTCATCATTTTTCCAAACATGTTACTTCCTCCTCATACCAGAGCCACCAGACCATTATCATATCATATCGTAAGAAAAATTTGAAGGGCAAGACTAGTTTTCTTTGGCAAAACCGCATCAATAACAACAGGAAAAGCTTTCTTTTCACCCAGAATCCATGATACAATAGGCAGGTATGGCAGTCTGCTTGTTGTAAACCTTTGATTTGCATCATAAAATACAGCAACGCAAGCGCAATACCAAATATTGTCGAATAAAAATTTTTGTTTATTTCATTGCAAGAATTGGGAAGGGCGAACCGTTTTATGGATGACAGACGGAACCTATCCCCCCAGAAAAGCGCTGATGAACTTCCAGGCCGGGAAATTGACGCAGCGTACTTTGAGGAGTTGTACCAGAAATACGCCACCGATGTGCTTCGGGTCAGCTACTTTTATCTGGGGGACAGGCAAAAGGCAGAGGATGTGTGTCAGGATGTTTTTGTCCGGCTAATCACCAATGCCCCCATCATCACCGAAGGCCGCGAAAAAGCCTGGCTCTTGAAGGTAGCACTGAATCGCTGCCGTGATTTGTGGCGTGCCGCCTGGGTACGCAGGGTTGTTCTGGGAACACCTGCTTTTGAGTTGATTCCTGCACCTGATGAGATTAGCAAGTTTACCGACAGGGCGGAAGTGATGGAAGCCATTCACCAGCTACCGGCTAGTTTTAAAGAAGTGATACTGCTTCATTATTATCAGGGATATGGCATATCTGAGATTGCGCAGATGATGGATTTGCCGGAAGGAACCATCTCCAGCCGCCTATCCCGGGGGAGAAAGAAATTGGAGACCATATTGAAAGGAGGCGATGCCCGGTGAAACGCTTCGAAGAGTTAAACGCAATGGCACAGGAAGCATTGGGTGGCTTACATGCCGGGCAAGAGCTGAAACAAAGGATACTGGCAGCCTCAAAAACGCAAGCTAAGCCACGGGAAAGGGGATTATTCAAACCTGTTCCCATGATGGCAATGGCAGCTGCATTGGTGATTTTCCTGGCAGCAGGTGCTTTGCTTGTCCCGGGGGCACTGAATCCCGGCGCTACAACAGACAACACCAACGATATTTTTGAAAGCCTGCCAGCTGGCGAGGTTACTGCCAAGCCTTTTGGAGCCCGTGCATTATTAGACGTGCCTCCTGGGAGCATCTCCTTAAGCTCCGGCAGCGCACCAGAATATCGCAGCATTTGGGCAAGTGCCAGCGGCGGCAACTTCCCTATGATCGGTGTGAACGGAAAGTATTACCGTATGATGAAAAACCCATCGCGTATACCTCAAGATCTTCTTGAAGGCAGCATCGGCCAGATTATGGAGTATACCCAAGAGCCAGCCTTAGCCGATCCCAACCAAGTTTTAAGCAATACCGTCAATCAGGGAGAAGCGGTTTACGCTGTCAGTGATATGGGTGATGCCTTGGTAGCAGCCAGCGTTAACGGTGAGCTGCGCGTCTTTCAGCGCATATCCTTTGCCAACAACGCCATCATAGGCAGTGAATCCCTCAGCGATACGCTTGGTATTGGCGGCAAAGTGGTCGCCATGGAACTGACTGATGTAGGCACAGTCAATGACGAAGCGACAGCCTCCTATCTTGCTGACATTTTGCTTAACAATGCAACCTTCACGGATCCGGCCGGTTCCCAAAGCAGCAAGCGTGCACTGTTGATCCAGCTTTCCAACGGCCTTGTAGTGCAGATGTTTGTAAAGAACGATACGTTATCTGCCTGCGGATCCTGGTCGTGCCCCGAGTTCTTCGAAGCTTTTGAAGCAGCCGCTGTAAACTGATAAGCATCGTATAATGATTCAAACAAGCATAACTTATACAGGAAAAACCACTTTTCAAATTTCTGAAAAGTGGTTTTTTTACTATTAACGTCTGCTACCTTTATCGTGCCAGCCCTTTTCGGATCATGCCGCTTTCGTAATACAAGGAGGAAAAAAGCATATCTTCTTTCACAACCAGCATCGCATCACCGATAACTACTACGGTTCCCCAATGGATGGTATCAGTGCATATGATACGACCAAAACCCCTTGATTTTACCGCTTGTGTTATCTCCTCCAACTCTACTTTTCCATCTTTCAGAAGCTTCGTATTGGTATCGAAACTAAAGCTAACATTATCAAGAATCTCCTGTTTTTGCGCTGTCAGACGTCCTGCAGCCTCTAACTGACGAAGCATGATAATCAGCGGCTGCAAGCTTTTGATGGATTTTTCCAGTTCGGCAATGTGGGCCATCAGCTCCTGCTGTCTTTTAATGTTGGCTGGGTCGGTACCAATCTCTAGCTTTGTCGGGATACCAGCAGGAGAGCCGATCACACGTGCTTCAATATTCTGGCCTGCCATCAGATTGCCGCCAATGATCCTTGCCCTCAACCCAACCGTTTTAATGTTTTTTCCGCACTTAACACTGGAGGCTACTATATATTCCGCATGGACATCGCCTTTGACAAAGAGATTGCAGTTTTCAATAAACCGGCCTTTAACATCGCCATCGCAGGTAATGGCGCTGCCGATGATACCGCTTTGAAGCCTGATATTTCCCCCTGCTCTAACGGTGGAGGATTCCACCACGCCTCTCACTTCAATGTCTCCATCTGCCTCGATCACGAATCCTGCCTGTACCGCTCCAGTCACAACCAAGTTACCAACGACTTTGATGTTACCGGTGGAATGACCAACGTCTCCCTTGATATAGAAGGTTTCGTTAACATGGATCTGATGGCCTGTAAAGGAAACCTGACCGTTAATTTTCGATATAATAGCGCAACCATCTTCCGTAAGTTCCGTGTTCCTGCCCAGGTATGATGGTATCGGGCTGCCTTTGATCTGTTTGATCTCACTGCCTTTCACCGACATGCCGGGTGTGCCTTCTGTGGGAAGCGTTATTTGACAAAGAATCTGTCCAGCCTTCACATTTTCCACAATACTAAGATCAAAAAAGTCCAGTGATCCGTCCTCCTTGACCTTGGGTGCCGCAGATGTATCCGTTCTGATCAAGAAAACAGCAGTTCCATTCACCCCATCTACAGGTGTAACGCCAACAGCAACCGGTATTGTTTTGCCATAGATCGGAGCAGTTTCGAGCTCCTTCAGTTTTTGAGTATCAATTTGAAAATTGATGCCGGAAGCGGCCAATGCAGCTTGCATCATCTCAAGTGTTGGGGCAGCACCGCCGTTTTGGGGAGCTGATATATGCAAGTATGCCGTCAGTTCTTTTGAATCGGTGGAAACCTGAATATATGCATCAACAGGCGGATGTAAGTCAAGTGCCGTTACATCCGGTACACCGTTACATCCTACTGAAGAACTGGGCATAGCTGTATCAGGATTTGTGTTATGCAACCCGGATGCTTTTTTGAGGTTATCCAATAAAACATTCTCCTCACTTGCAGTTGACATGATTCTCAGGCATTTCTTGCCGGCTACACACTGTAACATGCTTTTACTTATATATCGACTTTTTTCTTTATAAACTAAGCGAACCCACCATATTTCAGCCTTATACGCACAAGATATATTTTTAACTTTTTGCTTTCCATCTTGCTTCCTGCCATAGCTGTAAGTCTAGTGATAGTTCTGATCAAATAAAGATATACAAACAAAAAGCCAGCCCACTTAGGAGCCGACTTTTTTTGCGGTGACTTGATACCATAGACCTCAGATCATTGCTGTGCAGTTGAAAACTTCTGCCGCACCTGGTCGATTTTTTGCTGTTCTACCGACTGCATGGGATACCAGCCTTTGGAAGCCATTTTTTGATATATGTTTCCCTGCATGGTCAATGTATCCCGAAGTGCGGTATTGAAGGTGGTGTTTACGTTGGCAGTACTGGATTCTACCGCCCCATGCATGTACAGGTCGCAAACACCTTTGGTCGTGAGCAGAATATTCTCCATGATGTTCCGATCGTTCATCCTCACCCCTCCTTATACCAGTTGATACAGCTGGTTGAAAATTTGTTTATGTTTATCCATCAGCTGCTGTACAAACGCCTTCAGTTCCGGATCCTGCAAGCCCTGCATAGCCTGCTGACATTGTGTTTTCAAAAACTTCTCGTGGCCTAATGCATCCTCAATATAAAGCAATTCCTTGGAACTCATATCCTTCACCTCCATGCCTAGTATGAACATGGACAATTGCTGTTATTCGATTGAGTGTTCAATCCCTCTATCACAAAATATGTCATAACTGGTTAAAATAAACGAAACATTGCCATTGACAAAGCATTTACAATGCACTATAGTGTGTATGTACGGTATTCACACTATGACACTGGAGGTGCCTTTTGGACATCATCATCAGCAATGCTAGCAGCAAGCCCATTTATGAGCAGATCACCGACCAGATAAAAGGCCTTATTCTGGGCGGTCACCTGTCAGCGGATGACCCGCTGCCCAGCATGCGGTATCTGGCCAAAGAGCTCCGCATAAGCGTAATCACCACCAAACGAGCCTATGCTGACCTGGAGCGGGATGGATTTATCGTCACAGTCACCGGCAAGGGTACCTTTGTGGCAAAGAAGAACATGGACTTCATCAGGGAAGAAAAGCTCCGGCAGATCGACCACCATCTGCAGGCCGCCATCGATACAGCGCGGCAAGCAGGCATTCCACTCAAGGAGTTAACTCAAGCGCTGGAGGCGCTGTATGAAGGAGAATAGCAATGTCAAATGCCATTGAAGTGCAGGGCCTTACAAAAAACTATAAGGACTTCACCTTGCAGGATGTATCCTTTACCCTGCCACAAGGCCAGGTCATGGGGTTTGTTGGCGAAAATGGAGCCGGTAAAACTACCACAATAAAAGCTATACTGCAGGTAATCCAAAGGGACAAAGGAGATATTCGACTGCTGGGCCAAACTCTTGATGATAAAACCAAGGCACTTAAGGAAGAGATCGGGGTTGTGCTGGCAGAAAACCAATTTCACGAATGTCTTACCTTACAAGCCATCCGCAGCATTTTGAGAAAAATCTATGTTTCTTGGGACGATTCTCTCTTTGACAAATACTGCAAGCAGTTTTCACTCCCCATGAATAAAACCTATAAGGACATGTCTACCGGTACCAAACGCAAAGCAGCCATTGTTGCAGCCCTTTCCCACAATCCCAGGCTACTGATACTGGATGAGCCCACCAGCGGCCTAGATCCTGTTGTTCGTGAAGAAATGTTGGACATATTTCTGGATTTTATGCAAAGGGATGACCACGCCATATTGTTTTCCAGTCATATTACCAGCGACCTGGACAAAATCGCTGACAGCATCACTTTTTTGCACAGAGGGCAGATGATATTTAGCCGCAGCAGGGAGGACTTGAGTGATACCATGGGCTTGATCAAATGCGGCAGCGCAGCCTTTGCCGCACTAGATAAAAGTCATGTTCTCAAGTACCGAAAGAGTGCTTTTGATACGGAGGCATTAGTGGATAACCGTCGCTACTATGCCGCCAAATATCCAGAAATCATGGTCCAGCCTGCCACTACCGAAGAAATCATGCTGTTTTACGTCAGGGGGGATAAGTTGTGAGAGGCCTATTGATCAAGGATTTTCTGATACTCAAAAAAAATGCCCGTGTCTTTCTTGGCCTTACTGTCCTCTATTTGGCTATGGCAATATTTCTGCACACCGACTTTGGCGTTTTGATGGCCTTCATGATGGGAATGCTCTCCATCACATCCTTTGCTTACGATGAGCAAGCGAAGTGGGATGCCTTTGCTTTAACCATGCCTGTTACAAAGAGAGACATGGTCACTGCCAAGTATATCCTGGTGCTTTTACTGGGGATCGCAGGTGCAGTGATTGGATTGATATTGAGCTTTACAGCCTCTCTTGGGCTGGGCGTTGTAGATATCCTTGACACATTGAAAAATGTGGGGTTGGGTATCTGTGCCACCTATGTGTTCAGTAGCATAGCGCTCCCTCTCGTCTATAAGCTGGGTTCAGAAAAATCCCGTCTGGTGCTGATGGTCTGCTACGCAGCACCGATCCTTCTTGGCACCATTGTCATCAACATGCTTGAGGATGCTACCCTCACCATGCCAGAGCTTCTATCTGCAGGGCAAACTGCAGCAATCCTCCTCCCCTTCATTACTGTGGCAGCAATGGCCATTTCCTATCGCATCTCTCTTTCTGTCTTTCAGAAAAAGGATCTATAGTACAGCAAGGTTGAATGCCAAAGAGTTTAATGATAAAAAGAATCCGAAGCTATTTTTATAAAGGCTTCGGATTCTTTTTGGGCACTTTTATAAGAACCGGCGGATCAGGCTCAAATGTCACCACTGAGACGATTCACAAACATACCAAACACCTGCGGGGGCAAGGATTTCGTAATTGCACCATGGTACAAGACCTCAACCATGACCCCAACTTCCACTCCATCACCTATGCGGCTTTCATCGCTGGTGTTTACATGAATTATTCCATTTTCACCTTCCAACAGGAAGTAGCCATCCCCGACTTCCTTTATCAAACCATCCACCATTTGATATATATCTACCTTCACGCCACCCACCTGTCCGGGATAGGAGAGAGCCATGATCCCACCATAGTATACTGTCACATAATCTCCTTGTACAGGCATCATATCCATATCCGGTAAATGTACCAGTACCAGACCGTGATCCTTTGATTCCATCAAAATGGTACCCATCGCTTCATCTGCAGATGTAACCTTACCGTTTATCATATGGCATTCAATCTTTTGAGCTGTTATTTGCGGCGGCAGGGATCTAGTCATTACCCCATTGTAAGTAACATATACATACTGGCCCACAGCAAGCTTTTCAAATCCTTCCAATACCGTATCCTCATTAACATGTACCAATACCGGCCCTGCGTTTATGCTGTCCACAAGGATGCTACCATCTTCCAGCACCTCAGCAATCACACCTTCTATCTGAGGATTAACGTGATTCTCAGCTGTTGTAAAAGAGCTCATGGTTATCAGCATGACCAACGTTATGAATAGGAAAGAAATCTTTTTCATAAGTCCTCCAAAGTTCTCAGTATTTGCTTGCATATGTTATGACGTAACATACCAAGAAAAGTTCCTACGAAGCAATAATTTAAACAGACAGCACCTGCCGCTTCTCAGCATTTTGGATTGGCTACACTAAGCTGTACAGAAAAGAAGAGGTCATGGTATACTTCGAGACACGAGAAAGAAGGAGAGAACCATGGCAGAAAAACGAGTACGACGGACCTACAGCGAAGAGCAAAAGAAGCAATTGGTTGAACTTTTCAA
>JAEYQQ010000049.1 GCA_023409955.1 Bacillota bacterium | reverse complement strand
CGCTTGGTCCATTCCAGGAAGGTGGCAAAGGAAGTGATTCCATAATTGGGCAGGCCCATCAACGGATCTCCGAACAGTTTAAAAGAACCGTACATGAGAAGGATGGCAAATAAAAAGTTGGGTATGGCCATGCCAATAAAACCAATGAATGTAAATAGATAATCACCGATTTTGTATTGGTGCTTGGCAGAGTAAATTGCAATAGGAATAGACAGAATATATGTAAAGACCATGGTGCAAATGGACAAAGTAAGCGTGATCCCCAGTGTTTCATTGATCTTTACCAAAATGTCCTGATTAAAATAAAACGAGGTGCCCCAGTGGCCTGTCAGAATACCGCCCAGCCAATTAAAATACTGGATCAGGAACGGCTGATTGACACCATACATGGTCTTTAAGGCCTGTATCTCCTGCTCGGTGACACGCTCCCCTTCAGATATCATTTTGGAAACCAGGGTATCCACATAATCACCTGGTGGCAGCTGAATCACAAAGAACACCACAAAGGTGATCAATAAAAGTGTGATAGCTGCCAAACCTAAGCGCTTGATAATATATTTTCCCTTATCCATAAACTGCCCCTCTCTGTCCCACAAGCAGAACACGAACCATGCGGCCTTGCGCCGCATGGTTCGTGGCTTTCATACAAGGCTAAGCGTTACGTGCCTTGCCTGAGGCTTGCTCGCTTATTGATCAATCCACCATTGTTCCGGACGGCTGAGGTTCAAGAACCGGAACTCATCTACGGTCATCAGCCAAGATGGCAGGTTGTGCAGTTTGTTGCTGACCAGGTTACGGGAAGGCAGGGGTGCCAGGTAGCCGATGAGCCAGACGTTTTCCTTATGCAGGTCATAAATCTCTTGCACACACTCGGCAACAACCGCATCGCGGTCCGGGCCGGCTGCAGCCTTCATACGGTCATAGGCTTCCACAAGCTTGAGCACATCGCCGGTGGGGGCAATGCCGCCATTGGCTTCGCTCTTGCCGTCTTCATACCATTTACCGTAAGCAGAGTGCCAGAAGGCAACGTTCCGCATAGGTACAATGGAGTCAGGTCGAAGAGCAGGAGTGGATACGCTGGTGGTTTCTATGGAAGCTTCCACATCGTTGGAAAGCATGGTGGTACGGGCATCGGCATCCACCTTGTCGCTGAGCTTGACGCCGATGGCCTTATAAGCTGTCTTAAGCAGGGAAACGAAATCGCCGGACAAGGAAGGATCTTTGATGGTAAGGATGATTTCAACTTCCTTATCAATACCCTTCATCTTACGGTAGGTGCCTTCCGCCTTATCCCAGGGCTCTGTAATTTCATCCATTAGAGCATTGGCAGCATCCACATCGTATTCTGTCCATTTGGTAGACCACTCTTCATCATATCCAGGGAGACCCTCGCCTACGGATGCCTGCCATGGCTTGGACATGCCGTTGCGCAGTGTTTCATTCAAGAGGTTGCGGTCCACGCAGATGCTCAGAGCCTGACGGAAGCGCTTATCCTGGAACAAAGCACGCTTGTCAAGATCTTTTGTGGTCTGGTTCAACTGGATGTTTTCATCAGTGCTCCATGCAGCAGTTACCCATGGAGTCATGGTATGGGTATCTTTCAATGCTGTAGCTACCACAGAGAAGTCCTGGGGATCAATGATATCAAACTCGCCGGCGCTGGCAGCCAGGGTAATTTGATCCTGTTCATTGATAATTTTGAACTTCACGCTGTCCAGGTAGGGAAGCTGACGACCTTCTTTGTCGGTCTTCCAGAAGTAGGGGTTGCGGACCAATTCATAGGTCTCGCCAACTACATTCCAGTTATCCTTCACAGCAATGAAGCTGCGAAGCTGGGGTACAGCGGCATAATCCCAGTGATAGTAACCAATGGCTTTGCTCATGGTGGAATAAGACTCCCACTGCTTGCCAAAGTCACGGTTTGCGTTGGCCAGGGCTTGCTCTTCCGTCAGGAAGGGGAAGCTGACATCATCGGCAACACCGTCTTTGCGGGCTACATAATTTACAAAGAAGTGCTTGGGCAGGAACATCCACTTATTGTCCACAGCCACATCCTGTGCAAAGGAAGGCTTGGGTGCAGCAAAAGTGACAGTAAATTCATAATCGTTGACCTTGGTGAACACAGCCCAGTACTTTTTGCCATCTTTTGTTGCCTGATAGCAGTTATAGGGCTTGGAGGTGTAAGCGCTGTAGAAGCCCGCATCATCAGACCCCTTGGCGGTGCGGTCTTCATTCAGGGCGGGTGTAGACATATGATCATAATAGAAAATCACATCGTCCGCGGTAAAGGGATGGCCATCGGACCATTTCATTCCTTCACGCAGCTTGATGGTCCATACCGTAGAATCCTCATTGGGATAAAACTCTTTGCAGACATTGGCCTCCACTTCGCCGGAGCCGTCTTTTTTGAAACGGAACATGCTCTGCTCGCTGATGTAACCCCAGGCACCCCAGCGGCCGTTGTCGTTTGCATGCATGGTGATGCTGCCGCCATACACGCCAAGGGACATGATATCCGGCTCCACCATAATGTCGGATTCTACAGGCAGGCGCTCTGCCACAGGGGGTAATGTACCAGCGGCAACTTGCTCCGCTAGGATCGGGGATTCCTTCTGGGCAGTGTCAGGGCTGGCCGAAGCGGGGATAGCAGCCAGTGCCGTTAACAACATGATAACGACAAGCAACAATGATACGCGCTTCTTCATGGTTCTCCTCCTATGCTTCTATATATTTTAGACAACCATTTATATACGGACAGGCCTATGATATATATTATTATACCAGCCGCTGTCCGGTTTACCATCACCAGCTAAGCATTACATTCAATAGTAACCATTTTAACAATCTATACTGCACATAAAACAACTGCAATAGTGTTCTTTCTGCACATAATATAACAGTTATCTATATTCTTGCCCATGCGCAATTGCACCGGGTGTATATACTTTTGTACCAACGTAAACCACCAAACTAGCCAAATGCAGCACACAACCTGGTCAGGCAGTTGTCCTTTTCATCAAAGAATTCTATTACAAGAATGCTTTGTGTCAATGTACGCAATAAGTCCTGTTTCTGCATGAAACGATACCATAATGGTATTTACACACTCTCATAAAGCGTGCTATACTTTGGCACACTTGCCTAAATTTTGCATACTCTATCAGTTTTCTATCAGGAGGATCGATATGAATATAAAAAAGGTACATGTGGTATTTAAAACCCATTTGGATATCGGCTTTACTGATCTATCTAGGTCTGTCGTCAGCCATTACCTGAATAGCTATATACCAGCAGCCCTTGAATGTGCAAGAAATGCAAACAACATGGGCAAAGCACCCATGTTTTTGTGGACCGTGGGTTCATACCTTATTGATTATGCATTGCGCACCTATGACGCAAAGAAACGTGATTCCCTTGCAGATGCCATCAAAAAAGGCTACATTACATATCATGCATTACCATTTACCACCCACTCAGAGTTGTGTGACGAAACACTCTTTCGTGCCGGCCTAGGCATAACCAGCCGCCTGGACGGGCAGTTTGATCGAAAAACCATCGCCGCAAAAATGTCTGATGTTCCCGGCCATACTGCCGGCATTATCGCGCCCTTATGCGAAAGCGGCGTTGAGTACCTGCACATCGGTATCAACAGCGTTGCTAGAATGCCCAAGGTACCAGATCTTTTTATCTGGGAAAACGAAGCCGGCCAATCCGTGATCGTCAACTATTGCCGCAGCTACGGCGGTATCACACAGGTAAAGGGTCATGATGAAGTGCTGTACTTCATGCACAGCCAGGACAATATGGGCCCTCCTTCTCTTGATCACCTGAAAGAGGAGTTCGCATCTCTTTGCGCAAAATTCCCAGGTGCACAGGTCTTTGCATCCACCTTGGATGCCTATGCAAAGAGCCTTCGGCGTATCCGGCATACACTGCCTGTGGTCCGTGGTGAGATTGGCGATACATGGATACAGGGCATCGGCACCGACCCCAAGAAGGTTTCGGCACTAAGAGCCTTGACCCGCCTTTGCTCAATGTGGGACAAAGCAGGAATATGGAGGAATTGCAACACACCCCAGCAAGACGGCCGTGACCTCCGTTCTGCCTTTTTAGAGGAACTGCTGCTTATTTGCGAGCATACCTGGGGCTTGGATACAAAGAAATATCTTGCCGATTTTAAAAACTGGAACCGAGCAGACTTTGATGCAGCCAGAAAGCAAAACCTGCTTATCGATGCATACGGAGACGTGCCCGGTTGCGAAAGCTACTATGCCTTTGCCAAAAAAGAGTTTTACCAACTGCGCCCTGCCTTCATCGATTGGGACACAAGATCTTATGCTTTTTTTGAAGCATCACATCAGGAACAGCGTCAATACCTAAGCAGTGCAGCAGAACTTCTGCCCAGCCCGCTTAAGGAAGAAGCACTGGCATTGATTGAGGACCCGCAGCTAGATACCCCCGCCTTGGCCTCCCATCAATTGCCCAGCCATACCGTGGAAGCTCGTTTATCTGATCTGACAATGGTCTATCAACCGGATGGAAACATACGGCTTTTTGCCGATGATTCCAAAGGCAGCGCACTTTCCATCGGCCCGGCCCTCTACCAACAGACGGGCCAGCAATCTTACGAGAAGTTGGGCGCTGAATTTCTGGAAAACCTCGATGACTTCCGGGACTGGGCAATGCCTGACAATTTCAAGCCAGGCCTTGACCATAGTGACGCGCCAAAAGCAAGTACACTTCACGCACCAGCCTGTGATACAAAAATGACCCTTCAAAATGGTGCAGTCAAGTTTCAGGGCATCTACCCAAATAGCCTATATAAAACAGCCGGCTGTCCTGAAAAAATGGCTTGTGCTATCTCTTGCGCAGGTGAGAGCCAGCTTCTATTCACTTACACATTGCATAACAAGCCAGCCAACCGCAAGCCAGAATCCATTTTCTTGCCGCTTCATCTTCCCCAAGGTACGAAAATCGAGCTGCAAAAGATCAACACCTGGATCGACCCGAAAGA
The DNA here is from genome assembly GCA_023409955.1 of Bacillota bacterium. Taxonomy (GTDB): domain Bacteria; phylum Bacillota; class Clostridia; order Christensenellales; family Aristaeellaceae; genus JAEWAH01. The sequence goes on along the minus strand of JAEYQQ010000049.1, from coordinate 216 downwards.
TGTCATTCCCGGCGGCAATGAGCGCTGCCATGCCGTGCAAAACCTCCGCTTGACGTTGCCCAGCGGAGGCACATGGCTGGCAACGCCCCTGGACACACCATTGCTGGCCATCGGTCTTCCCGAACTTCTGGATTTTTCCAGACCACAAGTATGGGATACCATCTATTTCGCACTCTACAACAACCTTTGGGGAACCAACTTCAAAATGTGGTATGA
>JAEYQQ010000026.1 GCA_023409955.1 Bacillota bacterium | reverse complement strand
GCCTTACCATGTATCAAATGGAGTTCGATAACAGCTTTGCAAAACAGGCGGAGGAGATCTGCCGTTGTATGGTCAACTCCTTCTTTGATGATAAACAAGGCGATTTTTATTTAAGCCAAGCAGATGCCGGTCTGATTTTTCGGCCCAAGGAACATTATGACGGCGCCGTTCCTTCCGGCAACGCACTGGCCGCCTACGTACTGAATCAATTAAGCCACCTTACCCTGGAGGATGCCTGGAAAGAGTATGCCACAAGAACCTTGGAACGCATCGCCGGCCATGCCAGGAATCAGCCCACCGGCTATTGCTTTGGCTTAATAGCCGGCCTTGACCTATGCTTCCTGCCGGTGGAGGCGCTATGCCTGGCTGCGGAAGAAACAGACATTCACGCCTTCGCAAGGGCTATGGGGCGTCGTTTTCTGCCCCATGCCACCATTGCCGCCAAACAGCTGGATACCCCCGAAAAGGATGCGCCTGCCATACTGAAGGGCCGGGATGCCATGGGCCGCCCAGCAGCTTACTTTCTGTGTGAAAAAGGAACCTGCCATACCCCTGTGTATAACCTTTCGGAAATGGAGGCGCTTTTAGCGTCATGCTGCCAGACCCCCTTAAGCGGACTGCACATGAATGAATAAGGATGTCCTTTTTGGTTTTTGCAATTTGGGCTATACCTATGCTGCTGATCATCCACCGCATCCGGTTCTGGTACAGGATGGGCGAAACGCACCGGGCCAGGCAGATCCAAAAGGCCGTGTCCATATTGACCAGTCTTTTTGTGCTGCTCTCCATGGGCATGCAGATTTTCCTACTGGCCAAAATGGGCCTGGCGGGGGTAGGCACGGTGCTGCCACTGCACCTGTGCAGCTTTATGGGCATTGTTACGCCGTTTATGCTTCTATCCAGTTCGCTAGGTCTGCTGGAATTCACATTGTTTCTAGGGGTACCAGGGGCTCTTGCAGCACTGATTTTTCCTGCTGTCCTGCCTAGTCCCTGGCCCCTTGTGATGGAGATTGCATTTTTCAGCCTCCATGCCTTGCTTGTGCTGGCTCCCTTTCTGCGCATGGCAGACGGATCCTGGCCAAGGCCCTTGGCTCTGGGTAGGGTCTTTTTGTGGGGTAACATCTTGCTCCTGTTTGTTATGCTGATGAATTCACTTTTGAACACCAATTACTTTTTTCTTCGGTCCGCTCCTGCTGGCACACCCTTATCCCAACTGCAAAGTATGGGTCAAGCGGCATATATTGCTGCACTGGAGCTGGCTGCACTCCTGCTGCTAAAAATTGAAACGGTGGCCATCAGACACTTCACCGCCAAGCCCACATAAAACTGCTTTATCTATGAATCGCTGCTGCAAGGGCCAAGAAGATGGATTTCCAATTGAACTGGCAACAGATACAGCAATGAGAGCATTTCTTGATCATCCACATAATCACCTGTTGGTTGCCCTTCACGACTCAAAAGCGGTTGGATACCTTATTGCATACGAACTTCAACGGCCGGACAGAGCACAAGCCATGATGCTTCTGTATGATATCACTATGTCCAAGGAATACAGGTCGCGTGTTTGGAACAGCGCTTATTGTTCACCTAAAAAACATCTGCCAAACGAAATCCATGATGAAATGCTGGTCTCAACGAATCGGTCCAACACATCCGCTATCCGCTTATACACAAAAGCCGGTGCCACTTTGTCAAATGCGACTGATGAGGTTTTTCTTACATGGGACTTTTGATTTTCCGATTGGTCTTTTGATTGCTGGTCTTTCATGGTATGATAGATCAAAATATATAAAGGATGTGGCTACATGGAAGTCTTTGAGGCCATTGCTGCCCGTCACAGCTACCGCGGCGCATTTTTAAACACGCCCGTACCAAAGGCAGATTTGGAGAAAATCGTCCATGCAGGCATCAGAGCCCCCTCTGGCCATAATGCCCAGACCACCAGCTTTGCCATTGTGGATGACCCACAGCTGATCAAGGCCCTTGGGGAACTGGTTCCTAAAACATCTGTCAAAACCGCCCAGGCCATCATTGCTGTCATCAGCAAGCGAAACACCACCTATAAGGGAATGTCCTTTGATGTGCAGGATTACTCGGCCGCTGTGGAAAACATGCTGCTGGCCATCACCGCCCTTGGGTATGCAACCGTATGGCTGGACGGTGTACTGCACTATAATCAAATTGATGAAAAAATCGGTGAGCTCCTCCATCTGCCCAAGGGGCAAGATATGCTGGTATCTGTGATATTGCCTATCGGCGTTCCTGAGGAATCGAAATCCCCAACTGAACGGCTCCCCTTTGAGGAGAGGGCCTGGTACAATCTTCACCCTTGAAACAGCATTCAAGCCATCCGTCGGAAAAACCAGGCGGATGGTTTTTTTGTGCCATTTAACTGTACAAGTTTGCTGCGTAAGCAAAAAGCCAGTATTCATCTGCCATATTGTACCCATGGAAGTTATAAATCATAATTACCTTAAATCACCAAACATTCCAAAACTTTGACAATCATTTAACTATCGTCATATTTGACTATATCCATTGACAGTTTTCGTTACCATAGGATATAATGAATCAGGAATTACATTGTTCGTTGTGCAATGTGAATAAGCAAAGAGTTGCTGGCGTGCTACCGGCAAAACCGGGAGCAAGCTTATTTCTGCGCCAGCTAACCGAGGAGAGGAACAGACATGGACTTACCAAGCATGCATCCGGCCCCCAAGGCACACCCGAGAAAAAAAGCGCCCAGTTTCTATTCATTGGTTGAACCTTACTTATTCCTTTCACCTGCACTCATCGTATTCATATGCTTTTTGTATTACCCATTTATCAAAACCATCTACCTCAGTCTGTTCTTAACCAACAAGTATGGTCAGGCCGCAAAATATGTAGGATTCAGAAATTATGAAGACATCTTAAAGTTTGGTTCTAACTTCTGGCCCAGCCTGGTGGTCACCTTTCAGTTTGTATTCCTGGTAGCTCTAGGAGGCCTGGTGGTGGGCTTGATTACCAGCCTTTTGACCGAGAGAAAATACCCAGGCAACACATTTGCCTGTGCCGTATATGCCATGCCGGTGGCTATTGCCTCCGCTGCGGCCTCCATGGCTTTTAAAATGATACTGCACCCCACCAACGGCCTTTTAAACATTCTGTTGGGTACCCAGATCAACTGGACTGGCGATGCGAGATATGCACTGTTTTCCGTAGCGGCCATGACGGTTTGGCTTACATCCGGTATCAACTTTATCTTTTTGAGCTCTGGCCTGCGCAATATTCCCGGCGAATTATATGAAAGCTCCGCTTTGGATGGCGCTGGCTACTTTAAAAGGCTCTGGCACGTTACGCTGCCATGTCTTTCCCCAACATTGTTTTTCCAAATCATTATCAACATCATCGGCGCTTTCCAATCCTTCAGCCAAATTCGTCTTTTGACCCAGGGCGGACCCGGCGATGCCACCAACGTCATTGTGCATGCCATTTACCGTGACGCATTCTTCAACTTCCGCTTTGGTACGGCAGCCGCCCGTTCTGTCATCCTGTTTGTGATCGTGCTTTGCATCACACTCGTTCAATTCAAAATGGAGAAAAGGAGCGTGCATTACTGATGCAGATGCGCATGGTCAAAAAATCAGCAAAGAATTTTGGTTCCTTCCTGCTGAATGTTCCGCTTCTTGCAGTGATCCTGGTCCCGCTTATCTATACCCTGTTGATCAGTATTATGCCCCCCAGCGAGATTTACAAAAACACCATCATTCCCTCTTCCTTTCAGTTTTCCAACTATGTAAAAGCGTTTACCAATCCCTCCTATCCCTTTGTTCGTTTCATCATAAACTCTATCTTCGTATCCACCACCGTCATGCTGGGCCAGATGCTCACCTGTTCCATGGCCGCTTTCGCCTTCTCCTTTTTAGAGTTCCGTGGCAAGAAGGTGCTGTTCCTCATGATTCTGGCCACCATGATGGTGCCCGCCGAAGCCACGATTATCGCCAACTATCTGTCCATCAGCTCCATGGGCTGGCTTGACACCTATCAAGCGCTGATCCTGCCCTACTTAACCAGCGCCATGGGCATTTTCCTTCTTCGCCAGAACTACATGACCTTTGCCAAAGAACTGCATGAAGCCGCCCGTTTGGACGGCTGCAGCAACCCGCGCTTCCTGGCCTCCATCGTTATCCCCCTGTCACGGCCAGCCCTGGGTGCCCTTGGCGCCTATGTATTCCTGAACACTTGGAACCAATACATGTGGCCGCTGCTGGTTACCAACACCTCCGCCCGCCGTACCGTACAAATCGGTATCAGCATGCTCTATGACATCGATGCCGAAGCCCTGGGGCTTATGATGGCTGGTGTTGTCATCGTTATCGTGCCCTCCCTCTCCATCTTTATCTTCATGCAAAAACAGCTCATCAACGGCCTGATGGCCGGCGCGGTAAAGGGCTGAAAATCGGATGATTGCGCGCAAAGCGCGTATCAAATAATATTTCTAAGGAGAGCACCCCATGAAAAAACTTATTTCCCTCTTTGCGGCATTGGTGATGGTCTTATCCCTTATGCCTGCTGCGCTGGCGGAAGCACCGGTGGAAATCGTGTTCTGGCATTCCATGGGTGGTGTCAACGGCGAAGGCGTTACCGCCATGGTCAACAGCTTCAACGAAGCCTACGCTGGCAAAATCAAGGTCAATGTAGAATTCCAAGGCTCCTATGACGACGCTATCAACAAGATCAAAGCCGCTGGCATGAGCTCCCTGCCCGCAGACGTGGTTCAGATCTATGACATCGGCTCCCGCTTCATGATCGACAGCGGCTGGGCCAAGCCCATCCAGGAGTTCATCGATGCCTCCGGCTACGATATCTCCCAGATCGAGCCCAACATCGCTGCTTACTACACCATCGATGGCAAGCTCTACTCCATGCCCTTCAACAGCTCCACCCCCTTGCTGTACTACAACAAGACTGCTTTTGAAAAGGCTGGCCTGGATCCCAACACACCCCCCAAGAATTTTGACGAGATCGTCGAAATGGCTGAAAAGCTCACCATCAAAGACGCCTCTGGCAACGTAACCCAGTACGGCTTTGGCATGGGCAACTACGGCTGGTTCTTTGAACAGTGGATGAACAAAATGGGCAAGCACTATGTTGACAACAACAACGGCCGCGGCGCAGAACCCGCCACCAAAGTTGTGTTTGACGAAAACGGCGCTGCCAAAGACATCCTGAACGTGTGGAAAAAGCTCATCGATGACGGTGTTATCACCTACCTGAACAAGGGCAACAACGACGCCAAGGCTGCCTTCATCAGCGGCAACATCGCCATGACTTTGGAATCCACCGCCGCTTTGAAGTCCCTGCTGTCCAACGTAGGCGACTCCTTTGAAATCGGCACTGGCTTCTTCCCCAACATCAATGCTGCCGACGAAGGCGGCGTGTCCATCGGCGGCGGCTCCTTGTGGGCTCTTGCCACCGGCGACGAAGCCAAGCAGAACGCCACCTGGGAATTCATCCAGTACATGATCTCCCCCGAACAGCAGGCCTTCTGGAATGCGCAGACTGGCTACTTCCCCATCACCGTAGCCACCCACGAGCTGGATGCTTTCAAAGACAATATGGCTTTGTATCCCCAGTTCGGCACTGCCATTGAACAGCTCCATGCCACCGCTCCCCAGTATGCCGGCGCTCTTTTGAGCGTGTTCCCCGAAGCCCGTGCTTTGGTGGAAAGCTACACCGAAAAGGTTGTTGGCGGCGAACTGAGTGTTGACGATGCCATTACCCAACTGGCCGCTGAAATCAATCGCGCCATCGAAGATTACAACCTGGTCAACTAATACTTAAGCAACCAAACAGGGCCGCAGGCATAATGCCTGCGGCCTCTTTTTCTTTTCAGCTAAGTTAGGTATACTAGTTATGATACGATCAACCAGGAGGACATCATGGAGCAAAAGGCCCTAGAATACCTAACCGGCGACAGGCTTTTGCATATGGATATGCTGGAGCCGCTGCGGCTTAACGAAGCCAAGGTATTGTACGCCGGGGATGACGGCGTGCTTTTATACCACATCCCTGGCGATATTTATATGCTCAGCGCCCAATCAGAGGAAAGCGCCGCAATCATAAGTGCCCTCATCGAAAATGCATCCCTCATCGTTTTGCATCAGCCCTATTCTATAGATGCGCTGATGCGGCGGTTTTCTCTTACAGAGACCATGCACTGCCATCAGGCGGTTTATACGGAAGATGTGCCTGCGCCCCTGCCGGATAGCGAAGCGGACATCAGGCCATTGACCATGGACGATCTTGCCACAGTGCTTACACACTATACCAGCATATCCAATGAGGATTATGTTAAAGCCCGAATTCAAGCGGGTATGCTGGGCATTTACGTGGATAACAATATGGCTGGTTTTATCGGCACCCACCCCGAAGGCACCATGGGCCTGCTGGAAGTCTTTCCACAATACCGCCGCCGAGGCCTGGCCTATCAGTTGGAGACTGCCATGATCAAACGGCAGCTCACTCTGGGCCGTATTCCTTATGCACAGATCAAGAAAGGCAACAGCGCCTCCATATCGCTTAATGAAAAGCTGGGACTTAAGATTACAAAAGATGCGCCTGTAATCTGGCTGTTTTAGGCACCATAGAAAAACCCGGGCCCGGCAATGAACCGGACCCGGGGTTTCCTTATCTGGGTATCAATCTTCTGCGTCCGCTGTCCAGCAGATGCCGAAGCGCCCTTGGCTCCTCTAAAACCCTGCCGCACCCCATCACCACGCTGTTTTGGGGATCATCTGCAGCAGCGCAGGTCACCTTCAGCGCAATGGATACCGCTTCGCACAGGCCCATCATTTCCGCTCCGCCGCCGGTAAAGAGGATACCTGCCTCAAAGATATCGGCTGCCAGCTCCGCCGGAGTCCGCTCCAGTACGGCGTGTATGCTCTCAATAAAGGCCTGCACCGGCTCATCCAGTGCCTCCGTTATCTCATCTGACGTTACTCGGATGGTCTTGGGCAGCCCGGTCAAAAGGTTGCGGCCCGTAACCTCCATGTACAATTGCTCCGTCCTTGGCACAGCTGAGCCGATGGTAATTTTCAATTCCTCCGCCGTACGCTCGCCAATGAGCAAGTTATGCTTGCGGCGAAGATAACGGATGATGGCATCATCAAAACGATCGCCGCCTGTCTTGCTCAAGTCGCTGACTACCACCTGACCCATGGAAATTACCGCGATGTCTGTCACCCCTGCAGAAACATCCACAATCATGGAGCCATATGCCCCGTTCAGGTCCAATCCCGCACCGATGGCTGCGGCAATGGGCCGCTCCAGCATTTGGGTACGGCGCATGCCCGCATCAAACATGGTGGAAATAATCGATCGCTTTTCCACCTCGTTCACGCCGCTGGGCAGTGAAACCACAGCCAAGGGTCTGGAAAACAATCTGCGGCCAATAACCTTCATCACAAAATAGCGAAGCATTTCACTGGTCAGCTCAAAATCAGATATAACACCCTCCCGTAAGGGGCGTATGGCCAGTATGGTACTGGGAGTACGGCCAAGCATCCGCCGGGCTTCCTCGCCAATGGCAAGCACCTGCCGGCTGTCCCGGTCAATGGCTACCACTGCAGGCTCCCGAAGAACTATGCCCTTACCCTTCATATATACCAGCACGTTGGATGTTCCTAAATCGATGCCGATGTCGCTGTATGCCGCCATAGATGTAATAGCGCCCTTTCCCGCGATGGATTTGCGCGAATATCGCTTTTTGCGCAATGCTAACAGGTACTATTCTATGGTTTGGCGAGAAATTCCTTCTTTTCCAGCAACACCGGTATGCTGCATATGGGCAAGTTATGCTATTCTTCCCGTATGCCTTTGTACTTTTCCCGGGTGGCCGCACCCCCACGCAGATGGCGTACTGCCTTGTTGTACGCCAACACCTCCGCCACCTCCTTGGCCAGGGCATCATGCACATGGGGAAGCCGCTCCCCCATATCCTTATGGACAGATGATTTGGATACGCCAAACTTCTGCGCTGCCTGCCGGACTGTGGCCTTTGTCTCAATGATGTATTCTGCGATGCAAATGCACCGCTGGGCTATGTACTCCTGCATACCGCACCCTCCCCAACTGTTTGTACAGGAGCATATGTCCAAGCAGTGGAAAACATGACAGTATACAACGGGATAAACAAATAGCGGGAGGGCCTTCTTTCTAAAAGAAGACCCTCCCGCACCTACATGGGATATTCCTTAATACACTTTATATGTCATACATTATCCGTGTCAGCTCCAGCCCCTGGGGCGGCGCAGTTGGCCCAAGCACCAGCCTGCTGCCAGACGAAAGCGCCTTTGCAAGCACCTGTGGCTGCATGCTCCCCTGACCGATCTCAATCAGTGTCCCAGCCAGTATGCGAACCATGTTATACAAAAAGGCATTGCCGCTGACCGTCAGCGTCACCATGTCACCCTGCCGGGTAACATTTGCATCGGTAATGGTGCGCACTGTTGTTTTTGCGCTTCCTCCCGCTGCAGCAAACGCGGCAAAATCGTGGGTGCCAATCACCTGCATCACCGCCGCATCCATGATGCTTTCATCAAGACGAACCGGCACATGGACCGTGAGATTCCGATACAGGGCCGATGCGTGCTGTGTATTGTACATGCGGTAGGTATAGGTTTTTCCCCGGCAGGAGAACCGTGCATGAAAATCATCGGGAACCGGCCGTGCCGCTGTGACACGGATGTCATATGGCAGCATGGTATTGAGCACAAAGGGAAACTTGATATCCGGTATGGAACTTCGGGTATCAAAATGAACAGCCTGGCCCAGGGCGTGCACCCCCGCATCTGTGCGGCTGGCGCCTGTTACAGCGGTCTTTACACCCACGGCTTTTGAAAGGGCCTCTTCCAAGCGCTGCTGCACACTGATGGCATTCTCCTGCCGCTGCCATCCGGAGTAAGCCGTCCCATCATAGGACACAGTCAAAAGCACCCTGCGAAGGGGGCGCTCAGCCAAAGTCATAAAAGCTTGCCCTCCACAACAATCAGTGCAATCATTCCGATCGTTGCAAGGCAGGCATAGCCATCCTGGGCAGATATCTTTAGTACACGAAGCCTGGTTCTGTTATCGCCGCCATGGTAGCACCTGGCTTCCATGGCCATCGCCAAATCTGACGCACGCCTAAAGGCGCTGACAAATAGCGGTACCAGTAAAGGCACCATAGCCTTGGCTCGGCTTAAAAGATTGCCGGATTCAAAGTCGGCGCCCCTTGCCATCTGCGCCTTCATGATCTTATCAGCTTCCTCCATCAGCGTAGGGATAAACCGCAGCGCAATGGTCATCATCATGGCCAGCTCATGGGCCGGAAAACGGATTACTTTTAGCGGCGTTAAAAGCAGCTCCAAACCATCAGATAGCGCCACAGGCGATGTGGTAAGCGTCAAAATGCTGGTACCCAGCACCAGAAAGACCAAACGCAGGGAAAAGTGTACCGCCAGGGAAAGCCCCTCCCAGGTGACGGTAACAAACCCAAGCTTTACAATCACCGACTCTCCGGTGGAAAAAAACAAGTTCAATACGAATGTCAGCAGCAAGATGAACTTTAGCGGCTTAACACCTCGCCAAATCATTTTAAAGGGCACCGTAGACAGGCGAACGGAAAGCAGAATGTAAAGCAATGCAATTCCATAGCCCAGCAAGTCCTGCACCAGGAAAACCGCCACGATAAAGGCGACGGATAGCATGATCTTGACCCTGGGGTCCAGGCGGTGGATCATGCTGTTGCCGGGATAATATTGGCCCAAGGTGATATTGCTTAGCATACACCTGCCCCCTTCCAGATGCGAAGAATATGTTCTTTAACTTCCGGCAGGGTATAAATATCCTCCGGCAGATCAAAGCCTTCCTTCCTCAGCGTGTAGGCCAGCCTGGCCGCCTGGGGCACACCAAGGCCATACCCCTCCATTTCCTCCACGTGGGAGAAAACCTCTCTGGGCGTACCTGTCAGTACCAATTCCCCTTTGGCAAGCACCACCAGCCTGGTAGCCAGCTTTGCAATATCGTCCATGCTGTGGGTGACCATGATCACTGTAAGCCCTCCGGCGCTGTGCAGCTCCTTCACCATGGAAAGTATGCTCTCTCGGCCGGCGGGATCCAGCCCAGCAGTGGGCTCGTCCAGCACCAGTACCTTAGGCCGCATGGCTAGCACGCCTGCAATGGCTACCCTTCTCATCTGACCCCCGGAAAGCTCAAAAGGGGAGCGCTGTGCGTACTCATCAAAGGAGATGCCTACCTGTCGGCAGGCTTCTTTCACTCGTAAGGTAATTTCCTCCTGGCCAAGCCCCAGGTTCTTGGGGCCGAAGGCGATATCCTTCTCAACCGTTTCTTCAAACAGCTGATGCTCGGGATATTGAAATACCAGCCCTACCTGCTGGCGTATTTTTTTGCGGTTGGTATCCTTGGCAAACACGTCCACGCCGTCCAACAGCACACTGCCGGAGGTTGGTGTAAGCAGCCCGTTTAAATGCTGCACCAGCGTGGACTTTCCCGAGCCCGTATGGCCGATAACACCAACAAATTCCCCATCCTCAATGGTCAGGGTAATATCGCGGATGGCGGTAGCCTGAAAGGGACTGCCTGGCATATATGTATGACTTAACTTTTCTATTTGGATGGGCATAATATATTCCTCAACTCCCGGACCATTTCTTCTACAGTCAGTATGCCGTTATCTATGGGCATCCCTTCGGCGACAAGCATTTGATTCAACTCTGCCATTGGCGGTACATCCAGCTGAAGGCTGCGCAATGTCTCGACCTGCCCAAACACATTCCTTGGCGTATCGGAGAGCACCACCCTGCCATCGGACATAACCACCACCCTGTCCGCTAAAGCTGCCTCCTCCATAAAGTGGGTAATCCAAACCACAGTGATGCCCTGCTCACGGTTCAGTTTCATCACCGTTTTAATCACTTCCTGGCGGCCTGTGGGATCCAGCATAGCAGTAGCTTCATCCAGCACCAGCACATCCGGCTGCATGGCCAGAATACCGGCTATGGCTACCCGCTGCTTTTGGCCGCCGGAGAGCATATGGGGCGCTGTGCCCGCAAACTCCGTCATGCGAACGGCCTCAAGGGCCGCGTCAATCCGGGGGATCATCTCCTCCGTGGGCACCCCCAGGTTTTCCAGCCCGAAGGCCACATCCTCCCGAACAACGGTGGCAACAATTTGATTGTCCGGGTTTTGAAACACCATGCCGGCGTGCTGGCGGATGACCCAAGTATCCTTTTCTTTGGATGTATCCAGCCCGCACACCACCACCCTGCCTTGGGTAGGCAAATACAGTGCATTAATCAGCTTGGCAAGCGTGCTTTTACCGGAGCCGTTGTGGCCCAGCACAGCCACAAACTCCCCTTTTTCTGCTTGAAAATCGATATGCGTAAGGGCGCTTTGTTCCGCATCCTCATAAGCGTAGGACACATCCTGAACATCTACCCTGATTTCCTGATCCATAGCTTCTCCTTCAATAAAATCAATGGATTCTATACCAAATCTCATTATAACATCAATACCAAATGCCAGCAATGCAAGATTTGGACCAGTGAAAAAGCACAGCAGGCATCAATATAGGCTACGCAGAAGGAATCTTCCCTTTTTATGGGGAATGTTCAAAGACATGGATTATTGCGCGAAAGGAAACAGAAGAATATGGCCGATTTTGAATACATGCCGGCACTGCATTTTTTTGTTCACCGCATATGTACACCCAAGTGGGTCATCCTTCCCCAGCTTATCGACTTTAATGACCTGACCTATGTATATGCCGGCAAAGGATATTACCTGGTGGATGGCCAGCGCATAGACGTGTACCCCGGCTGCCTTTTAAGCATCCCCAGCGGACGCTGGCGGGAGGCTTACACTGACGCCAAGGACCCGCTTAGGCTGTATGCCATTAATTATAATATGTATGATTTCCAATTACAGCACATTGCACCGGAGCTGCCGCTGTGCATGAATATCGGTATCAACAAGGAAATTCTCTACAACCTGGATACCCTGGCCCGGATATGGGCGCTGAAGGAGCCCGTGTATCCCTTAATGGCTGCTTCCACCTTTTTAAATATTATGAGCTTGATTATGATGGCCTTGAAGGCTGAAAAAACGGCTTACGGCGATTCCCGCGTCAAAATGGTGGCAGATTATGTCCTTTCCAATATCAACAGGCCGATCCTCACCAAAGAGCTGGTGGAAATGGTGGAGCTGCATCCAGTCTATTTAAACACGCTGGTGCAAAAGCACACCGGCAATACGCTGCGCAATTTCATCAACCTCATCAAGATCAACGTGGCGGAAGATATGATCATGCATGAAAAAATACCGATCCAGGAAGCAGCCTTGCGTTGCGGGTATTCCGATATCTACTATTTCAGCAAGACATTCAAAAAGGTGAAAGGTTACCCACCGTCATTTATCAAGAAATCAAAAATTGATCTCCCCTGAGGATTATCATATTACCCTTTGACATCTCCCGTCTTTGATATGGACAAGTTATTACAATTAAGAAAAAAACATTTATATATATCACTTTTATAAAAAATCATCCAGAAATCAGTATCTACTCCTTATAATGGCATGAAACACGCTCAAAATAACGACATTTGCTTTTGTTATGACGCAAGATATTTATATTTTTGTATGCATCACATCGGGAATCGTTTCTGCATATTTATTTAGTACAAATTTTCTTTAGTGGGACCATTTTCAACGACATATTCCAATGCTATATTTATTTCATTGAAACATGCAGATTTTTTTGCTTACCATTTGTGCAATTTGCACGCTTAACTGAATTGTTCAAAAATGAAATATGGGACGTGATGGATTGCTATCGGGGCGCAATTATACACAATACAATGCATGGCTGCAGCATGGCGCAGAGAAACCTATCTCTCCGCTTCATATAAAAGGGCCGGTAGAAGCAGCCTTTGCCATAAACGAGCTGACCCTTGGCTTAAAACGATTATTCGGCAATGATATCATTCAAGAGCAATCGGATTTTTATATTGAATTCATTTTGTCCGGTCACTTTAAACCCCAAGCGTATCAAGTATCCAGCGCTGACAAAGGTATTCAAATTACTGCTGCAGATTGCGCGGGCCTTCTGTATGGTGTTTACTGGCTGTTGACATCTTTGCAAGCCGGAGAACAGCCCTCCTCACTGAACATCCTCTCCGCCCCTGCGGTTCAGCGGCGCATTTTGAACCACTGGGACAACATAGATGGCACCATTGAACGCGGGTACAGCGGAAAGTCGATTTTCTTCAGGGACGGCCACCTGAATTACAGCCCTAAGCGGATTAGGGATTATGCTCGGCTTCTGGCCTCTGTGGGGATCAATCAAATCGCCATCAACAATGTAAATGTCACTCACCAAAGTGCCAAGCTTATTACCGAGGAAATGCTGCCCAAGCTGAAAGAGCTTGCTGCCATTTTCCGCCCCTACCATATACAGTTGGTGGTTTCCATTCATTTTGAAAGCCCGGTACTGCTGGGCGGTCTTCCCACGGCAGACCCCAAGGATGAGCGTGTAGCCGCCTGGTGGCAGGAAGCAGCAACCAGGGTCTACCGGTATATTCCCGACTTCGGCGGCTTTTTGGTCAAAGCAGATTCCGAATTCCGGGGCGGCCCAGCAGCCCTTGGGCGCTCCCAGGCCGACGGTGCCAATGTAATTGCCAAAGCCCTGGCCCCTCATAACGGAATATTGTACTGGCGTTGCTTCATTTACAACTGCATGCAGGATTGGCGCGATACCAAAACCGACCGGCCCAAGGCTGCCTATGACACTTTTATGCCTTTGGATGGTAAGTTTGATGAAAATGTCATCCTTCAGGTGAAATACGGGCCCACAGATTTTCAGGTACGGGAACCCAATTCCCCGCTGCTGGGTGCCATGAAAAAAACACGCCAGGCCATAGAGTTTCAGGTGACGCAAGAGTATACAGGCCAACAAATTGATTTGTATGCGCTGGCACCACAATGGCAGGAGATTTTTGAAGCTCCTGTATCCGACACCTGCAACACCAAAAGCCTGATAGGCAATCGCAACAGAATCGATACCATTGCCGCCGTTTCCAACGTGGGGGATGATGAAAACTGGACCGGGCACACCCTGGCACAGGCAAACCTATATGCCTTTGGGCGTATGGCCTGGGACCCCGGCCTCACCGCCCGTCAAGTAACCGAGGAATGGGTACGGCTGACCTTCGGCAATGACCCTGCCTTGATTAAAGCCATCTCCGGCATGATGCTTGCCTCCAGGCTTACGTATGAAAAATACAATGCACCCCTGGGGATAGGCTGGATGGTTGCCATCAACAGCCACTACGGCCCCAGCGTGGACGGCTATGAATACATGAAATGGGGTACCTACCACCGGGCCGATCATAAAGCCATCGGTATTGACAGAACCGAAAGCGGCACAGGCTATACCGCCCAGTATCACCCCTATCTCAATGCGCTGTACAGCAGCAAGGACACCTGCCCAGAAGAGCTGCTCCTGTTTTTTCACCGGCTGCCCTACGACTATAAGCTCAAAAGCGGCAAGACGCTGCTACAGCATATTTATGACACCCACTTTGAGGGTGTTGCAGAAGTAGAAGGCTTTATTGATACCTGGGCCTCCCTGAAGGATAAGCTTCCCGAAAGCGTCTGGTCCTCCGTCAGCGCCCGCCTGGCCCGGCAGCTTGAGAACGCCAGGGAATGGCGGGATGTAGTAAATACCTATTTTTTCCGCAAGACAGGCATCCCCGACGCAAAGGGCCGGCAGATTTTTCCCTGACCCCCAAGGCAGCACAAATGATACATAACAGTGTAAAAAAAGACCTTATTCCCCATTGCAAAAGCCCAGTTATGCGGGCAGCACAAATTAAGAGGACGGAGGCAGACCGCATGAAAGCAAACACCCCGGAAACCGGCGTGAAGATCATTCGCCCTTCTCTTCGTCTGGCAGGCGCCGGCAGGTACATCAAACGTTATTGGACGCTGTATCTGTTGCTACTGCTGCCCGTTACATTTTTCATTATCTTTCGATATGTACCCATGGCATATATTCTTGGTGCTTTCAAGCAAAACAACATTATTAATCCGCCCTGGGATCTTCCCTGGGCCAAAAACTACGGATTCGAGTTTTTCATCAAAGCCTTTAAAAATCGTGATTTTCTGTTTGCACTTCGAAATACCATCACCTTAAATTTTCTGGACCTTGTAATGGGCTTCCCGGCCCCTATCCTTCTGGCGCTTTTGCTCAACGAGCTTTCCTATAAGCGCTTTAAGCGGCTGACACAGACAGTTGTATACCTGCCCCACTTTTTGTCCTGGATCATCATCTCCGGCCTGGCGCTTCGCCTGTTTGCCCCCAACGATGGCCTGATTAACTTCCTGCTGGGGAAGATGGGCCTGGGACCTATCCCCTTCCTGAATGAGAACAATCATTGGATCGGCACATACGTGGGCCTAGGCATTTGGAAGGAAGCCGGCTGGAACACCATCATCTACCTAGCCGCCATCACCAGCATCAACCCAGAGCTATATGAAGCTGCCGCGGTGGATGGCGTAACACGCCTGCGCAAGATCTGGCACATCACCCTTCCGGGACTTCGCCCCACCATTATCGTTTTGTTGATTATGAGCCTTGGCCGCATCCTGGGCAGTGAGTTCGACCGACCCTATGCTTTGAGTAATAAGATCGTTACCAACGTTTCCAATGTCATATCCATATTTGTATACAACAACGGCATCAAAGGTATGCAGTTCTCCCTGACGATAGCCGTAGGCTTGTTCCAGTCTGTTATCGGTCTGATTTTCCTTCTGTCAGCCAACGCGCTGGCCAAGCGCTTTGGCGAGCGCGGCATCTGGTAAGGAGGCGATAGAATGATTAGGTCAAAAGCCACCAAATCAGGCGACAGGGTCATCGCAGCGATCTGCATCATGCTGATGTTTATCTGCCTTGTACCGCTGCTGAACGTTCTGGCACGTTCCTTAAGCTCCACAGACGCACTGATTCGCAACGAGGTTCTTTTATGGCCCAAGGGTTGGAACTTGGATGCTTATAAAACCGTTCTGGGTGATGTCAAGTACACCTGGTCCCTGCAGTGGACAGCAATGCTGACCGCAATTTGCACCATTGTATCCATGGTAATGACCATTATGTGTGCCTATCCCCTGACGTATGACAACCTAAAGGGCAAGCGGTTTTTAAACGGCTTCATCATTCTGACCATGTATTTTAGCGCAGGCCTGATCCCCAATTACTTGCTGCTTCGAAGCCTGAACCTGCTGGATAATCCACTCGTACTGATTATCCCCAACTGCCTGAGCGTTTTCAATATGATCATCATGCGCAGCTTCTTTTTTGGCATCCCAGAGAGCCTGCGGGAGTCTGCAGAAATCGATGGCGCCGGTCCCATTCGCATTCTGGTCCGCATCTACCTTCCTTTGTCCACATCGGTCCTGGCAACCCTTGCGCTGTTTTATGCAGTAGGCCGCTGGAACGGCTTTTCCGATGCGCTGATGTTCATGTCCCGGCGCCGTGAATACTACCCCATTCAGCTGCTTTTGTACAACATCCTTCAGAACACCACTAGCATTGAGGTAGCTACCCAGGAAGGCTTCTTCCCCACAGGCGTTGCGGAAACCCTCAAAATGGCCACCGTCATGTTCGCAACAGTACCTATCCTCTTGGTCTACCCCTGGCTGCAGCGCTATTTTATCTCCGGCGTTACCATCGGAGCGGTAAAAGGGTAACCCCCAAACATGTGTCATTTTGGGCAGCACCCGAAATGGTGTCCCACAATATAAAAGGAGGCGTAAACCTATGAAACGTACCCTGGCGTATCTGTTACTTGTGGCGATACTGATTACCGGTGTAATCGGCACCACGCTGACTTCGGCACTGGCTGAGACACCTGAAATCGTCGACGGCCGCTTCACCACCACCCGGCAGATCACCGTTGAGATCTACGACCGCGCCAACGATGGCGGCTCCAAGCCCGAAGACAACTTCTACACAAACTTCATCAAAGAAGGCATGCTCAGGGACCACAATGTGGAAGTCACCTTTGTGCCCGTGCCCCGCTGGACAGAAGGCGAAGTGCTTAACAACCTGCTGGCTGCCAGTGACGCTCCTGACGTATGCGTTACCTACAGCTACCCCACCATCCAGACTTATGCCAAAATGGGCGGCGTGCTGGACTTGGCTCCCATTCTGGCTGAAAACAAAGAGCTGCTCCCCAACCTCTGGTCGCTTCTTGGTGATACCAACATTTACTGGGATCTAGATCCCGAGACAGGCACCCTCTGGGCAATTGAAGCCTATCTTGCCGCTTCCACCACCCGCATTAACACCTTCGTTAGGGAAGACTGGCTGAAGAAGCTGAACATGGCTGCCCCCACCACCTTGGAAGAATTTGAAGCCATGCTCGTAGCTTTCAAAGACAATGCCGAGCTGTTGCTGGGCGCAGATGCTGACAAAATGATCCCATACTCCACCAGCTATGACATTGGCTGGCGCAACGACCACCTACTGGCTGCCTTTGTTCCCGATGCCGCCACCGACAAAGAGCTGTTCATCAGAGGCTTTGATGACCGCCACCTCCTGTACCCCAACATTAAGGAAGGTGTCCGAGTACTGAACAAATGGTACAATGAAGGCCTTGTTTGGAAAGATTTTGCCCTGTACGGCGCTGGCGACACCACTGAAGACAACCTGCTCAAGTCCGGCTATATCGGTGCATTCATCCACAACTGGGATTACCCCTACCGCAATGGCGAAGACAGCATCCACGCCAACCTGCTGCGCAACGTTGGCCCCGACGCCGGCTTTATCGCTGTTAGCTCCTTCAAAAATGATGCAGGTGTTTACCGCAAGTTCCTCTCTAACCCTATCGACCGCAAAGTATTCTTGCCCGCTACCAACGACGAACCTCTGGCTTCCTTACTGTACCTTGATTTTATCTCCAAGCTGGAAAACCGCATGTTCCTGCAGATCGGCGAAGAAGGCGTAACGCATGAAATCACCCCAGACGGTACGGTAAAGACCCTGGCTGTTCAGGGCGAAAAAATCATGAACTCCCTGTACAACATTGACTACACCATCACCTTGAACGGTTTGGACCTGGGCGACATGGAAAAGACCCTCAAGGCAATGGCTCTGGGCTATGCAACAGTTGACGCCCGCTTTATCGAAGTAGCCTATGCCGCCACTGGCCTGGATGGGCGTGTTGTGAAGAATTACAACGTAGGCGCCATCACCTCTCAGGAGGGCATGGACACAGCACTGAAAGAAAAGCGCGATGCTTTCCTCAATCAGTCTGTGATCGCCGCTCCCGATCAGTTTGACGCCATCTTTGACAGCGGCATGGAAGACTATCTCGCTTCCGGCGGCCAGGCCATCATTGATGAGCGCGCCGAAGCTTTCGCCAAGTACTATACCGAATAATCCATTGTTTCCACACGGGGAGGAGGGTTTTACATCCTCCTCCCCTGTTTCTATGCTTCCATGCAGAAAGCGCCTGCAAGTTAAAATACATTTCTGTATCCTGTTTTCAGCACAGCCTATCTTTATGATATTGCCCATGAGGGGGGAGGACATACCATGCTGCTGCTCAATGACGG
>JAEYQQ010000185.1 GCA_023409955.1 Bacillota bacterium | reverse complement strand
GTATAGGATAGACGATGATTATGAAGCCATCATGGAGTGAATGTGAACAAACAGCGAAATTACAAGGAACATATACAGTTTACACTTGTGTCATTATACGCAATAAAAAACACACCGGCGAGCATAGCTTGCCGGTGCGCTTTTGCATTAATAGCCGCCTTCCATGTCCTTTAATGTTTCTGCTTCCACAAGGGTACCAGCCTCTTCCCGGCGGAAGGCTTCTTCCATAATGGCTTCTGTTGCGCTTACACCGCAGCGGGATGCGCCTACGGCCCTTGCAGCCAGAACCGTATCCAGATCACGGATACCGCCGGAGCCCTTGACTTTCACTGTCTCAGGCACATTGGCCCGCATCAGCTTCAAATCATCAATGGTGCAGCCTTTGGTACCGTAGCCGGTGCTGGTTTTCACAAAGTCAGCCCCGGCTTTTACACTCAGCTTGCAGGCCTTGACCTTTTGCTCTTCGCTGAGATAGCAAGTTTCCAGGATCACCTTGACGATGGCGCCAGCCTCATGGGCAACACGCACCACCTGAGCGATGTCATTGAGTACATAGTCATCATCGCCGGATAAAAGCTTACCGATGTGCAGTACCATATCCAGCTCCGTGCATCCATCGGCCAAGGCTTGCTTGGCTTCAAACACCTTGGTTTCCGTCTTCTGAGCGCCATGGGGGAAGCCTATGACAGTACAGGCTTTTACATCGCTGCCCTTGAGCAGTTTTGCCACCAGCGGCATATCGGCAGGGCGGGCGCAGACTGATGCTGTGCCGTATCGCAAGGCTGTTTTACAGCCTTTGATGATATCTTCCTCAGTTAAAAAGGGCTGAAGTGTGCTGTGGTCCAGCATTTGGGCGATATCCTTGGCAGTTATGGGCATTTTGGGTACCTCCTTGCGTATGCATGATCATTCTAAGGTTTTACTATTACAAAACAGATTGGTGCGAATGAAGAAATATGCTTTTATTCATTCGCCGGTACGGTCTATATTCCCTTCATCCATGTGCTGATTGTATAGGCGGCATTTTATTACGATACGCATTACAACCAGTTATTATGCATGATCGTTCCATATATTGGAGGTTGTTGTTTGGATACAACTTGCAATTGTCCCAAAATTACTATATAATAGTTCTGATTCATTAATGTACTTTGGAATAACGATTACTGTCAATCCAAAGGGCAGAATACCAAGCCTTGGGATGATTGATGTTAATTGATGCTGATTTTTTTCAGTCCTTTGTACCGTGCAGGAAGAAGGTTCGAAGTTGGAAGTATATCTTGCGCGTCAGCCGATATTTGATAAAGAACAGAGCATTATCGGGTATGAACTGCTTTACCGACGCAGTATGAATAATTATTATGAAGGCATTGATGATAATCAGGCCACAGCTGACCTGATCAACAATGCTTTTCTTGTGATGCAGCTTCATGATCTTACTGGAGGCAAGAAGGCTTTTATCAATTTTTCAAAAGATATGCTGGTCAGTGAAATTCCTTTGGTACTGCCAAAGAAGAATATTGTGGTGGAGGTTTTGGAAAGCGTAGAACCCACAGAAGAAGTGATGGATGCACTTAAGCACTTAAAATCAAAAGGCTATACCATTGCATTGGATGATTTTGCGTTTTCAGATACGGCTATTCCTTTTTTTGAGTTTGCAGACATTGTTAAGGTGGAATTTTCAGTTGTTGATGAAGATATGCAGCAGCACTTTATCAATAACTATAAGGGCAAAGTAAAATTTCTTGCTGAGAAGGTAGAAACCCGGGAGGAATACTTGAAAGCCTGCAGCATGGGCTATGATTTTTTTCAGGGGTATTTTTTCAGCCGGCCGGTGATGGAGAAGCGGAAGGAGATAGCGACCATTCCTTCTACCCTTCTTCGCCTGATGAAGGAACTGAACAAGAATGACCCTGATTTGGGTACGATGGCTGAGATCATCGAATCGGATGTGGGTCTGACTTACAAGCTTTTGAAGCTTGCCGGGTCAGTGTATTACGGTTCCAGGCAAGCCGTGTATAATATCAGGCTTGCATTAGTAAAAATGGGACTGAACGAAATTGGCAAGTGGGTTTACCTTTTGCTCCTTAAGAATGTTAAGAATGCGGAAAATGGTGAGCTGATTACCAATTGTTTGATTCGAGCAAAGTTTATGGAACTTGTTGCGGCAAATATCGGTGCAGAAGAAAAGCGCAATGACTATTTTCTTGCTGGTTTGTTCTCATCCATTGACGTCCTGCTGGACCGTACGATGGAGGAGGCGATATGTGAACTGCCTATTTCAGCAGATATCAAGGATGCGCTTTTGATGGGCGGTAACAGTATTGGCCAGGCTTTGAACCTTGTTCTCAGCTATGAATTGGGAGACTGGGATAAGGTTGATTCTCTGCGGATCGCACCCGGAATGAGGTCTGAAAACCTGATGCCGTTGTATGTTGAATCGCTGCAGTGGATTGTTAATCAAAACGTTTAAAGACTGAACATTCATTACTAATTGCCTTCTTTATATGTTCTGTGCAATTGCACAGAACATTTTTCGTTTTTGCAGTAAGGTATGGCAATGAAATACAACAAACGCCATATTTGTGCATGTCATCCAGTGAGTATATATGATACTATGAACACTGAGAAGATACGGGGAGGCGTGACGATGCGCTACGGGTATTTTGATAATGAAGCCAGGGAGTATGTGATTGACCGGGTGGATGTTCCTGTATCCTGGACCAATTACATTGGAACCCAGCGGATGGGTGGTGTATTCAACCATACGGCAGGCGGCTATGCCTGGCTGGATTCTCCCCAATATCATCGAATCACGCGCTTTCGTCCCAATGGCGTACCCATGGATCGGCCTGGTCACTATGTATATCTGCGGGACCAGGATACAGGCAAGTACTGGTCTATAAGCTGGCAGCCCACCGGTATCCCGCTAAACCAGGCCAAGTATGCCTGCCGCCATGGCTTGAGCTACAGCAAGTATCTGTGCGAGTACCAGGGCATATCCGCCAGCCAGACCCTGTTTATCCCTAGGAATGATCAGGTGGTTTTATGGGATGTGACCGTGGCAAATACCACAGATAAAACCCGCACGCTGGATTTGTTTGGGTATGTGGAGTTTTCCTTTCACCACATCGATATGGACAACCAAAATTTTCAAATGAGTTTGTACTCCTCTGGCTCCAGGTATGTAAATGGGGCTGTGGAATATGAGCTGCATTATGAAGAGGATAGCCATCAATTCTTTACCGCCAGTTTTGCTCCCATAGGTTATGATTGCCTGCGGGATGCGTTTATCGGCCCATACCGCACAGAGACCAATCCCATCGGTGTGGAGAGCGGCAAGCTCTCCGGCAGCTATGAACTCACCGGCAATCATTGCGGTGCTCTGCAAAATCAACTGGTACTTGCACCGGGGGAGACAACGCGGGTGCTGTTTATCTTAGGCCAGGGAAACGCCCATGAGGCGAAAAAGGCCAGAGAAAAGTATACCTTCCCTGTGGTGGATGCAGCCTTTGAAAGCCTGGCTGCCTTCTGGCATGAAAAGCTTTCCCGCCTGCAGGTGAACACCCCCAATGCTGATATGAACACCAGCCTGAACCTGTGGAACCTGTACCAAAGTGAAGTAAACGTCATGTTCTCCCGCTTTGCCTCCTTTATTGAGGTGGGAGGCCGCACCGGCCTTGGCTACCGCGACACTGCCCAGGATGCCATGTGTGTGCCGCATTCCAATCCGGATATGTGCAGGCTGCGCATCACACAGCTTTTACGCGGTCAGGTGCGAGAGGGGTACGGCCTGCACCTGTTTGATCCTGCATGGTTCACACCTGGGAAAAAGCAATCCTTCCAGTCGCCCACTGTTGTACCTACACCAGACAAGAGCCAGATGATCCATGGCCTGAAGGATGTATGTGCAGACGATGCGCTATGGCTGATTCCAGCCATCTGTGAGTATGTGCGGGAAACAGGAGAGGTAGACTTTTTTCACCAGGTGATTCCCTATGCCGATGGCGGTCAGAATACGGTATATGAGCATATGAAAAAAATACTGGACTTTACCTACAGCCAGTTGGGTGCACACAGCATTGCCAAGGGCCTTCGGGCAGACTGGAATGACTGCTTAAATCTGGGCGGCGGTGAAAGTGCCATGGTTTCCTTTTTGCATTTGTGGGCACTGAATCACTTTCTGTCTGCTGCAGCCTTCTTAAAGCGCAGCGAAGATGTGCGCCTGTACAGGACCATGGAAAAGGAAATGGCGGATAATTGTCGAAAGGTGCTGTGGAACGGCAAGTGGTTTATCCGCGGCATTACAGGCAAGGGTGTACCTATCGGTACCCAGGATTCCAAAGAGGGCAAAGTGCACTTGGAGAGCAACGCCTGGGCAGTGATTTCCGGTGCCATTACCAAAGAGCAGGGTGAATCAGCCATGGATGCAGTTTTTGATTACCTGTTTACCCCCTATGGCCTGATGCTGAACGCGCCCGGATTTAAAACGCCTGATGATTCCATCGGCTTTGTCACCAGGGTCTATGCGGGTGTCAAAGAAAACGGCGCCATCTTCAGTCATCCCAATCCCTGGGCCTGGGTGGCGGAGGCCATGCTGGGCCGAGGCGACCGGGCCATGAAGCTGTACAATGCTCTGCTGCCGATGCGCCAGAACGATAAGATCGAAATACGTCAAAGCGAACCTTATGCCTACTGTCAGTTCATCATGGGCAAAGAGCATACAGCCCATGGCAGGGCCAGGCACCCCTGGATGACAGGCAGTGCAGGCTGGGCGTATTATGCAGCCACAAGGTACATGCTGGGCATCAGGCCCCAGTGGGACCACCTTGAGATCGATCCTTGCATCCCAGCAGAATGGGAAGGGTTTTCACTCACACGTGTATTCCGGGGAGCAACATACCAGATTACGGTCAAAAACCCCATCCATGTGCAAAAGGGTGTATTAAGGATAAAGGTGGATGGCAAGGATGCCGACCGTATTCCCATTTTCCCGGAGGGCACCAGCCATGCCGTTGAAATTATAATGGGAAATCCGTAGGGAGGATACAGTATGATTGTGTTTGGAACAGGCGGATGGCGGGCCATCATTGGTGAGGATTTTACCAAAGCCAATGTGCAGCGCCTGATGGTGGCCATTGCGCGGCGTATGAAGGCGGAAGATGTGGCGACGCCTGGTTTTGTGATTGGCTTTGACCGGCGGTTTTTGTCCAGAGAGTCGGCAAGATGGGCAGCGGAGGTCATGGCTGCCCAAGGAATTCATACCTACTTTATTACCAGGGAAGCGCCTACTCCGCTTATCATGTTTACTGTACGTTATTACGGCCTGCATTACGGCATGGCGGTCACCGCCAGCCACAACCCAGCGTTGTATAATGGCATCAAGCTCTTTACCAAAGGCGGACGGGATGCTGCCTTGGAGATAACCGAACCCCTGGGGGAGAGCGCTAATGCCATTACAGATGGTGAAATATCCACCATGCCCTATGAGCAGGCAGTTCGGCTTGGACTTGTGGAGGAGATCGCGCCGCAAAACCAGTATCTGGATGCCATTATCCGGGGTGTGAACATGGATGCTATCCGCTCACGTAATCTGCACATCATACTGGACCCCATGTATGGTGTCAGCCGGACATCTTTGCAGACCATTCTCTTAACAGCCCGTTGTGATGTGGATGTGATCCATGAGCGCCACGATGCTCTCTTTGGCGGCAGGCTGCCTACGCCCAATGTGGATACATTGGGGGCGCTTCGAGGTGCTGTGCTGGAAAGCAAAGCGGATATCGGTATTGCAACTGACGGTGATGCCGACCGAATCGGCCTGATTGATGATATGGGTAGATTCGTGCATCCCAATGAGATACTGGTGCTTTTGTATTACTATCTGCTCAAGTACAAGCGCTGGCACGGCTCGGCGGTGCGGAACCTGGCCACTACGCATTTGCTGGACAGGGTCGCTGCGGCCTTTGGGGAAACCTGCCATGAGGTGCCTGTGGGCTTTAAGCATATTTCTGCGGCCATGGAAAAGTACAATGCCGTTATCGGCGGCGAATCCTCCGGCGGGCTGACGGTTCGGGGACATATCCTTGGCAAGGATGGTATTCATGCTGCCACGCTGCTGGTGGAGATGATGGCTGTTACCGGAGAAAAGCTAAGTACACTGACAAAGAGGATGTACCAAGAATTTGGCGAAACCTATATGGCAGAATATGACTGGCCCTTTGAGCCTGAGCAAAAGCAGCGCCTCTTGAAATTGCTGATGGAGGATAAAAAGCTTCCTGTCTTTTCACAGGAGGTCAAGAGCGTATCCTACATGGATGGCGTTAAGGTTTACTTTTCTGATGGCTGGATCATTATCCGCTTCAGCGGCACAGAGCCCAGGCTTCGTGTTTTCTGCGAAATGCCCGATAAGGAAAAAGCAGAGGCCATGTGCATGACCACTGCCAAGTTCCTGGGTTTGGATATGTAAATGTAATTGGCATGGGGGAATTGCCATGCTCCATAAGTTTCGCATCTATGTAAAATCCCTGCGCTTCCGCATTTTGATGATAGTGTTGTTGTGCTGGCTTTTGCCTGCACTGGCGCTGGGGGGGTACATGGGCGGTGTCTTTATTGGTGCGCTGGAGGATAAAACGAAGGCGGCGCTGAATTCCAGCGCAGAATATGCCCATGCATCCACACTGCAGATTGTCAATCGGGTTATCACCCTGGCCAAGGATGCAACGTATGATGGTGAACTGGCTGGTGCATATCAAAACTTTAGCTCGGAAAGGCTTAGCTATTCCGACTTTTACCGCATCAGCCGTAATTATCTGGAGCGTAAATTTGGCCGGGATTCCCTGTTCACCTTTGCGGCTTACTTTCCCATTAGCCGGCCGGATGCTTTTATGTACACAGGGGCAGGGTATCAGGAAGCACTGAGTTTTCAGGAGAGTGCCCAGCAACTAGCCATGGAACTGGGGCTAACCCTGGATACCAAGTGCAGCTTTGCCGGCTGGAACGGGAAGTTGTATCTGGTGCGCAACCTGTACAACCTGCGTATGGAGCGCTATGGCATGCTGGTATTGGGCATGAACATGCAGGAGATGTTTGCACCCTTGGCGAGTGCGGGCCAAACATGGGGCAGTAAGTTTGATATTCAACTAGGTGGATTTCAAAGCTGTTCCGGCCAGGCCCCTGATTGGGAAGCTGCGTCATCTGGCCTTATGGAGCAACGGAATACTCTTTCGTACGTTCAAAAGCATTCGGAGCGGGATTTCATATTCAATACCAGATTGCAGGTGTCAAAAGAATCTGTTTACGCCCAAATGACACAATTCAAGCAGGTTTTCTTTATTCTTTTGTTTGCTATTGTTCCTATTGGTATTATGATCATGTGGTTTGTGCACCGGCGCATTTCCAAGCCAATCTTCCTGTTGTCAAAGGCATCCCGGCGCATGGCAAATGGTGAGCTGGGCGTGACTGTGCCAATGAATGGAAAGGATGAACTGGGCCAGCTGGGTATCGCGTTTTCTACCATGAGTACACAAATCCAGCGGCTCATCGATACGGCATACAAAGAAGAAATTGCATTGCGCGATGCTCGTATTAAAGCCTTGCAAAGCCGTATCAATCCCCACTTTTTGAACAATGCCCTGGAGATGATTACCTGGCAGGCCAGGATGGACAGCAATGAAGCCATAGCCGCCATGGTGGAGGCGCTGAGCGTACTACTGAATGCAAGCCTTGACCGGGGTGACCACCGCATGGTGCCTATATCACAAGAGCTTACCATTGCGGATGCGTATTTTTACTTTGTTCGGTTGCGCTTTGGCGAAAAGCTGACCATCTATAAGGATATCGATCCGGCGCTTATGGAATACAGCCTTCCGCGCCTTGTGATTCAAACGCTTTTGGAAAACGCCATTGAGCATGGGATTGCTCCGGCAGGCGGCGGGCATATTCGTCTGAATGTGTTTGCAGATGCTTCTTATCTGCATGTGGAGGTCATGAACAATGGCCGCCGCTTAAGCAGGGAGGACAGGGAGAAGATTACATCCTTAATGAATGAGGATGCTCCCGGAGAAAATCACGTTGGCATTCGTAACATTAGCCAGCGGCTGCGGCTGATATACGGCAAAAGGGCATCCCTTCACATCGGAGAGGATAGCAGAGGGGATACGCTGGCGGCTATCCTGATCCCTTTGCATCCTGCACAGGAGATAGGGGAACTAGTACGTCCTCAGAATGAAACGGAACAGCTAGGAATCTAATGAAAACCGCAATTCCAACTCAGTAGCATCTCCTGCCTGCAGCAAAACAGGCCCGCTATCGTCGATGGCGGGCCTGCGCTGATGAATTGGCAGCTGTATAAATGGTTCTTGGGTTTATGTATCTGCTGCCATAAATCGTGTATTACAGCAGTATGCAGATCATTCCGCCGGATCCCTCATTAATAATGCGGGTTAGGGTCTCCTGTACTTTGTCTCTGGCGTCAGAGGGCATACGCATGAGTTTGTTGGAAAGGCCTTCCCTAACCAAATCATGCAGGCTCTTACCAAAGAAGTCGGTGCTCCATATGCGCTGAGGATCGTTTTCAAACTCATCCATCAGGTAGCGCACAAGCTCTTCAGACTGCTTTTCGGTACCTACCACCGGGGAGACCTCGGTTTCGATATCCACCCGGATTAAGTGAAGCGATGGTGCATGTGCCTTGAGCTTGACACCAAAACGGCTGCCCTGGCGCACGATTTCAGGCTCCTGTAGCGTAAGCTCGTTCATGGCCGGTGTTACCAATCCATAACCGGTTTCACGAACGGAGCGCAGTGCTTCCGCCACATGATCGTATTCCGCTTTGGCGGCTACCAGCTCCTTCATCAGCGCCAGCAGGTGGGCATCGCCCTTGATTTCTGTGCCGCACTCTTCGCCCAATATCTTATTAAACAGTCCCTCGGTCAGCGGCATGTTGTAGGTTACGCGTCCCTCGCCCAGCTCTACGCCATCGTTTTGCAGACCCGTAGAATAGGGGGAACCATCAAAGGCATGAGCGAATACTTCCTTATCCCGCATGCGCTTGAGGTTTTTGCCGCCCTGGCGTACGCCATCCAGTACGTGCGATGCCAGCCAATGGTTCACATCCAAAGCGTTCAGCCAGGCAGGAACATTCAGGCGGACTTCACGCAGCGGGAACTCATACAGTATCTTTTCCAACACGCCCTGAATGTCGCCCAGACTCATTTGCTTGACATTGAGCAGCAGGGTAGGTACATCATATTTGCTTTGCAGTGACTTTTGCAGCGCTGCAGCTTCTGCCGCTTCCGGTGTAGCACTGTTCAAAACAAGTACGAAAGGCTTGCCAAGAGCCTTGAGTTCATTGACCACCCGTTCCTCGGCATCCACATAGGCGCTGCGGGGAATATCGGTGATACTGCCATCGGTGGTAACTACCATGCCGATGGTGGCGTGGTCATTAATCACCTTACGGGTGCCGATCTCTGCCGCTTGCTCAAAGGGGATGTCTTGGTCAAACCAGGGGGTATGAACCATGCGAACGGTCTGATTTTCAGTGGTTCCCAGTGCGCCTTTCACCAGATAGCCTACCGAATCAACCATCCTCACTTTGACTGGCGTACTGTCCTGCAAAAAGACCTCCACAGCCTCGCCGGGTACGAACTTGGGCTGAGTGGTCATGATGGTGCGGCCGGACCCGCCCTGCGGCAGTTCGTCAGACAGACGGTCTTTTACGGGTCCTGCAGGCATGCGGGGCAGCACCAATTCCTCCATGAATTTGGCGATAAAGGTGCTTTTTCCGGTTCGCACCGGGCCCACTACGCCGATGTATACATCGCCGCCGGTTCGTTCAGCAATATCCTGATACAAATTGAACTGCTTTCCTGCATCCATGGGTTTCCCTCCTTGCATCCGCTTGATGAAAGGTATGCATGCAGAAAAGGAGTTATGCCTTTATGTATGTGGTTTGCCTGTACCTTCTCCGTCCAGCAAATACAAAGACAAATGCTGCAAAAAACGCTGCAGCCTATCTTTGTCCATCTGATAGTAAATACGGTTATCTTCTTTTTCCATACGAATAAAACCGCAATTGATAAGGGCGCTCATGTGGTGTGAAATAGTGGCGGTTGACAAGCCTGTTTCTTTAGCCAAAGCTTGCCCATAGGAACGCTTGTTGCGAATATGATCAAGTATGGCCAGCTTGCTCTTGTCGGATAATGCCTTCAACCCTTCCAGCAGATGATTGCTTTTAATGGGAAGCGTTTTTACTGTTACGCCTTCTGACATGCAAGCTCCGATTTTTAGGTATATGTTCTTTTCATCCTCATCCATATTCAATGATATCGTGCTGCTGTCGAATATGTATGGGTACACATGCACGGTGTAGTCCTTATTATCTCCGAATTCCAAACCCATACACTGTGACAGGAAGGCTGAAAACATATTTTGCTGGAAATATTCCCTCCAACGAAATGTGAAATCATCCAGCATTGGTTGAATAATGGAGAAGTTCTCCGCTATCAGATTCTTTATAGGTATCAGCATTTGTGTAAGTCGATGAAGATGTTGGTCAGGTCTTTTCAGCATACGCAGAAGAATCCATTTTTCCTGGTCTGACAGCTCGGTGCTATCCAACTGCTCCTCGACAGGCCATGCATCCCTTTCAGGGGAATCATCGTTTTCATAGATGATATTGCCAAGATGCAGCTTGGCTATATCAGGCCGCGGTTCTTTGCAAAATGCATCAAACGCTTTCTCAATATGTATCATCTGATCGTCCCATAGGGCAATGGCAGGGTCATAAAAGGACATAATAAGGGTTAAGGCCAAATTGCCCTCCCCAGTGGAGTATGTGGAGAAAAAATGATCCAGCTCCTTGGCATCTGGTGTGTGATGGCTGTCAATTGCCAAGGCAAGCGCACGCACAGCAGTGATGCGTGCTTGAAATGCCGGGGATGTATTTACATTAGTATCCGTATGCAGCATTTGCAGCCGGTTGAGTTTTACCTCCAACGAAGTCTCTGAGGTTTTCAGCGTCAAGAAGTTCAATGCTTCCAGCATCAGGTCCATATGCTGATAATAAATATATCTCAAGATAATCCCCCTTAGTCCATGGCATCCAGCTTTTTCGTGGCAATCAACAGGAACAGGGAAACAACGCATATACCCGCAAATAAATAGAATACACCGCTGATCCCAAACGTTAATGTCATACCACCCATCAGGAAGGAAAGGAAAGGCATTGCAAACGTGCTTACAGCCCCCATGGTAGAACCGACACGTGCCAGATAATCAGGTTGAACCAGCTTTAATACAGCAACAGAAAAGTGCCCGCCCAGCAAGGCCAGTGAAATCGAGAATATGATTAATATGATACATAATACGACATAAAATAGCAATGGTGTATGCATTAATGCGGAGGCCCAAATTAACGATGGGTAGCTGATGGAGATAGCAGCAAAGCCAGCTATAATTAAGGTTTTGCCGCTGATGAGACGTTTGATATATGGATAGATAAATGCGCCCAACGCACTGCCTGCCGTAATCAGTATACCGCCTGCGGACAAGGCTTCAGCATCTAGTTGATAGACTTCACTGACCAATGGGGCCATGAGTGCATTCAGCGGCACCAGCAAGCCATTGAGCAGCAGTGCCAGTAGGCATAGATTGAAAATTGACGGGGTTTTAAAAACGTATTTGAAGCCTTCTAAAAGTGTCTTCCAATAGTCCTTTGTGCTATTGATACTTTCTTGCTCAGGCTCTTTTCCTACTTTTATCCAAGCAATCAGGGCTGCGGACAGAAAGAACGTGATGCCGTCGATAAATATTGCTCCGGGCACTCCGATTAAAGCGATGATACCAGCAGCGCAGGCCATGCCGATGATTTCCATCACACGGGCCATGCTGCTGTTGAGTGACAAACCAAAATCATAATCTTCTTTGGGCAGCAAACGCGGTATAATCGCTTGACCGCAGGGAATGCGAAAGGCTTCTACGGTGGAATGCAATACCGTTATGCACAGCATCCAAATGGGGGTTAACACGTTGAATGTTAACAGCGCTGCTGTCAGTGCGACTAAAAGGCCACGGATTATATCTGCAATGACCATGGTTGCTTTTTTATCCATCTTCTCAGCCAGCGCGCCGGCAAATGGCCCGAGAACCACGGTAGGAAGCATGTTGGCACCAAATATAACAGCGGACCAGGCAGCATTGCCGCTCAGTTCATATACCAGCCAGGTGAAAGCGATAGCATCGATGGAATCTCCAAATCGATTTACGATATTAGAAGCAATCAATTTGGTATACTGCTTGTGCTTAAAGACAGCTCTGTACCCGTTACTCTTGTTAGACATACATCGAACACTCCTTAGATGCAGATATAATTAAGACTTCCACAGTATACCATATGTTAGATAATATTCAATAGTGAATTAGATAAAAATCTAATTAGAATTGGATTAAGCCATCAAAAAAAATCTTCCCGGCTATGTCGGGAAGATTTAATATTCCTGCTTAAGAATGCTTACTGATTTACATTGGTCAATATGGCCAGAGCCACATCGAAGTCAAGGTACTGCCCTTCCTTGATATCATTAACACCTTGGGTATTCTCCAGACCCTCTACGCGATAGACCTTGACCTTAACAACGTCACCTTCATTTTTCTCGCCAAGGTACGATATCATGGCGGTGGTGGTGGTAGTGCGCTGACCATCAATTTCAACAATGATGTCATAAGGCATCAGACCAGCTTTTTGCGCTGGAGAGTTTTCATCCACTTCACTGATGAAGACGCCGGAAGGCAGTTTGCCATAGGAAACAGCAGAGTTGCTCTGATCAAGGGTGGAAACGGTTACGCCAAGGCGTGGCTTGTTGTTTTCAGCAACAGTATTGGTGTTGGTATTGGAGCTGGATTGGTTGCCGGTGACCTCGCCGGAGAGTACCTTTTCAATCAAGGATTTTGCAGAGTTGATGGGGATGCTCATCCCAATGCCTTCTACAGCACTGCCACTGAACAGGCTTCCGGAATATTTCAATGTGGGGATACCTACCAGTTCACCCAGCACATTGAACAAGCCGCCGCCGCTGTTGCCGCTGTTGATAGCAGCATCAACCTGGATCATGGTATTGGTGATGCGCTTGCCGTATTTATCGGTAGCACCGGAGCTGATTTCGCGGTTCAGGGCAGATACAATACCTACTGTGGTGGTGCCAGCAAGTTCTGTGCCCAGAGGATTGCCAATGGCGATAGCCCAATCGCCAACTTGCAAAGCATCGCTATCACCCAAAGATACGGGGTTTAGCTTCAGGTCAGTGGCCTTAAGAATAGCTACATCCAAGTCTTCGTCGTAGGCGATAAGCTCTGCATCGTATGTTTTGTCTGGTGTTGTGACCTTTAAGGTTTTGGCACCTTCCACCACATGGTAGTTGGTGAGAACGTGGCCCTGGTCGCTGATGACTACGCCGCTGCCGGTGGATTGCAGCACCTCTTCGCCGCTTCTGTTGTTGCGGCCGGGGAGATTGAAACCATACCCGCCATATCCACCATAGTTGTATGTAGTATAGTTGCTGACGCCGACTACGCTGTCTCTAACTGCCGCGATAGCCGCAGTAAAGGGGCTGGTGACGGTGCCTTCAATCTTGGTGGCAAGTCGCTGTGCTTCTGCATTGGCACCGTTTCCGTCGGTGGCTAGCATTGTGATGCTGGCACCTGCCATGGTGAATACGATGGCGATGGCTATATACCCTAACAAATGTTTTTTAAAGTTACCTTTCATTTTGAGCTCCTCCTCTGTTGGTTGTAAGAGTAGTATAAACAAGATTTTTGACCTAATCATGAACGCTTTATGAATAATTTTTGGTAATTTGTGAACATCGCTATTTATAAAGAAAAAGCATGAAGGCACCAACAGTGCAATCATGCTTTCAATGCTTAGTCTTGTCTTTCCAGTGCGTATATCGCCATGGCGCATTCCAAGCGCTTGCGCTCCATCTGGCACTCCAGATCATAGGGCTTTGAAATGTCCCCATGAAACTGATGGGCATTGGCTGCACAGCCTCCGGAACAGAAGAAACGTGCCCAGCAGCTTCGGCAGGCTTCTTTGGATAGAACATTATTGGCGGCAAACTTTTGCTGGATATCGTTGTTAAAGGAATCATCCAGCACCGAGCCCATTTTAAAACCTTCCCGGCCAACAAACTGATGGCAGGGATAGATGTCGCCCTCAGGCGTCACCGCCACATATTCATTCCCTGCGCCGCAGCCGGTTAGGCGTTTTCGAAGGCAGGGGCCGCCTTGTAAATCAATCATAAAGTGAAAGAAATTGAACCAGCGGCCGTCTTTGCGGCGCTTTAAATATTCTCGGCCCAAGGTTTCGTATTCTTCAAAAATCTGGGGCAGATGTTCTTGCGTCAAGGCATAGCCGCTTTCAGGCTGAGCTACCACAGGCTCAATGGATAGCTGCTCAAATCCGGCATCGGCCAGATGCAGAACATCTTTGGCAAAGTCCAGGTTATTTGCGGTAAAGGTGCCGCGGATATAATACCGCTGCTGACCTCTGGATTTTGCCAGCTTAAGCGCCTTGGGAATAATGTGGGCATAGCTGCCGCTGCCATTGGGCGTCGGACGCATATGGTCATGTACTTCGGGGCGGCCATCAATGGAAAGTACCACATTGTCCATTTCCAGATTAAGGAAATCAATAATATCATCCGACAGCAAAAGACCGTTGGTGGTGGTAGTAAATTTGAAAACTTTCTTATGCTTCTTTTCAAGCTCCCGCCCATAAGCCACGATCTCTTTGACGGCATTAAAATTCATCAGCGGTTCTCCGCCAAAAAAGTCAACTTCTAAATTGATGCGTTTTCCGCTTTTTTTGACCAACCAGTCAAGGGCGGCTTTCCCTGTATCCACAGTCAGCATACAGCGGTTGCGGCTGTGGTATTCGCCGGTGCCGGCAAAGCAGTATTGGCAGCGTAGGTTGCAGTCATGGGCAGCGTGCAGGCACATGGCTTTTACCACACCAGGAGCATGCACCTCCACATCGTCGTAGCTGTCAGGCGCATTTAGTTGGCCCATGCGCTCCAGCTCACCAAGCTCTTCCAGCACTTCATTGACTTCTTTGGGATCAAAGTGCTGTGCTAGGTTTGCTGCAATTTCTTCTTGTGAAATAGTTCCCCAGAGCTTGGCGGCTTCATATGCCAACTCATCCAGGGCATGAACTGCGCCAGAACCTACATCCAGCATCATGGGTTGGTTCAGGGCTTTAAAGGTATGAATCAAATTGCTTTCCTCCAGTTGTGCAGATAAAGAAACAACAAGAAGCGGGAGATACACTCCCGCTTGTAAGCAGCCCGTATGCTTATGTTACTTGCCGAAGGTACGATTCAGCTTGCCCTCGCCGCCAGCCAGCACGGCACTGTTTTCCTTGTTGGCGCAGGATTGATTGGCTACCGTGCAGCTTGTTTTGCAGGCGCTCTGGCAGGAAGCCTGGCATTCGCCGCAGCCGCCATGAACCAGGGATTGCTTCAGGCAGTCGCGTTGAATGGTTGTGATATGCTTCATGGGAATCCTCCTCCATCTACGTGTACATGGGACTCCAAATATTATACACTGATTTTGCAATTGTTGCAATCATTTTGCCGAAAGATTAGATAGTATCATTCCAGTTAATCCACCCCCGGCAAGGCCCATGCCCAAGTCCCCAAGATAGGAGGTGAAAGGCAGATTCTGACCTGTAAGCAGCGCATACAGCGATACACCAAGGCCCATATACAGCAGACCTACTGCAGCACCACGCATAAGGCCTTTTTCACCGCCGCGGCCTACGGCAGATATGACACCCACCACAATGGATACAAGCTTCAAAACTTGGTTGAATACCCGAATCACACTGTCAGAGGGTTTGAACCATTGCATCAAGAGCGCAAACACAAGAATGCCTGCCGCTGAAACTGCGACTGCTACGATCAATCCCCGGAGAATCCGGCCCCACGCGCTTTGTGTGTGGGCTCGGGACCGCCTGCGGGGAGCTGTTTTCGCCTGGGACATATAAAAAACCTCCCTGTCCTTTTTGCTCAACTGTATGCAGGACAGGGAGGGTTTATGCTTGTAAGAAGGGGGTTACGCCAACACTTCTGAATCGTTCTCCACGCTGACATCTTCCACATTGCGGATGGCCCAGCGAGCAAATACCAGCTTCACATTGTCCTGGCCAACGGAAACGGTTAGGGTCTCATCCTTGATGGATACGATGGTGCCATAGATGCCGCCGATGGTGCAGATACGGTCACCAACCTTCAATGCATTGAGCATTTCCTTGGCTTTCTTTTCCTTTTTCCGCTGGGGACGGATGAGCATAAAATAGAAAACCACGAAAATCAAAGCCATGGGCAGCACTGTGGAGAGAAGCGCACTGATGGGATC
>JAEYQQ010000172.1 GCA_023409955.1 Bacillota bacterium | reverse complement strand
ATATATTCCTGACCGCTAACGTAAACCACCACATTTTTGGCAAGCATGTTCACAAGCATGCTGTTGGGATCTGCCGCGCCGCGCATGGGTACGTTATCACCCAAGGTAGCAGCATAGCCGCTTTGATTTACGGGCGCCGGGCTGGGGGATGGCGTTGGAGTTGGGGATGGTGTGGGGTTTGCGTTGTTATACTGGTCAATATAGTACTTGGCTTCTGCTTCATTAATGCGCCGCAGAGCATCATCCGGCACATAGCCGGTGGTTATGTTCAGGGTTTCAACCAAAGACCATGATGTGTTGCCCTGATGGACCTGACCAAAAACCTTAACTAACGTGTTGACAGGCAGTGTGGTAAGAATGCTCTCATCAGCGTTGCTGATTTCTACCCGCATTGCCACCTGCTTGGTGGTCAGTGCATAACCTGCATACTGATTGGGTACTTGGGTAGGCGTGACCGTAGGTGTAGGCGATGGTGTGGCCGTATTGCCGGGGGCAGGTGAACGGGTCGGCATGGGTGTTGGCAATGTTGCCTGATACTGATCGCTTTGAGCTTGAGTCAACGTGTCCAGGTATTTGGTCATGATGTAACCGTCCTGGCCATTATAACGGACCCTGGTCCATACTTCGTTGTTGTCATTGCGCAGGGATTCATACATCCATACATAGGAGTCCTTTGCCACACTGGCGATGAAGTTATCATTGCCTGTTGCGGGTGAACTGCGGAAGTTCACCTTTGCATTGGCGGTGCCCCACCGATCAATTGGGGATCCAACGGGGATGGGAGTTTCTGTGGGAGCGGGAGGTGCATAGTTAAATGTTACGGATGCGGGGTTTGCATTGCCGCTGGCATCCACAGATACAGTGATGCTGGCGTTTCCGGAAATGGTGTAGCCCTCGATGGATGCGGGGGCATCAATGCGATTCTCTGCACCTTGAATTGCTGTAAAGGTGGTTTTGCCCAAGTCTTTACCGTCGGTGCCCTTAAAAAACACATCAATGGTGGCGGTCTTGGCAGTAGGGGGATTGTAATTGAACGTTACGGAAGAAGGTGTTGCGGTGCCGCTAGCGTCCACAGAAACATTGTAGCTGGTTTCACCGGTAATGGTGTAACCTTCAATGGATTCCGGGAAGGGCACAATATTCTCCATGCCCTGGGTGGCTGTAAAGGTGGTTCTGCCCAGGTCTTTACCGTCGGTGCCCTTAAAGAACACATCAATGGTAGCAGTTTTGGCAGTAGGAGGATTGTAATTGAACGTTACGGAAGAAGGCGTTGCGTTGCCGCCAGCGTCCACGGAAACATTGTAATAGGTTTCACCGGTAATGGTGTAGCCTTCAATGGATTCCGGGAAGGGGACAATGTTATCCTGTCCCTGGGTGGCGGTGAAAGTCGTGCTGCCCAGGTCTTTGCCGTCGGTGCCCTTGAAGAACACATCAATGGTAGCTGTCTTAGCAGCAGGAGGATTGTAATTAAAAGTTACGGAAGAAGGCGTTGCGTTGCCGCCAGCGTCCACGGAAACATTGTAATAGGTTTCACCGGTAACGGTGTAGCCTTCAATGGATTCCGGGAAGGGGACAATGTTGTCCTGTCCCTGTGTGGCGGCAAATGTGGTTCTGCCCAGGTCTTTGCCGTCGGTGCCCTTGAAGAAGACATCAATGGTGGCAATTTTAGCAGCAGGTGGATCGTAACTAAAGGTTACAGACAAAGGAGATGCCGCACCGTTTTCATCAAAGGAAATAATAGCATCACGGTTGCCGCTGAGGATATATCCTTTGATGCTTTCAGGTGCCGTATAAGTTTCGTTGCTTCCCTGAACAGCATGGAAGACATCACTACCCAGGTCCTCTCCGTCGGTGCCTACAAAGTAAATATCAATTTTGGCAGTGGCGGCAGCGGGAGGGTTATAGGCAAAAAGAAAAGTTTCAGGGGAAGCATTTCCGTTTTCATCAAAGCGGATGGTAACACTGCGGTCACCGTCAAGGGTGTATCTCCCGATGGTCTCAGGTGCATAGTAAGTTTCGTTGCTGCCTTCAACGGCATTGAAGGTATCACTGCCCAGATCCTGGCCATCCGTGCCTACAAAGATCATCGGTATAGAGGCAGTTGCTGCCGGTTTCTGTGTGGGTTCAGCGGTAGGTTCTGGCGTGGGCTCTTCAGTGGGTTCCGGTGTGGGCTCTTCAGTGGGTTCCGCTGTAGGGGTTGGTGCGATGTTCGTTGAAATATATAAAAGGATGGGAGGCGAAATCAAATTATCGCTGCCGTCATAGGCGGTAATATATATGGCGTCCTGCGTATTCGCACCGCTTGCGTTCTTAATGTTGGTCAATGTGAAGTTACCAACACCAAGGCCGGCGTCATATTTATATTCATCATGACCTGGTTCGCTGATACTCAGTGTCAGGCTGGTAAAGGGGTCATTGCTGTTTACTTGAACCCAAAATGCACTGTCCTGCGTCCAACCAAGGGGGAAAGCTTGGGCAGTTTGGGTGTTTCCGCTGCCATCCAGCCAGGATACGGAGATTTGGAGAGAGCTCCAGTCAGCTGCGGCCATGGCGGGTGTTGACACCCATGGGAAGGCCATGAGCATCACCATCACGATAGATAGAATGCGATGGCCGATGGAAATACCTGGTTTACTTTTCATGGGTGAAATCCCTCCTATTGTTGCTGCGCCATGTATACGATTGTAGTATGTCAAAGCCGTGTTGTCAATTCAAAGGCGCTTGGAAAAAGTTACGGTTACTGGCTTTTTGCAGGATTGCTGCTGTCTTTGGCGAATAACCTAGGGTATACAGTGTCTGCACGACCGTTATGGGGAGGAAGTTTTGATCATGGGGGATGAGGCATTACGGGAAACCCCTTTCCAAAAAGAGAAGGTATTCGATGGTAAGATCATTTCGGTAGAGCATTGGCAAGTGACACTCCCCGATGGAAGACAGGCTCTGCGGGAAGTGGTTGTTCATCCTGGTGCAGCAGCAGTTGTACCCGTAGACCAGGATGGAAACATTACGTTGGTCTGCCAGCACCGGATCGCTATAGATCGCATGACCTGGGAAATACCAGCCGGGAAGCTGAATTATACCGGCGAGGATCCCTTTGAATGCGCCAAGCGGGAGTTGGAAGAGGAAACGGGCCTGAGGGCCGACCAGTGGGAGTTTTTGACCAGTGTGGATACTACGCCGGGCTTTTGCACGGAGCGAATCGCTTTGTATCTGGCAATGGAGCTTAACCAGCATGAAGCCCATGCGGATGAAGACGAGTTTCTGCAGATCAAGCGCATTCCCCTTCAAGAGGCAGTGGAGCAGGTGCTGTCGGGTCAGCTGCGGGACAGCAAGACGGCGCTTGGTATTTTGATGGCCTATCATAAGCTGAAGCGCTGAAACGCAATCTTCATATATATAACGAATCAGTATAGATAACGCATCCCATCAGGAAGGAATTTGAAAACGATAAAAAGGGAAGGCTTACATTGTTTCCTTTGAAGGGAGGACCGGGTTTGGAGAAAAAAAAGGGCGGAAATGTATTTTTGATTTTGATGATCCTGTTATTGATCATCGGCCTGGTTGTGCTTTTTTGGGGTGCAGCTACGTATGTGAAGCCCCGGTTCCCCTTTGGCGGACCTATAACACCATTAAGACGAATCATCTACCCATAAGTTCCATCACTTAAGAAACAAAAGAGTTGCCTGAAAGGCTTGAATACATATGCAGCTTTTTGAAAGCATTTTTACCCGGCTGCCGGAGATTTCCACCAGTAGGTTGATTTTACGCAGCTTGCGCATGAGCGATGCCAAGGATATTTTTGAGTACTCCAGCGATCCTGAGGTGGCCCGTCATGTGCTTTGGGAGGCTCACCAAAACATACATCAGACAAAGGCGTATATCCGTTACGTGCTTCGCCAGTATCGTGCCGGTTCACCCAGCAGCTTTTGTATAGAGTTGAAGGAAACGGGCAAGGTCATCGGCACCATCGGTTTTATGTGGGTCAGTAATGAGAACCGCTCTGCAGAGGTGGGCTACAGCCTCTCCAGGGCTCATTGGAACAAGGGGTACATGACCGAAGCGGTTGCTGCCGTTGTTGACTTTGGGTTTCGGGAGCTGCATCTGAACCGTATTGAGGCACAATACGAATGCGATAATCCTGCCAGTGGCCGGGTCATGGAGCATATCGGCATGCGGCACGAGGGCACACTTCGGGAAAGACTGTATAATAAAACTCGTTATGTGGATGTTGAGCTGTACGCGATCCTCCGAGAGGAATGGTATAAGAAGTCAAAAAGATAATATTTACAATATAGCAGCACCCCCTTGGGCACATGCCCAAGGGGATGCTGCTATGATGGAAGGTTTGCTATTATATGCCTTCAGGGTTGTATATTTTCATAAGCACATCCGGCGGCAGCTTTGACATAATGCCCATAATGCTACTCATGACTAGGGGATAGATTTCCTGGCCCCAGATCTTAAGCTCTTCCATGGGCATCTTTCCAAGTCGGACACTGTCCTCAGGTATTACAGGCAGAGGATTTGCTGCGCTGGATTCCTTTGTGTAGGCAATGGCTAAAGCCGGTTTGCTGACCCCCAGCATATACAGATTGATGGCACCTTCTGCCTTGGCGTCCAGGTCATTTATGTTGGTTGTCTCAGCCCCAGTGAGGCTTCCGCCAAAGGCCGCACCGGAGGCGCTAAAATCGGCATGTATGGTCCAATCATCCTGTATTTTTTCCTTTGATTCGGTTGTTTTGCTGGTAAAAGCGAGCGTAATGCTGCCCATATTAACGCCTTGGCTTCCGTAGCTTCCATACAGATTCCACTGGTTGCTGCCTACGCGGCTGGAGCCGGTTACTTCTTCAGGGATTTGAGTCTTTGAGAAGATCAAACAGAGATCTTCATCGGATGAATTAACCTTTAGTTGATAGGATGTTGTTTCCGCATCATTCTGTGTTTTGATATATTGGCCGGCAATCAGGCTTGTTGTACCTGCGCTGATCATTGGATAGGCTTCAACTTCAAAAGCCTTTCGCACACCGCTTGCATCCATGAGTTCCGTGATCTTGATGGGCTTCTCGAAGATGTCATCCTTTACTTTTGCATACTCAATAGGCAATTGTGATAGGGTTGTACGCATCTCTTCCTTGCTGTAAGCCGCTTCGCCTGATTGTATAGCAGAGGAGGATGCCAATTCGGTAAGTACTTCTAGATTTTGATCAATGAGTGCCCAATTGGTTAATATCGTTATGGCTTTCCCCAGGGAAGCCGGTGAAATACCGGAAACTCTTTTGGTTACCGCAGTGTCGTGCATATCATTTTTGAATGTTCCTGGGGTCACTTCACCTTGTTCCAGGATGCTGGAAAACCAGGCATTCAATGGTGTTTCCAAATCCTTTTTCAGGCTTTCCTCATCAAAGCCCAGGTAATCGGCAAAAGTCGCCTCTGTTTGAACAATACCGTCAGAACTTATAATGGATGCGCGGAATGCTTCCAGCTCTGCGGTGCTCATGCCCGAATCGCCATAGGCCTCCATGATGTTAATGTATAGATCTGCTATTTCCTCAAGGGAAAAGGAAAGAACGGTATCGCCAATCAGGCTGCTTAAGAGATGCATTTCGTTGCTGTTTTCCAGCAGTGTAATGGAGAGTGCAGGGGAACCCTGTAAAAACAAGTCCAGCTGACTGAGAGAATCGTCACCTTTCTGCTGCACTGAGGTTTCAATGCGCAGAACCTTTAATATTGCAGCGACCATGGATAAGTCAGGGTCTACTGAGAAGAGGTCTCCAGGTGTGACTGAAATGGTGGTTTTTACGTTGCGGCCAGATGCATAAGCCCTGTCCAGAAAAGAGGAAGAAGACTCTTCACAAAGTGACAGTGTTGGCAGTAGCAGCATTACTGCTGCTAGGACTAGGGCGGCGATTTTGCGAATATTCATACGGTTCTCCTTTCGTTTTGCCATTTCCATACAATACACATTATACATGATATGTATATATATGTCATCCAAATACGGTCCAAGAATGTGTAAATACGTTCAAAACCATCAAAGCTC
Organism: Bacillota bacterium; assembly: GCA_023409955.1. Taxonomy (GTDB): domain Bacteria; phylum Bacillota; class Clostridia; order Christensenellales; family Aristaeellaceae; genus JAEWAH01. Next base: position 20,263 of record JAEYQQ010000172.1, on the reverse strand, counting down.
TGCCAGAACGCACAGATAAGAAAACAAAATGGAGCCCTTCCCTTTCGGGAAAGGCTCCACTTTGTTTTATAGGATGTGTGGTTATCAAAGGTTGGTTTAGTTGGTAGCGCCACCGCTGAGCATCATCAACACGGAGGGAGGTAGGCTCATCATGACCTTGGTCAGTTGTGTATTCAAGTTGGTAGAGAGTTCGTCCATCCAGGACGTCATTTCTTCCTCGGTCATTTTAATGGGGTTTACAACATCGGTATCATCAAAAGTGGGAATTTCCATCGCTTCAATGGGTTCGGTAACAGACAGGATGGAGACCAGAGGTCCAGTTTCACCTGCCAGATAAATATCCAGCTTGCCCTTGGTTTTCTGGTCATCGCCTGTGGTTGTGGTGTTATCCAGAACAATGCCTACCATCTGGCCGGCAACACCAGCCGCAGCATTCAATTTCCAGGTTTCTGTGGAGCCCTTGTCATCAGCGATGGTGCTGCCGATGTAATCCAGGTTCAATCCAAAGACTTCCGCAGCATTCTCTTTAACGCTGACAGTGGCCTGCCACTGTTCACCGTCGGTGGTGTCATCGCTGGCAGTAAAGTCAAAGGTGATACCGGAGGTTCCAGAGGTTACATCAAAAACGAGTTGATTGGTTGTGCCGTTTGCTTCGGTCTTTACGTAATAACCTATCAAAATATCGCTGCTGGCTTCACCCTCTTCGCTTGCTGCGACGTTAAGGGCTGCTTCAAAAGCAGCCAGGTTGCCATCGTTGTCCATCAGGGTGGTTACGGTAAAGGGGGTTGGCATAGCGGCAGTGAGGTCTGTGAGGAGGCCTTCCGGCATGGTTTTTAAAGCTTCCTGAATATCAGTCTTGACTAATGCCAAATCTTCATTTGCAGGATCAATGGAAGAGGCAAAGGAAAGGATGGCATCCAGGTTTACATCTTTACCGGCCCAGTTGGTAACGATGGTTACAAGATCAGAAATCTGTGCAGCAGATAAGGTATACACAATTTGTGATGTAGCCGTATTGTGCTTTTCGCTTTCAAAGGTACCGGTGGTCATCTGGGGTGTGGACATCAGGGTGGTGAACCATTCGGTCAGCGGCATAACTAGGTCTTGCTGCAGGCTCTGCTGGTCAAATTCCGGCAATGTCAGCTCACCGTTTAGCAAGGAGGCATACAACTTTCCGTAGGATTCATAGATGGCGGCAAGTTCAGCCTCGCCCTGTGCCTTAAGCTGATCAGCTATAAATTGAAAGTAATCTTCCATGGTAATGGAAACGGCTTTTTCACCCAGCAGATTGCTTTTGTAGTACAGCTGGTTCCCTTTAATAATCTGGGTCATGTCGATTGCAGATTTATCACTGAGAAAAATCTCACTGCTGAACAGCTGGGCATCAGCAGTCACATGCATGGCGGCTTCTACCTTCAGGGCCGTAAGAAGGTCGGCTATGGGGGATGTTGCCGGGTCCTGTGTCAGCGCCTGTCCAGGCTCAAAGGTAATGGTCACTTTGTTGCTTAAGTCGGCGATTAATGCCGCTTCCAATAAAGTGGAGGATGTAGTTTCCCCAAGTGCAAACGTGGGGACAGCAAGCATTGCCAGGATCAGCATAACGGCAGTAAACTTACGGATTTTCATCGGGAATCTCCTTCCTTTCTCCATATCGCATACAAGCAATACAGCTAACGCCATTATATATGCAGCAGCGTACTTTGTCATCAATTACCTGCTTGATTTATGCAGGTAATTGTTTCAAAACATCCGTATGTGCGCGAAAACCTTCAGCCTGTTCCGATACGTGCAGCGCCAAATAAAAAGCAAATGGATACAAGGGATATTAACGTAATCATTTATATAAACCGGTTTTGTGGAAACATAACAAAAATTAAGAAATGATCGAACATTTCCACAAACATGCGCAATGTTTCATAATATCATGCTCACTTGCGCTCGTTTTGTGACATATGCCGATGGATTCTATTTGAAAGCTGTGATACAATATGGACAAATTCCTTATCAAGCAATTATGCAAGAAGCAGAGGCGAACTGTATTGCAAAAAGACATCCTGATCATTGGAGCGGGCGTAGTAGGCTGCGCCCTGGCCCGGGAGCTATCTCGGTACGAAACAGGTATAGCGGTTCTGGAGAGAATGTCAGATGTGGCGGAAGGGGCCAGCAAGGCAAATAGCGGTATTGTTCACGCTGGTTTTGATGCCAAACCCGGCACGCTGAAGGCAAAGCTAAACGTGGAAGGCGCCCTGATGTATCCGGCTTTATCTAAGGAGCTGGGTGCACCTTATACCCAGCCGGGCGCCCTTGTTCTTGGGTTTGAGCCTGAGGATTTGGATACCTTGAAAGGGTTGTATGAGCAAGGGATTAAAAATGGTGTGCCCGGCTTAAAGCTTTTAAACCGTGAGGAAGTGTTGGCCATTGAGCCCAACACCAATCCGCAGGTTGTTGGCGCACTGCTGGCACAAACCAGCGGTCTTACCAGCCCCTATGAAATGAGCTTTGCTATGGCAGACCACGCTGCGCAAAACGGTGCTGAGTTTTTAATGGAGACCGAGGTCTTGAACATCAGCCGTGAAGGGGATGTTTGGCAGGTGAAGACCAACAAGGGCACCATTACCGCCCAGGTGGTCATCAACTGCGCCGGTGTTCAATCAGCGAAGATCCACAACATGATATCTGATAAGAAGTTTACGATTATCCCCCGCCGGGGCGAATACTACCTCATGGACCGTATGGCGAACCTGCCTTTTACCCGGACCATGTTCCAGTGCCCCACCAAAATGGGCAAAGGCATCCTTGTCAGCCCCACGGTTCACGGCAACCTGTTATTAGGGCCTTCTGCGGAAGATATCAATGATGAAGCTGATACCGCCACTACGGCCATGGGTCTTAAAACAGTTCTGGAAAAAGCAAAACTGACTTGGAAAAACGCATCGCCAAGGGGAACCATCACCACCTTCTCGGGTATTCGTGCCCATGAAGTAAACGGCGATTTTGTGATTGGTCCTATTGAAGGTGCGCCTAATGCCTATGAAGCGTTGGGTGTTGAAAGCCCGGGTCTTTCTGCAGCACCGGCCGTTGCCAAAATGCTGTGCGGCCAGGTGGTAGATGCTTTGAATCTTAATGAAAAAGCTGTTTTCCTGCCAGCCGTTCCAAGGCCAAAATCCTTCCATGCCATGAGCATGGCGGAAAAAGCCCAGGCTGTTCTTGAAAACCCGCAAAACGGAAGCTTGGTATGCCGCTGCGAGCAGGTGACGGAAGCGGAAATTCGGGATGCCATCCGCAGGCCGGTTGGGGCACGGAGCATCGATGGTGTTAAGCGCCGCACCAGAGCCGGTATGGGCAGGTGTCAGGGTGGCTTCTGCAGCCCCAGAGTACTGGATATACTGGCGGAAGAGCTGGGGATTCCTCATACACAAATCACCAAATGCGGCGGGGAAAGCCGGCTGCTGGTAGGGACCCTTGCGGAAACCGTGCAGGAGGATAACCGTCATGAATGAGTTAAAGAATCAAGCAGTGCAAGTAGATGTATTGATAGTAGGTGGCGGCCCGGCTGGTTTGGCTGCGGCCATTGCGGCCCGAGAAGCAGGCATTGAAAACCTGCTGGTATTGGAGCGCGAGGATCAGCCCGGTGGAATCCTGCGCCAGTGTATACACAACGGGTTTGGTCTTCACCGTTTTAAGGAAGAACTGACCGGACCTGAGTACGCACAGCGTGATATTGATAAAGCCAAGGAGCTTGGCATTCAAGTTGAGTGCGGTACAACGGTTCTTACCGTGGAAGAGGACCGTACCGTGACCGCAATCAGCCGGGAAAAAGGCCTGAGGGTTTACAAGGCTGGTGCTGTGGTGCTGGCCATGGGCTGCCGGGAACGTCCCCGGGGTGCTTTGGCAACGCCGGGTACCCGATGCGCCGGTGTTTTTTCCGCAGGCACAGCCCAGAAGTTTGTGAACCTGGAAGGATATATGCCGGGGAAACGGGTGTTGATCCTGGGTTCTGGTGATATTGGTTTGATTATGGCCAGGCGCATGACGCTGCAGGGAGCCAAGGTGCTTGCTTGTGTGGAATTGATGCCCTTCTCCAGCGGCTTAAACCGCAACATCGTTCAATGCTTGCAGGATTTTGACATCCCGCTGCTGCTGAGCCATACCGTGGTGGACATCAAGGGCCGTGATAGGCTCACCGGAGTCACCATTGCACAGGTGGATGAGAACAGAAATCCCATCCCTGGAACGGAAAAAGATTTTGAATGTGATACTTTGTTGCTTTCTGTAGGCTTGATTCCTGAGAATGAATTGAGTGAAGGCGCAAATGTTAAGCTTTCTCCCATAACGGCAGGGGCTATCGTTGATGATACATTGCAAACCAGTGTGCCAGGCATTTTCGCCTGCGGAAACGTGCTGCATGTGCACGACTTGGTGGACCATGTCAGTGCTGAGAGCTTGCGTGCCGGAAGAGCTGCTGCAGATTTCGTTCAGGGGAAAAAGCCCGCGGGGCTTACAGTTAACGTGGTAGATGGAGATGGTGTCCGCGGTGCGGTTCCCCAAAAGCTGCATTTACCAGTGGACGGCGTGGCATCAGGGCCCATAGACATCATGTTCCGGCCTGCCAAGGTGTATGAAAATGCTGTCGTGGTTGTGCGTTCAGGCGAGCAGGAAGTATTGCGCAAAAAAAGCCGCATACTTACACCAGGCGAGATGGCGGTTGTTACCCTGACTGAAAAAGCCCAGTCCAGTTTAAGTGCTCAGGATCTTGTTGTTGAAATTGTTCCGTAATCGGAGGGTTGATAAATGAAGCAGATGATCACATGCATCAGCTGCCCTGTGGGCTGCCGGATGGAAGTTGTCACGGAAGAGGGCAAGGTTGTTTCCATCACCGGTAATGCCTGCAAGCGCGGCGAAATATATGGCAAGCAGGAAAGCGTATCCCCTGAACGCATGGTCACCGCTGTGGTTCCGGTGGTTGGCCGCCGCATGCCGCTGAGCGTAAAGACCAAGTCGCCAATCCCCAAAAAGGATATTGACCGCTGCATGCAGGAGATCCGGGCACTTGAGTTGACTGCTCCCATTCAAATGGGCCAGGTTGTGCTGGAAAACGTATGCGGAAGCGGCGTTCCCATCATTGCCACCAAGTCAGTGGAGTAATGAACGGGCGGCGTATTGACCAAACGTTCTATCGCCAGGATGTACTGGACTGCGCGCCGCAGCTGGTAGGCAAGTTGATTTGCCGTAAACTAGATGACGGTACCATGCTGAAGGGCCGTATATTGGAAACGGAGGCATACCGCGGGCAAGAGGATTTGGCATGCCATGCAAGGCATGGAAAGACCAACCGAAATGCATTGCTGTATGAAGCCGGAGGCATCAGTTATGTGTACCTTATCTATGGGCTGCACTGGCTGTTCAATGTGGTGACAGGAAGCTGGGATCAGCCCCAAGCAGTGCTTATCCGAGCGCTGGAAAAGCCCTGGGATGGCCCTGCAAAGTGGACTAAGCATTTTGGAATCACAAAATCGCAAAATGGTCTGGATCTTTGTTCAGGGAATGAGATATGGCTGGAAGATGACGGTTATCGACCCGTGATCAAAACATTGCCGAGGGTAGGCATAGACTATGCCCCCTCTCCCTGGAAAGAGATTCCCTGGCGGTTTTCCGATCATTCAGATTAATAAGAAACCGGGAGAAGCGATAAGCCACTCCCGGTTTTCTTTATGTGTTTGATTACTGCTTTTCGAACATGTCCTTGGCAACACCGCATACGGGGCACTCAAAGGTTTCAGGAAGGTCTTCAAAAGGGACACCGGCCTCCAGCCCATTGTCGGGATCACCTACAGCAGGGTCGTAGACATAGCCGCAAACGGTGCAAACATAAATGTCCATGCGCATGTACCTCCGTTTTTTGGATGGAGAGGTTATCCCTCTCATCCCCCTGATTATAACATGGTATCATGGAAATTGAAACGGAAAATTTATAGAAATCAAGTCAAAAAATGAAGTAAACCGCCGTACAGATTGAAAAGAATGCCCCATGCAGCAACAATATAGACAGAGGACGCAGTTTTTTCCGGATGACGAATCGTAAGGAAAAACAATACTGGGCACAAATCAATCAGGTACCTGGTGCCAAACTGCCATCCGCCAAAGGTGCGGTGCAAAAGCAGCAGGAAGAAGTGGACCAGCAAGCTTAAGACGAGAAGCAGATCCAGCATGTTCATTCGCTTTTGAGTGATGCTTCGTATCAGGCTGACTGCGGTAAGAAGAAACAGCGGGTTAGAAAGATAAAAAGCAAAGCCATAGAACCTTGGAAAATCAAGGCGCCCATCTTGTATAAAGGGCAGCCTCAGGATATTTTGCAGATTCTGCTTAATGTACAAAAGGGAAAACTGCGGGCCATAGGTTTGAAATTCGTGAAGGTAGGTATGGCCGAATTCCAGAAAAGAATCAAAGCGGGCAAAATTATACAAGCCATAAGCCACGCCAATGAACAGCGGCAGAAGGCATAGCAATAGCAAGTGAAAAAGAGAACGCGGCAAGGAATATTTATTGCACTGCTGAAGCTGGTTGTATACTAAATATAGGGCAACAGGTACATAAACGGCTTGGAACGGTCGGCAGCCTACCGCCAGCGCTAAGCAGCAAAGTCCAGCGCTGAGCAAAAGAGGCTTTGCTTCTAGAAGTAGGCGGAAAGCGCACAGCGTTAGCAAAAAAGAAAGCGCTTGTGCCTGGTACCATACACCGCCGAACCAGCAAATATTGAGCAGGTTGCAGCCGGCAACCAGAAAAAATGACCAGCCGGCAGCGGATAGATCACTTTTTTGATAGCGGCGGCATAACGAGTATCCCACCAGATAGCTGGATAAAAAGTAGATCAGGTTAACCATGCGGTTAGGGGTATACTCCCCAAAGAAAAAGGTCAGCAACCATATAGGAAGTGTCGGTACAGGTGGAAAACTGACATAAGTATGGCCTTGATAAACCGCCAGCTCCAACTGAGGTATATTTTCCGGAAGATGCAAAAGGCCCATCCGCCAGGCCAGTGCCTGCAGCGTATATGAATCCTGAGGGTCATGGCTGAAGGGATCCAGGCCAAGGGCCAGCAGGCAAAAACGCCATAACAGTATTAAGATAAAAAGGCCAATGAGTTGATACCGGCGAGACTGAAGTTTATGTATTATGGTTTGGGGCTGCTGCAAGAGGTTCATCTCCATATATGGCAGGGTTTTGCAAGGGATAATCGTTATTTGTATGCAATCCCATGTTACTTTTTGGAAAGGACAGAAGGATGAAACGATTTTTATACTTTGCTGTGGATTTGGTTGCTAAGATCCATGACTATATCTTGCATTTGAACGACAGCTTTGAGCTGTTTCTCAATGACAAGCAGCTTCATTTTCTGGTCATGGGCGTTATTGGACTTTTTTTGTTTCTGGTGGTGCGCTGGGTCTTTGCAAAGCTGCGTCCCAATGCGGTTGCCTGGGTGTATACATTGACGGTCATGGGGATGCTGGTTTTCGCCATTGAAATTGGACAAGCTCTAACAAATACCGGAAACATGGAGCTTGCCGATATAGCCATGGGCATTTGGGGCGTACTGGTATTCGGCGGGGCATATACACTGGTCCATTATACTGTCAAGGCCGCGAAAAAAAGATCAAAGGGCAAGCGGGTATCAAACTAACGGTTTTGAATAGACAGCGTATTCTTGTGTTACCGGATGGCGGTTGGCATAGTCTGTCCAAAACAGTCTTTCACCACCTTCGTACAAAATACATGCACCAAGCTTTTTTCCAGGAGGGTATATTTGGCGCAAACCATTGACAGCGCTGCCTAAACGTGTATCGGCAATGGCAAGGAACGGGGGGATGTAGCCTGTATTGTCTGTGGCGATCCTGTCCATGACCATGGCATCCCGAAGTGCTGGCATGGATATTCCAGGCAAGGTTTTGATGAAATCAAAGGCCAGCTTGGCGCATTGGTCCAAAGATAGACTGCCCTGGATTTTACAAAGGATCTCTCCCATAATACAGAAAAAGTGGAAGGGGGATATGCTGCTTTGAAAAACAAGGTTCATTGTTCGATTGAACTTGCCGCTGTTGTAGAGTCTGTCTAAAGCTTCTTCGCACTGCTTAAGCTTTTGAATATCCTCAAAGGAGAGCCATTTGGTTGTAAGGATTTCATAAGGGGGGAACGGGGTACTCAGGATGCCAAATTCTTGAGCCTGATCCCGCAGACGGCTGCCATGCAAAAGCTTTAGAAAACCCAGCTGCAGCATATGGGGTGCAAGGGCCAACGCCTGATCCACTGATTTACCGAAGGTATCAAAATCTTCATAGGGGAGACCGGCTATCAGATCTAGATGCAGGTGGACGTTTCCGCCTGAAATAAGGAATGCAATGTTCTTGCTCAGCTTGTCAATATCGGTTTTTCTTTGGCAGGCTTCCAGGGTTTTTGCATGAAAGCTCTGCAGACCTGCCTCCATTTGAAAAAGGCCGGTTGGGGCATGTTTGAGCAATTGAAGCGTTGCTTCATCAAAAAGGTCAGCCGCTATTTCAAAATGAAAGCAGACATTCCCAATGGTCCCATCTAGATGCTTTTCTATTAGAAAGCGGATGATCTCATAGGCTCTTTCTTTGTGACAGTTGAAGGTTCGGTCTACCAGCTTGATGGTTTTTGCACCGGACTTTGCAAGTAGCAGCAGCTGCTGCTTGGCCTGTTCCAGGGGGATGAAGGTTACGGAGCTTTCCAGGCCGGACAGGCAAAAGGAGCAGCGGTAAGGGCAGCCCCGGGAGGTTTCCAGATAAACGATGCGGCCATGAAGAGCATCGATGCACTCTTTTGTATAGGGCGAAGGCTGCTCAAGGGGCAAGGGCATGGGGCGATTCATGATCACTTCACCGTTGCTTCTTAGGGAAAGGCCTGGAATGTCTTTGACATCAAGCCTTTGGGAAAGGCGCCTGACAAGCTCTGAAAAGGCATATTCACCAGGACCTGAGATAACAAAGTCGGCTTTTGCAATTTCTGTGAGTATGCCATCGGGGCGGCTTCCAGCTTCCGGGCCGCCAAGAACGATGACGGTGTTTGGAGAAAGCAACTTAATGCTGTCAATCAGGTTGCGGATGTATTGAATGTTCCATATATAAGTAGAAAACCCGATTAGGTCAGGCGTTGTTTTCATGATAGATGAAAGTGCCTGATGAAAGGGTTGATTGATATTCAGCTCCAGCACCTGACATGGTTCATAAACACCATATTGGTCAAGGCCTGCCTTTAGGCACCAGGGAGCGAGACATTGGTGTACATATTTGCTGGCGACGCCTATCAAGGTCAGACGCAATGAAACCACGCTCCTTTCAGGGGATAAATTATATCATGGCTCAGCAAATAATTGCAATTGCACGCAAATGCTGTGTAGAGTATACTATGTTTAGCAATCCGTAAGCGGATCGCCATTGGCTTGGCTGCAAAAGGGAATCGTCAGCCGACTGATAAGGGAAATAAAGGAACAGGTGTATCCCTGTTGAATAAAGGAGGATTGCGCTATGCTGCAAGCATCAGCCCCCAAGACATTGCGGAACGCCTTAGCAATGATGAAAAATGCAATGAAAAGGAATTATGTCGATTGGCTGGCAGGCATGTTGGCCATGGTTCTTTTGAGGGTTCTGGCTTTGCTTCCCATGGCCGTACTATTTTTTGACCATCGCATTGGCCAGATGAAATTTTTGGCTCTTTTAACGCCAGTGCTGTATTTGCTTGTGATACTGCCTCTTCGGTATTCCATGGGTGAGGCGGCAGAATACGCTTTGAAAAACGGCGGTTCCTTTTCCTCTGTGCACTTGATCCGTTTCTCTGGCTATGGTCAAAAGCTCAAGGCTGTTTTCATGCAGGGCCTGCATTTGCTGCCCTGGGCGCTGCCACTGATTGCAGGGCTTGGTGTTGGCTGGTATCTGCTGTATGGCGTGGAAGATGGTACCCATGTACTGCGCCTGTTCGTTAGCCTTGGGAAGGCGCTGGGGCCTGAGTATGGCTTTATGGAAGGCATTTACATGATCGTAGCTTTTGCCGGCCTGCTGTTTCTGATACTGCTCTTTGGCATGATGCGCAACGGTATGCTGCGCTTTGTATGGGCTAAGGCTGGTGGTAATTATAAAATAGCACGCCGTGAAATGCTTCGCAGATTGAAAGGACATCGACTTGGACAATTTGCTGTGAGCCTGATCCAGAGCCTGCTTCTGCTGCCTGTCATTATTCCGGCAGGCTATATGGGCTGGCGGGTGCTTCGGGATTTTATAAATACAATGCGTTTTGATTTGACTAAGATGGCAGAGCCACAAATGTTTTTTGGGGCACTGGCAGTTATCATTTTGCTGTACCTGCCGCTGCTGCCTTTGCGCAAGGCGCTGCAGGCCCAGTATATCCGCCAGTTGGGGGACGAGCAGTAACATGATACGGCTGGACAAGCTACTGTGCGACCAGGGATTGGGCACTCGCAGCAGCATCAAGGACATGATCAAAAAAGGTCGGGTGTCGGTCAACGGCCAGCCCTGTTTGGACCCTGGCAGGAAAACGGATATAAATGCCGATGGGGTTGTTGTAGATGGGCGGCCGTTAAGCTTGGCCGCCTTCCGCTATGGGATGCTGAACAAGCCACCGGGGATATTGACAGCCGCCAGGGACAGGAAGGCAAAAACGGTTGTTGATTTGCTTCCGCCGCATATCCGTGCCATGGGGCTTATGCCGGTGGGGCGTCTGGACAAGGATGCCCGGGGGTTATTGCTCTTCACCACCGATGGGCCGCTGGCCCACTTTCTTTTATCCCCCAAACGCCATGTGGCCAAGAATTATCTGGTCAAGGTGGATGGGCCGTTGGATGATTTGGATGTTGTCGCATTTGCCAAGGGTCTGCAGCTATCTGACTTTGTGGCCATGCCCGCAAAGCTTGCCATCATCAGTACAAGCGTGCAGGAGTCGCAAGCCATGGTCACCATCAAGGAAGGCAAGTTCCACCAGGTTAAGCGCATGTTCCTGGCCAGAGGGCGGACGGTAACAGACTTAAAGCGCATGACCTTTGGAAGCCTGCAACTGGATGAAGCGTTACCCGAAGGTGCATTCAGAGAGCTTACACCAAAGGAAATTGAGGCGCTGAAACGGGACGTAATGGGGGAGGAAGATGACAATGCCTGACCATTATTATTCGAAAGCCCCGGTAAGCGCTCATAAGCCGGGGGAATGTACCACAAATTTTATGGGTCACAGCCTTGTGTTTGAAACGGATGCCGGCGTATTTTCAAGGGATGGGTTGGATAAGGGAACGGAGCTTTTGCTGGGGTCACTTCCGCCTCTATCTGGGGACATCTTGGATTTGGGCTGCGGCTGGGGGCCTGTGGGCATTTCTCTTGCTAAGGCATACCCCACTGCACGTGTCACCATGGTGGATATCAATAGCCGGGCGGTGGAATTAAGCCAGAAAAACGCCAAGCAAAACAGCGTTCATGTCCGCGTGCTTCAAAGTGATGGCTTTGAGGCGATAATGGATGCCAAATTTTCATGTATTATAACCAATCCGCCTATCCGGGCTGGAAAACAGGTGATTTACAGCTTGTTTGAGCAAAGCCTGCTTCATCTTATGCCCGGCGGCTCACTGTACATTGTCATACGCAAGCAGCAGGGAGCGCCCTCGGCGCTGACTTTCCTCAATACCATTTATCAGAGTGTTCAGGTCGTGGAAAAGAGCGGGGGATTTTGGGTGATCCGTGCGGCACTTGATAATGAATCATGAAGGGGGAAGCAAGCGTTGCAATTCAGTTTTGATTATTTTGATCAGGGGATTTACCGCAAAGGCACCCATAGCGAAAAGTGGGAGATGGATTTAAAGGAGGAGGGTGCCAAGGAGCTTCTGCCCATGTGGGTGGCGGACATGGATTTCCCTAGCCCCCCAGGGGTGCAGCAGGCAATACTGCAAAGAGCGGCCCATGGAACCTATGGCTATACACAAATCACGGAGCAGGATAATCAGGCTGTATTACATTATTGGCACCGCAGGCATCATGTTGAGCTAGAGCAGCATCAAATGTTGATGCTGCCTTGTGTGGTGACGGGGCTGAAGGCATGCATCCAAGCCTTTACACAGCCGGGGGATGGTATTATTGTTCAGCCGCCGGTGTATGGGCCCTTTTATTCCTCCATTGAAAGCAATGGTCGGGTGACGGTGGAAAATCCATTGGTACAGGATGCGGACGGAAACTGGCAGATGAATCTTGAGCAGCTGGAGGAACAGCTTATTGCAGGCGCGAAGATGCTGCTTTTGTGCAGCCCCCACAACCCTGTATCCAGGGTTTGGACTAAGGTTGAGTTACAAAAGCTTTTCGCACTGCTTCATCAATACCACACGCCACTTGTCTGTGACGAAATTCATGCGGACTTCGTTTATGCGCCGAAAACATTTATACCGGCGCTATCCTTAACGGGGGATAACCTCCATGCTAAGGTTGTGACCTTGGCCGCAGCCAGCAAGACATTCAACCTGGCTGGTTTGCAGCAAGCCGTTCTTTTTACCCGGAATGCACAGATGCTTGACGCTTTGGAAAAGGTACTCACTGCGGGCGGTGTGCGCAGTGGTAACATTTTTGCGCTGGAAGGAACCAGAGCGGCTTATGAAACCGGGGATGATTGGCTGGATGGATTGATAGCTTATCTGGATGCCGGCAGAAAGCTGCTTGGAGAACTGATAGCAAAAAAGCTGCCCAGAGCAAAGCTATCACCCATTGAAGGTACCTATCTTGCTTGGCTTGATTTAAGGGATTATGGCCTTAGCAACCGGGAAATCACCCGTTTAACCCATTTGCATGGGCTGGCACTGACAGACGGTGTGTTCTTTGGCAAAAAGGCAGGAGAAGGGTTTATGCGGCTGAATTTCGGCTGTCCCCATAAAAATATTACGGAAGCAGTCAACCGTCTTGCGCGGGCATTGGAAGGAGAATGAATCATGGATTACGCTAAATTGGACCAAATCGTAGAATCACTTCGGGAGCCATTGATCAAAACGCTGCAAAAGTGGGTGCGCATCAACAGCGTGAAGGGTGAACCTGTGCCGGGCGGTCCCTTTGGGCAGGCGGTTCGCAGCATGCTGGACCTGGCCCTTGAAGACTGCCGGGAGCTTGGATTTGAGGTAAGGGATATTGACGGTTATGCCGGTGATGCTCAGATGGGCCAGGGGGAAGATGTGCTGGGCATCCTGGCGCATTTGGATATCGTACCCGCAGGGGATGGCTGGCAGCAGGATCCCTTTGGTGGGGAGGTTATCAATGGGCGCATATATGGCCGGGGAACCAATGACGACAAAGGTCCTGCTGTGGCGGCCTTGTATGCCATGAAAGCTGTTAAGATGGCGGGTATTCCGCTGAAAAAGCGTGTGCGACTGATACTTGGCTGTGATGAGGAAAGCGGCATGGAGGACATGAAGTATTACCAGGAGCATGCCGATATGCCAAGAAGCGGTTTCAGCCCCGATGCCTGCTTCCCTGTAATTAATACGGAAAAGGGGCTTTGCCATATTAAGCTCAAGGGCCCAGCTTCCCAAGAAGGCTTGAAAGTTATCAGCATCGATGTTGGACAGCGGCCCAATGTGATCCCTGGACTAGCTAGTGCAGTGGTAGCCGGCGGCAGCGATACGATTTATCAGGTGGAGGCATTTTCAAAGCAAGCCGGTTATCCCGTTGTGGCAGAAGCTATGTCAGACGGCAGTGTGAAAATCACAGCCCAAGGCGTAGCAGGCCATGCCGCCATGCCAGAGTTTGCTAAAAATGCCATCGGCAGACTTTTGAAGGTGCTGGCGCATCTTGGGGTCCAAGGTGCTCTTTTGAATCTTGCTCAAGTGATTGGAACGGAATATGACGGCACTTCTTTGAACATTGCCGTCAGCGATACGCTGTCCGGACCTCTGACGCTAAATATCGGCATCCTCAAGGCCGACAGTGAAGCAGTAGAGACTACGCTGGATATCCGTTATCCTGTTATGGCCAACCCCGAAATGATCATGAAATCCATTGCCCGGGAGGTCGCGCCTTCTGGTCTTGAGATCGTATCAAAATTCTCTAAAGAGCCCCATCATGTGCCGGAAGGCAGCCAATTGGTACAATCCCTGTTAGATGCGTACCATGAGGTAACGGGTCTTCCCAAAAAGGCCATTGCTATCGGCGGCGGCACTTATGCCCGATGCTTGAAGGAAGGCGTAGCCTTTGGTGCGCTCTTCCCTGATGATGAAGAGCTAGCACACCAGGCAGGCGAATATATGACCATTGATGGTTTGATGAAGAATGTCCAGATTTTTGCACATGCAATTATCAAGCTGGCAGCAATTTAAAACAAGGACAGTGGGAGTGCGTTAACTCGCGCTCCCTTTCTTTTTGGTTGTTGACAATGCTTGGCTTAAGCCATGGCTCCATGCAAGAAAAGAAGATTGCGTCTTTTCCGGTTGTTTACTATAATAGATAGGCAGAAATTCTACAGAACGATGCAAGGCGGTGTGAAAACCGCGTTTAGGAAGATGGCGGCACGAAAATCCTGGGATGTATCGTTGCATAAAGGGAGTCTCAACCGCCCAAAGGAGCCAGGCATGCAAAGACGGCAACCGGAAAGTCAAAAATCAAATCGCTGGATGATACTGATAGCCATCATACTGGTGGCAGTGATTGCTGTGTTGATTATTGGCGTTGTCCGGCGCTCAGGCGAACCAAGCGAAGCAAAGGCAGTGATGCTGCCATGCCTTTCAAGCCAAAATGTTACTCCTTTTGGCGATTATGTGCTGTATTATGACGGTGCAGCCATTCATTGTATCACCACCTCCGGCTCGCCCCGCTGGTCTTTTGTCATTGGGGCTGGGGCTTCTTTTTCTGCAGGGCCTAATGCCATTGTGGCCTGGGTGGGAAGCCAGCTATATATACTAAACCAGAACGGCCAGGCAACACATAATGACAACCTGGGTCAGCAGGTGCAATTTGCCCGTATCGGTGCAAAGTACGCAGCCGCTGTTATCGGCGAGGATACGGCCCCCAGGCTTGTGATTCGTGACATGAACGGTACGCCGATTGACGAAGAGGCCGATGCGTTTTCCACCCGCATGATGCTGGATGTGGGGTTTTATGGGAATGAGGGTCAGTATATCTGGACTCTGGCCCTGGATATGTTTGGAACTGCTGCCAATTATGTGCTCAACACCTTTGAAGTGGGGCAAATGAACACCGGGGAAATCTCGCTAAATGAGACAATGCCCTATAAGGTGCTGTATGACAACCAAAAGCTTAGGGTTGTGACCACCCGCCAAATGCGGACATTCAACTACAAGGGTGTGGAAGAGGCGAATTCCTCCATCCTGGTATACGGCTGGAAGCTGGTGGCTAGTGAGAGGCCTGAAAAGGGAGACGCGCTGCTGCTGCTGGCACCATCTGCCCAAACCACCAACCAGTATGCCATCCGTGAGGTACGGCTGCTGTCCGGTACTACGGACAAGCGTTACACCCTCCCGTCGGCCTGTGTGGGAGTATCTGTTTTGAACAAGACGATCTACGCATTCTCATCCAACTATATTTATATGGCTAACATGGGAACCCAGCGGTTTTCAGCCCTGAACAGGCCTGCAAATATGGAAGCGCCTACTGACTATCTTGGTATGACAGCAAATGGGAACGCCATTTTGGCCAGCGGAGATGCGGTATATGCTGTGGCCATGCCCTAGCCTTTACAGGTTGAGAGGAGGATTTCATTGAATATTGTGGATTATGTTATCATTGCCATCATCGCACTCAGTGTGCTGTGGGGATTCTATCGTGGATTTATACAATCGGTACTTAACATGGGCGCAGTTTTGCTGGCGCTGGTGGGTTCTTTTTTGATATATCCGCAGATAGCAAATGGAATCCAGAACAACCAAGACCTGGCAAGATCGCTGATCCACTATACGGATGCCGCCTCTCGCTTAGGCGACTTGGAACTGTCGGTTGCAAAGGTCAGTACACTGTCGCAAAGCGCCATAGACAGCATTATGCAGAACATTTCGTTGCCTGCGCCTATGGATACGATCCTGCAGCACAACCTACAGAATCAGGTTTTTTCCCAGGCGGGTATCAGCACGGTGGCGGAATACGTAAATCAGACCATCGTAGCCGTATCCATTAACATACTGTGTTTCTTTGTATGCTTTGCTGTATTATTTCTTTTGATGTCCGTGCTGATCAATATGCTTCGCTGTGTTTTCCATTTTCCGTTGCTTAAGCAGTTGGACTGGTTGGTCGGAGGTGTGTTTGGTGCACTGCGGGGTGTGGTAATCTGCTACGCGGTATTTGCGCTGGTGCCCCTTATGATGACCGTTGTGCCCTTTGAGCAGTTCAGTGATATGATACAGCAAAGTGCTATGGCAAGGATATTTAATAATGGCGACTTGATCATGTCCATCATCAACAGGCGATTTTAGAAGATTGAGCATATCCTGCCGGCAGTATCAGCCGGCAGGATTTTTTCTTGAAAACTCTGGCGTTGTGCTGGCGTTGCGTATCTGCTATAATAAAACCACCTATGCACAGGAGGCGAAGGAATTGCTTGATATGCCCGAAACGGTTCCAGGGCAGGAGGCACGGCTTTTCAGCCCTTTGCAGCTGGCCTATATTGGGGATACCGTATGGGATCTGATGGTGCGCACCGGCCTATTGTACACAGGAAAAAATGTTCACAACATGCACTGTGCCGCGGTGAAAATGGTGAACGCCAAGGCGCAGGCTGAGGCATTGAAACGTGTCATGGAAGTACTCTCAGCAGAGGAAGCGGACCTTGTGCGCAGGGGTAGAAATGCCCACTCCCGCCATGGGGCGCCCAAGAACCAGGACCCCGCAAATTACAGTCAGGCAACGGGGTTGGAAACACTGATTGGCTATTTGTACCTGACAGGGAAGCATGATAGGCTTCGGGAGATATATGCCCTTTGTCAGGAAGAAGCTGCATCCTAGAAAAGTACTAAGGAGGAGTTGCATGGCTCAAAGCCAATTAAAGGTAGCGCTCTTGCGCCATACCGCTGATATGCAGGAGCTTGTCGCCTTGGGGGCTAGGCTATGCTACTCCCGAGCGGATGTGGATACGCTGCAAAAGCGTATCGAGGAAAAGGATCAAAGTGCTTTCATCAAGCGGTTGATGGACATGGGCCACGACTCTGTGATGGAGCATGCTTCCTTTACTTTTGCCGTGGAGGGGGTCAGCCGTATACTGCTGGCACAATTGACCCGGCATCGCATTGCAAGTTTCAGTGTGCAAAGTCAGCGGTATGTATCATATGCAGGTGGTTTTTCCTACATCATCCCTCCCCGCATTCGTGAACTTGGGAAGGAAGCCGTTATGGAGTATGAAAAACAGATGGCTTTGATGCAGAAATGGTACGAGGGTTGGCAGGAAAAGTTGGGAACAGGGGAACAAGGCAATGAGGATGCACGCTTTGTGCTCCCTGGTGCATGTGAAACCAGGCTGATCATGACCATGAACGTCAGGGAGCTGCACCATTTTTTTGCTTTGCGCATGTGCAGCCGGGCGCAATGGGAAATCAGAGCCATGGCCAGGGAAATGCACAGGCTTTGCCTTGCAGCAGCGCCGCTTTTGTTTGAGAAAGCCGGACCTGGATGCCTTTGCGGTCCATGCCCGGAAGGAGAAAAAACTTGCGGTAAAATGGCCTACATCAGAAAAGAACGGGAAACACTTTTACAATCCATACAGGGGTAACGGCGCCCCGCGTGGTCAAAATTTAGGAGGACGAGCCAATGGCTTTTTACAAGGATTACGACAAGAAGAAAAAGGACCACGCGGCCCAGGGTTCCTGGGATGACGAGGGCGCTCACTACAAAACAGGTGCCAGGAGCAGCAGTGTACAAAAAACCGGAAAACCCGCATCAGCCCGTCCAGGCAAAACCTTCGATGGGCCCAGGGTGGAGGGAGACAAGCCTTCATTCAGGGGTAGAAACGACAATGCCCAGGGAGGCAGGAAGCCATATGGCCGCCCTGCTGGTGATAAGCCCGCCTTTCGTTCCCGCCCTGAAAATGGGGACGGAGAAAAGCGTGTTTATGGGCATCCGTCACCCAGATCCGATTTCCGGTCCAGTGTCGAAAGGCCAGCATACCGCAGCCGTCCCGAAAGTTCGCAGGGGGAAAAGCGGCCTTACAGCCGGCCTGCATCCGGAGAGAATTTCCGTTCTGGCACAGATAAGCCAGCGTACCGCGGCCGTCCGGAAAGTGCCCAGGGGGAAAAGCGGCCTTATGGCCGGCCTGCTTCCGGAGAAAATTTCCGATCTGGCTCAGATAAGCCTGCATTCCGTGCACGTCCTGAAAATGGGGATGGGGAAAAGCGTTTTGGCCGTCCGGCTCCTGCCCGTGAGCAGCAGCTTGAGCCAGCCTACAAGCGTCATGAGTTCAAGCCGGCAGTACCTGTTGCCGCTCCTGTATACCAGGAAGAGTCCATTGATCCCAAAGAAAACCTGCTTTCCGGCCGCAACCCGATTCGGGAGGCTATAAAAAGCGGACGTGACATCGAAAAGCTCCTGGTTGCCAAAGGGGATTTGAGTGGCTCTGCCAAGGAAATCGTTGCCATGGCTCGGGAAGCCAGAATCCCCGTACAGGAAGTGGATAGAGCGCGCCTGGATGAGATTACTAGAAACCATCAAGGCCTTTTGGCTTTTGCTTCTGCTTATAAATATGCAACTGTGGAAGATATGCTGGCGCAGGCCAAGGAAATGGGAGAAGATCCTTTTCTGATTTTGCTGGACGGCATCACCGATCCTCACAATCTTGGGGCTGTGATACGTACTGCCGAATGCGTTGGCGCCCATGGCGTCATCGTGCCGGAAAGGCGCTCAGTAGGCTTGACTCCTGCAGCTGTCAAGGCATCTGCTGGGGCTGTGGAGCATGTGAAAGTGGCCAGGGTTGGCAATCTGACAAGAACGCTGCAGGATCTGAAAAAGGCTGGACTTTGGATCACCGCCGCCACCATGGAGGGTGAGGATTACCACAAGGCTGACCTTACTGGACCTTTGGCATTGGTGATCGGTTCGGAGGGTGAGGGCATCAGCCGCCTGGTGCTATCCAACAGTGACAGGTCTGTAACCCTGCCGTTAAAGGGCAAGATTGGTTCGTTGAACGCCTCTGTGGCAGCGGGCATTCTAATGTATGCTGTGCTTAATGCCAGGACTAAAAGGTAAAAACGTTTACAAAGGGCAGGGAATGGGATGACGGAGCAAAACCGTAGCATGATGCCCAGGGATGAAGCCGACAGCCTGGTGCCTGGAAATGATAATCTCTTTGCCGGCCTTACGGATGAAGAGATTGTCACCATGGCCCAGGAGGCCGACGGCACCGCTTTGGAGCACTTGCTGAATAAGTACAAAAATTTTGTGAGGTCTAAAGCCCGCAGCTATTTCCTCATCGGTGCAGATCATGAGGATATCGTACAGGAGGGTATGATTGGCCTGTATAAGGCCATACGTGACTTCAAGCATGACAAGCTGTCCTCCTTTCGCGCCTTTGCGGAGCTTTGCATCACTCGTCAGATCATTACTGCCATCAAAACCGCCACCAGACAAAAGCATATTCCACTGAACAGTTATGTCTCCCTTAACAAACCGCTGTATGATGAAGAATCCGACCGCACGTTGTTGGATGTCATCATTGAAGGCCGGGCCACCAACCCGGAGGAGCTGCTCATCAGCCAAGAGGACCTGATGAGCATACGTGACAAGATTGACGAGGTGCTCTCCAGCCTGGAGCAGGAGGTGCTGGCTGCTTACCTGGATGGCGAAAGCTATCAGGAAATCGCAGTAAATCTGGGCCGCCACGTGAAATCCATCGACAATGCATTGCAAAGGGTCAAGCGAAAGCTGGAAAAGTTCCTGGAGGAGAATCATTAAATCGCTGTTGACAAAAAAGCTGGGAATCGTTACAATTAACTTTGACTGGCATGAGATATGCGGACATGCGGGTGTAGCTCAATGGTAGAGTTCTAGCTTCCCAAGCTAGCTACGTGGGTTCGATTCCCATCACCCGCTCCAACCGCATCACTCTGCAGCCGGATTGATTTCAGGCGATTAACCAGCCACAACGAAGGAGGACTTTCCCATGGCCAAGCAAAAGTTTGAGCGCAACAAGCCGCACGTGAACATCGGCACCATCGGTCACGTTGACCACGGCAAGACGACGCTGACAGCGGCCATCACCATGGTGCTGGCCAAGCACGGCGGCGCAG
>JAEYQQ010000140.1 GCA_023409955.1 Bacillota bacterium | reverse complement strand
CCCAGGGTGCAATCTTTTTAATGGCCGCCATGTATCCGCCATGGGTTTCAAAGGCATCCGCAGCCCCATGAAAATGATAGCTTTTGCGGCGAGCCGGCTGTTGCATTTCATCGCTGTAGGATTCTTCCTCCATGGATGATTGCATTTTCTCTGCTCCGCCAACAGGTATCGCGCCGATGACGACACGCTTGGCCTCTCGCTCCTGTTTTGCTCCTCCGGATTTGAAAAGCTTTTGTATGCCCATACATTCTTCTCCTGCATATGCTCGTCGCCCAAGGATGTGTCATTTATTCCCTGACAAAATGCTTCTTGTTATCCAATTAACGGATGATGCATCCATTATATTTCATCAATAAAGGGATTTCAAACAACAATTTACATGTGTAATGGAACATTAAGTGAAAAGCCTGGGCTTTTACCGCCCAGGCTTACATACCTTTATACTTTTCGTTATATTTGCGCTCGTTTTCCGGCGTCCAGAACCCGCCGTTTTCCCATTCGGCCTGCTTTTTCAGTAAGGCCTGATACTGTTTTTCCATTTCATCCCGCATGGAATCCAGCACCATGGGGTTTCGCTGATGCTCCTCCATGTCCGCCCGGAGGCTTCGTAAAGCCTGCATCTGCATCTCAAAAAATGCTTCTCTGGTCAAAGTAATTCCGCCCCTTCAAAATGCTGCATGCAAGTAGCATGCCCCAAGGAGCGGAAAATATGTCTTGTGCGTACATGGAAGAAGGTTTAAGCAAGCGCAACGCAAAGGTCCATGACGCTAAAGCTCATTGTCTTGTTTTCTGCCTGGTCCGCTTCAAATACGACAAAGCAAATTTCCCGAATATCCGCCAATGCCTCCAGACCAAAAAGGCTGTTGCATTCTTCCTGAAGATTGATGGATATATGCCTGAGCATACCGTCGCTGCCGCATGTAATCGAATACTCAATTAGCTTCTCTAGCCGCATACCGAACTTGACTTCCAACATGCATTTTTTAATGTTCCCATCCCCCATGATGTCAAATTCCAGCGTGGCGTTATTGCTATACAGCTCCTGCCAGTTTTGCGGTGCATCGTTGTAGTTGATGTAAGCTGAAACAAAGGGATCCTTACTGCCATCGTCGTTTCGCTTTGTAAAGTCCACCTCCACCTGCATGCCCTGAATCAGCCTTGACGCAGGCCTGATGGAAAGCGGCATGACCTGGATGGCCTCGCCATGGACAACCTGCACCTTTTTGATATCCACGGGCATGCGGCCCTTGATAATCCTGTTGCGAATCCACAGTCCAGAATCAGCTGAACCGGGTGCCTGCTTGATGATAAAGTCTGTTATATGAAGCTTTTTGCATGTGCTGCTCTGCCGGCTGCAGCTTCTGTTGGTTCCCTTGGCGATGACAAAGATTTCACCGCCTTTTCCATGGCTGAACATGTCCCGCAGGGCATACAAAAGATGGGTGGTGTAATCAATAGGAAACTCCGCTACGAACCGGGAACCCCTAATTAGCATGGGCATGACCTTAATGTCCTTTAGGGGCTGCAGGATATGGCTTTGATCATTGTAAGACATAAAAACGCTCAGGTTGTACACATCTTTTCTTGCTGTAACGGCAATGCAGGCATACAGCTTATCATTGATACATTTGAGGGTGACTGTTTTACCAAGGGTAAGGGCATTCCGCCATACCATATGAAAGGCAAAGCAGGCAGCAAAAAGGGAAATGGCGGTGACACCTGCTAGCGCAATGACTGCATCCAGCACGGAGGGCGGTTTTGTCATGCTGCCTGTCCCAAGAAAATGGAGCACAGCTTTGATAAATGGAAAGCTTCCGTCTTTGGGGTCGATGGCATACCATACACCAGACACGACCAGTGATAAAAGTGCCACTGCACCGAAAAAAACGATTATGGTTTTGATCAGGTCCCAAATCTTTCTCATATGTATGCCCCCTTGTCCAACTGCACTAACAATGTATTGGTAAAGGGAGGCATATATGCATTCATATATACAATAATTTTCGAAACACTTGAGCCTGCTATCTACTGCTTGGTAGGAATATAAAAAAGACTGCACCTGGCATAAGCCATGGTGCAGTCATACGATATGGTTTACTCTTCTCCGCCTTCACCTGCATGGGTTCGCCTTTTGCGTGGCGGGGTGATTGGCATCTCCGGAATGCCATCAATGCCGTCGGCCATGGTAGGGGGCAGGGGCTCGTCGTTCCTTTGAGGCTGCTTGCGGTGCTTCACCGGCTCTTTTGCGTCCACCTCATCCTTTAGGCTTTGCAAATCAGAAAGGGATTCCATTGCGTGCTCCGGCCGATTCTTCTTGGTATTCCGGGGCGGCCGGGAGGGGGCGCTGGAGTAATCCTTTTCTGAATGATGATCATCCCCATTATCGGGCTTTATCTTTTGCGCCTGATCCTTATCCATACCGGCGCTTTGTTCCTCCTTATGCTCGTGGGCTTTCTTTATGGTTTTACTAGGTTTACGGTTTATCCTATTCTCCTGGTCTTCTGGCGGTTGGGTCTTTTCCCGATCTGCCAGCATGGCATCGTAAAGGCTCAAGTACTCCTTGGCGGAGTGCGTCCAGCTGTAATCCCCCTGCATGCCCCGCTGCATCAGGGTATGCCAGACATCCTTCTTCTCCCTAAAGTAGCGCAGTGCCCTGCGGATGGTGGCCAGCATGTCATGGGCATTGTAGTTGAAAAAGGTGAAGCCGTTGCCTTCCCCGTTGTATTTGTTGTAGGATAGCACCGTATCCCGCAGGCCGCCGGTCTCCCGAACAATGGGCACCGTGCCATAGCGCAGGCTCATCATCTGGCTAAGGCCGCAGGGCTCAAACTGGGAGGGCATTAAGAACAGGTCCGCACCGGCATAAATCCGGTGAGCCAGTTCATGATCCATGGTGAAACGGGCAGCCACCTTGCCCGGATACTGCTGCTCCGCCCAAGAAAAAAGGTCTACATACCGGCCGTCACCCATGCCCAGTACCACCAACTGCACATCTTCCCCCATGATGTCACTGAACACATAATCCAAAAGATCCAAACCCTTTTGGTTACTCAGCCGCCCCACCATGCCAATCAGCGGCACATCGGGCCGAACTTCGAGCCCAAGCTGCTCCTGCAGGGCTCCCTTGCAGACCGCCTTACCGTCCATATCATCGGCGGTGTAGGTCTTGGCAATATAGGGGTCCTTTGCGGGATCGTACTCCTTGACGTCGATGCCGTTTAAAACGCCTGACAATACATTCTGCCGGGCCCTTAGCAGCCCATCCAGCCGCTCGCCGTAAAAGGCAGTTTGAATCTCCTGAGCGTAGGAATAGCTTACCGTGGTAATGCGGTCGGCATACACCAAAGCAGCCTTTAAAAAATTGGCACAGCCATAGCATTCCAGTTTATCGGCAGTCCATAGGCTATCGCCAAGACCCAGCACATCCTGCACATCCTTGATGCTGAATATACCCTGATACTGCAGGTTGTGGATGGTGAACACCGTACGGATGGAATGATAGGCTGGCAGATGGTCGTACTGAATGCGCAGAAGCGCCGGAATCATACCCGACTGCCAATCATGGGCGTGAAGAATGTCAGGCCAGAAATTCAAAAGCGGCAGCGCATTTAGCACCGCACGGTTGAAAAAGCCGAAGCGTTCAAACTCGTCGCCCCCCAGCCCGTACACATAAGGCCGGTCAAAATAATACTTGTTGTCTATAAAGTAGTATGTAACACCGTCTTGCACCAGCTGCTCAATGCCGCAGTATTGATGCCGCCAGCCCAGGCGGATCTCAAAGTCCACCGCATGGGTCATCTGCTCCTTATACGCATGGGGGGTCACGGTATACATGGGCAGCATGACCCGAACATCATGGCCGGCTTGGGCCAGAACAGGCGCCAGGGCACCTACCACATCAGCCAGGCCCCCTGTTTTGCAAAAGGGTACGCATTCGCTGGCGGTAAACAAAATCTTCATAATATGTAATCCTCCTTTGGGGAGTGGCTGAACAATCAAAAGCCATTTACAGACCCATTAGTTGCCTGCGGTTGCATGGTATGCCCGCATGCGCTTTGGTATGTTGGTTAAACCTGGGCAGTAAGCCATTGCTGGCCGGGTGAGGGAAATAGGCAGCGCCTTAGTGCAGCACCCAGTTTTAAATAACTACCTTTTTCGCAATCACAATGGGATATGCCGCCGGCCCGATGAGCCTGGCATTGCGTTTGATGACCACCTGCTTATCC
>JAEYQQ010000135.1 GCA_023409955.1 Bacillota bacterium | reverse complement strand
CTGCGGCCCATAATGGCCGCCATTTCGCCTTCTTCCACCGTAAGCTCCAAATCATTGAGCACATGTAGGACGCGCTTTCCGTTGAGAAAGGATTTAATGATATGCTGCAAAGTAATGATAGCCATCACACTACCTCCTTTGTTATTTGAGGAAGCTCATTTTGAACAAGCCTGCACAGCCCGGGCAGGGTGCATAACACGCACAGCACAAGAGCCGCAAAGAATACCGGCATGCTGATGGATACAATCTCGCCGAAAAACCAGGCCAGCGCCCCGATAGCGGCCATGGACGCAAAGAAAAGGGATACAATGGCTTCACCAATCACATAGCAGGCAATCTGTCGGAAGGATGCACCATAGATCAGGAGTACGGCATACCGGCGGGTGCTTTGGCGTACGCTGACATCCATCATCATCCCGATACTGGCCAGGGCAAACAGGCAGGCCATTGTGGTGAGCATACTTACCAACTGGGCTTGCTCGTGAAAGGTAAAAAGGAAAAAGGAGAGCTTGGCTGGTTTTAAGTCGATAAAGCTCATTTCGAATATACCGTATTTATTGCGGAGCGTATCCAAGAACAGGGTCAAGGCTCCAAACTGATCATGGCCTGATAGTCGAAACGTTCCGCTTGCATATTGGCGGTATGCTTCTTTTTGCATCATGCTCTCTTTTTCATTCGTTGGCGGATTATCAAAACGGAGCGCCGGAATAATGATGTATTGATCAAGATATTCTTCCGTATCACTGATGGGAAAATGGCTGTTTTCCGCAGCCATACCCACCACCTGATAGGTTGTTAGCATGCCAAAGTAATACCCCGTAAGCTGCTGGCCGACAGCATATGTACTTACAATCTCTCCTCCATTGTTTATTGTTGATAATCTTGGGCCGATGATGATGGGTATGACTCCGTTTCTATAAACATATTCCTCTGATCGAAAGAGGCGGCCTTCCTTCAGTCGGATAGGGAAATCAGACATCAGGCGCTGACCGGCATGCTTTGTATTGTACTGAACGCTTCCGATGGCAACGGGGTAAGTGCCGCAAATATAGTAAGTGTATAGTGCGTTTTCCTCCAACTCGTGAATAAAGGGCTTCAGCCGGTTCAGGCCATTGCTGCCTTTGTAATATGCATCTTCTTCCTCACCATATAAAGGATCGGTCAGTGTGTAAAATGCATGCTGATTCTGCAGATTTTCATTATCCGGGTAGGATGCCTGAAAGGTGTTCATGTTCTGAACCAGTATGTTGACAAGAATCAAGCCGACAGACAGCTGCAGGATCACCAGTAAGGAAAACAACAAATTGTTTTTTAGCCCCCGCAGGGCTTCTTTAGCCCACATGCCATCACCCCCTGATTTCCTTTACGGTCCATTTTGTCAATGTGTTGCCTAAGATGATGTACAGCAGCAAGACCGTCAGGCTGGCAGAGCATATGGAAGAAGCCAGCCACTGAATAGCCGCGCCGGGAAAAGAGAGCAGACCCAGCAGCGCGCCTGCAAGACCGCCGCAAAACAAGCCTGCCGCCACCAGCCATACAAGACGTTTGCCGAGCTGCCATATGATTTTTCTGTTGGTAAGGCCCAATAGGATAAAGACTGATATCAGCTGTTTTTGGCAGTGAAACCAAAAGGCAGCCAGGGCGAAAAATGCGCAAAGCACGGATAGGGAAAGGCCAGTTAATACCACCGGCAGTATGACCGTGCTCCTGCCCAAGTGGAATGTGCCCATGTATTCTACGGGTATGCGATTGTATGCTGATGGAGGTAGATGGTCTTCAATGTTCTGCCAGCTTTGTTCGATGCGGCCTGTGTCATTCCCGTCTATGATCCATATCCCGGATGTCAAGGCGGCGCGAAGCGCTGGACTTGGCAGTACAATGCGCATGGTATCCAGCATGCTGGGTAGACGCAAGCCGAGGATACCGGTAATGGATGCTTCCATACCTTCAATCAGCAATGCTGATCCGGGGACTAGGCTACTCTGGACCTTCGTCCCTGCCATGGCAAGGGAAGCGCCGCTTTGAAAATCAGTTACTGAGAGTTGGCGGCCTTCTTTTAATGGAAAGGCAGTCGTGCCTTGGATGCCATACAGGTACAGCAAATTTGAGGTGGCATTAGGTTTGAAATACAACAGGCATCCACTTTCCAGCTGGGCTGAAGCTTCTTCGGGCGTGATAAGCATGCCACTTTTCAGTGTAAACCACGCAGATGCGGGGGATATGTACCCCGAGTTGATTTTATTTGTAAGCTGTATTTGATGATATGTATCCAGCGCATACGCAAACAGCAACCCGCCGCAGGCAAGGATGATAAACAACAGGACACTTGACGCAAGATGAATGGTCTTTTTCACATGACCTCCGAAAGCTTTTGTAAATGACTGCCGCAACCGCATATGGATATTTCTTTCGATTCTACCATAAATAAAAAGAAGATGCAAAAATCGGGCGCATGAAACAATCTACAGGTTAATATGGTTGACTAATGTGTTCATTGTACGGATCGGCTCACTTGCGCAAACTTGTTTTGATCATTTGATGGCAATTGCTCTTTCTATCCGCTTTTTGATAAGGATGCTCTTACATCCCATGAATAGGTATCTAAAGGGGCGTTGTCCCTTTGGCGGAAGTCCAGAGGGCGGAGCCCTCTTGGGCTGGACTTTGCATATGTAAACTGTTACAATACATAAAAATATTCAATTCCATAAATTTGAACGTATGCCATGTGAAAAGGGGGAGCGCCTGTGAGGGAATTCAATGTCAACAGCGGGTTTCTCTATGGGGTGACCAGTATTGTGATTCTCTTTGTGCTTAGCCAGTCGGGTTATTTTTTATACCGCGCTTATAAACGGGCCAGGGAACTGAACATTTCTGCATCGGTGCTGAAAAAGACCATCGCCTCCAGCGCTGTATTTACGATTGCGCCGGCAGCTGCTATATTGGTTGGTGTGATCTCTTTGTCAGCTTTTCTTGGCCTGCCCTGGCCCTGGCTTCGCCTGAGCGTGCTGGGTGCAGTGACCTATGAATTGCCGGCTGCTACGGCCACAGCCAAGGGAATGCAGCTTAGCCTGAGCAGCACCATCACCGATCCCAAAGCCTTTACGGCCATTGCATGGGTGATGACTTTAGGCATCATCCCAGGCATATTTGTGATTTTATTTGGCCTTAAAAAGATTCAGTCCGGTGTTATGAATTTAAAGAACAAGGATGAAAAGTGGGGTGACGCGGTGCTCACCAGCCTGTTTTTGGGCATGATTGCCGCCTTCCTTGGCATGCTGTTTGCTGATGTACGCAATGGACTGCCTGGGTTTATCCCCCTTGTAGTAGCACTTGTTTCCGCAGTGCTGATGAGCATTTGCGGCTTGCTCATCAACAAGGCCAAAGTCACATGGTTGGAACAGTATGCATTGCCCATCAGCATGCTGGGAGCCATGGCGCTTTCTATCCCTATCACGGCCTTGATGCAGTAAGGAGGAGTGTATATGAAAAAGCCTTACAGGGAAGCAGTTCATTTTTACGGCCGCATTTGGGTGGCTGGTGGGATATTGATAATGCTCATGGCGCCTGCTGCTATCTGCGTATATTATGACGCATGGCCCAGCATGACTCATGTGCTAAAGGGCTTATTAAGCGTGGCGCCTATTTTCTGGACGGTTGGAATCATTGAGGTGTTTACCTTTACCCCCATGCTGGGCTCCGGCGGTTCGTACCTGGGCTTTATCACCGGCAACCTCACCAACCTGAAAGTGCCCTGTGCCTTAAACGCCATGGAGGCAGCAAAGGTCAAGCCGGGAACGGAGGAGGGAGATGTTATCTCCACCATTGCCGTGGCATCCTCCGCCATTGTCAATACACTCATTCTGGCCTTGGGTGTTCTGCTGCTGTCTTATTTGCAGCCTGT
Source organism: Bacillota bacterium (assembly GCA_023409955.1). Lineage (GTDB taxonomy): Bacteria > Bacillota > Clostridia > Christensenellales > Aristaeellaceae > JAEWAH01. Next base: position 30,223 of record JAEYQQ010000135.1, on the reverse strand, counting down.
ACTGGAATCAGCCGTGCTGAAGCCCGCCTTTGCCAACATCCTGCCATCTTTGTTTGGGGCCTTGGCAGTGGTATATGTATCAAAAAACTGGAAGTTAGCCTTGACACCGCTGCTTTTGATGATTGCACTGTTTCTGATTGCGCCGGGCCTTAGCTCCTCCGTTGGCATCTTAGTGCCGGTGGGGGCCTTGGTGGCTATCGGTGCCGCCAGAATACTATATAAAATGAATCTGCTCTAAAGGAGGATTACACAATGCTTCTTTATTTGATCCTTGCCGCACTTGCTTTGCTGATTGCTGTAATTGTTGTTAGGACGCTGGCTTTTAAGCCCCAACAGGAAAAGGCTGTTGCCCCCTTGGAAGTGAAGCTGTATGAAGACCGGATCGCCAAAGACATGCAGGCCATCATTCAGATGAAGACCATCTCCTATCTTGATAAATCCAAGGAAGATCAGCAGGTCTTTGAGGAGTTTCCGGAGCTGCTTAAAAAGCTTTATCCCCGTCTTCATGAAAAGCTGACTCAGGAGCGCATTGGCGACCGGGGGATTTTATACCGCTGGCCGGGCAAAAATAGTGACAAGCCCGGTGTGCTCATGTCCCATTACGATGTAGTGCCCGTTCAAGAGTCCACCTGGGATAAGCCTCCCTTTTCTGGAGAAATTGAAAACGGGGTGCTTTGGGGCCGGGGCACGCTGGATACAAAATGCACGCTGCTTGGCGTGATGGAAGCTGCGGAACACTTGATATCGGAAGGGTTTATTCCGGAAAACGACCTGTATTTATCCTTTGCGGGGGATGAAGAAATCTTCGGCCATGGTGCACCAGCCATTGTGGCGGAGCTCAAACGCCGGGGTATAACCCCTGCCTTTGTATTGGATGAAGGCGGTGCGGTGGTGGATAATGTATTCCCCGGTGTTAAGGAGCCTTGTGCTTTGATCGGCCTTGGGGAAAAGGGCCTGACTAACATCAATTTTGAGGCAGTGTCCTCTGGTGGGCATGCCTCCACCCCTCCGCCCCATACGGCTGTAGGTGTGGTGGCGCAGGCGATAACCAAGGTGGAAAATCATCCCTTCCCCTTCCGGTTGACCCCGGCTGTGACGAAAATGTTCGATACCCTAGGCCGCCGTTCCACCTTTGCATACCGCATGATCTTTGCCAACCTGTGGTGCTTTGCACCAGTACTTGACATGCTGTGCAAAAAGAAGGGCGGAGAAATGAACGCTCTGGTACGCACCACCTGCGCCTTTACCCTTATGTCCGGCAGTCCTGCCCACAACGTACTGCCGCCTAAGGCTACAGTTGGAGCCAACCTAAGACTCATCGGCGGCGATACCGTGGAAAGTGCCAAAGCTTATGTCGAAAAGGCTGTGAATGACAGCCGTGTGTCTGCTACCATCGCCAATGGTAACAATCCATCGCCTTGCTCACCTGCAGAAGGGGAAGCCTGGGAAAAGCTATATACAGCCATTGGCCAGACCTGGCAGGGTGCTGTGGTTTCACCATACCTGATGGTGGCTGCCAGTGACTCCCGCCATTTTTGCGCCATCAGCGATCATGTGTACAGGTTTTCACCTTTGGCCATGACAAAAGAGGATCGGGCCACCATACATGCCAATAACGAGCGGATACAGCTAAGCAAGCTGTATGACCTGGTGCGCTTTTATGTACGGCTGATCAAACTGTTATAAGGGATTGCCAAGGGGGCTTTCCCTTATTTGGGGTAGCAAAGTTACACCCCTGCAAAAGGAGGATATGGTATGAGCCTGCCGCGCATGGGTCAAGGGACCTGGAAAATGGGGGAAGACCCCGCACGCCGGGGGGATGAAATAAAAGCCCTCCGTGAAGGGATTCGCCTTGGGATGACCATGATCGATACCGCCGAAATGTACGGAGAGGGCCTCTCTGAAAGCCTGGTGGGGGAAGCCGTCCGGGATATTCCCAGGGGGGATGTGTACCTTGTATCCAAAGTATACCCCCACAACGCAGGCAGGAGCCGTATTTTCCGAAGCGCTGAAAACTCATTAAAACGCATAGGTGTCAATTTTTTAGACCTATACCTGCTTCACTGGCGTGGAGGTGTTTCTCTTAAAGAGACCGTTACCTGCATGGAGGAGCTAAAGTCAAGGGGACTGATCAAAAACTGGGGCGTGTCCAACTTTGATACGGCAGATATGAAAGAACTGTTTCGCATACCCGGTGGTGAAAATTGTGCTGTCAATCAGGTGCTGTATCACTTGGGCTCCAGGGGCATCGAATATGAGCTGCTTCCCTGGCTGAAGGAGCATCGTATTCCAGTGATGGCCTACTGCCCGCTGGCTCAAGAAAGCCTGCTGAAACCTGATCTGTTTAAAAGCCGGGCAGTGCAGTCGGTGGCACAGAAGCATCAAATTACCCCGGCTCAGGTACTTTTGGGCTTTATTTTGAGGGATCAAGATTTGATTCCTATCCCCAAAGCGGGCAGCCTTACCCATGTGCGGGAGAATGCAGCCATGTTGCACATTCCCCTGGATGCCCATGATCTTCAGCTTTTGTCAGATGCTTTTCCGGCACCTGATTATAAGACACCGCTGGATGTAGAATAAGCCAGGTCACAGTCATATCAACCTCCCAACATCCGTTTTACCCCCCTCCCTATGGCGGTTAATCGTACATTACTAAGACTTCAAAAAAACGCAAAAAAACAGCCATCCCTCATGGAGCATACTCCGGCCGGGATGGTTGCTTTATATAGCATATACTCATTCCACAAATGCTTTCAATACCGCTAGGGCTTCCGCAGCCTCTTTCTCAAAATCTTGTCTGACTACAGCCTCTAGGCTAACGGTTCCGTCATAGCCTATGTGCTGCAGTACTTCAAACACCTGGCCGTAATCCTCATCATCCCCATGGCAGGGCAGGCTGCGGCCTAAGGTTCTGGCTACATGCACATGCTGTAAAAGACTGCCACTATTTAGCACGCTGGTGCAGGAATCATCAGAAAGGCTCATATGGTACGTATCCCAAAGCACACCGATGCATGGATCATTCAACTGCCGGGCCAAAGCACACCCCTCTAAAAAGCGGTTGATCATATTGGATTCCAGCTTGTTCAAATGCTCAATGGCAATGGTGATGCCATGACTTGCTGCAATGGGTGCTAGCTGCGTAAACAATGAAGCCAACTGGTCAAGGCCTTGTTGAAGACTTGTGCCCAGGGGTCGGTTTCTTGCACCGGAGGAACCAAATACAAGGACCTTTGCTCCGAGCCGCTCTGCACGTTCCATGGCGGCTTTGGCATATTCCAAAGTGCTGTAGTGATCTGCGTTGGGGCCGGTCAGGCGGTAACTTCCTGGGATGAAGCTGTTCATGCGCAGACAAGGCACACCGGTTTCTTTAATCAGCTGAAGGGGTCCTGTTGCAAAAGCCTCCTCACTCAGGCTCATGACCTGAGCCAGCGGAAGCTCCACAAAATCGTAGCCCATCTGCTTTAAGAGGGGGATGCGCTCATAGCCGGTACCGTCTGGATCCTTTGCGCTCATGCCGGTGCAGTATCCAAACTTCATAGACAGTCCCTCCACATAGCTAAGTGTTGTACAGCTTTCCAAGCCGACAACTTATTCTGCCTCGTATCCCACATAAGCACCCCATTTGGTAGTGCCGGGCAAGGGACATTTTTGCATTCGCTTGGCAGCCCTAGCCTGTATGTAGCAGCCGCACTGGGTACAGGTAAATTGTATACGTTGAGCACATGCTTCGCATATAGAAAGCCTGAGCACATATTCTTTCTCCGGCGTACGGATTTCCGGCGGCAGGGACGCAGCATAACCATCCAAATACTCTCGCAGGTTCTTATCATCCACATCCTGATCCAGGCATCTTCTGCACAGTATCCCACTGCTGCTATAGTTCATATAATCGCTCCTTGGCGATGTGCAGGGCGCCAACAATGCCCATTTTGCCGCTGATATCACCGGATATAGGATGCACATTTGTAAAGCCAGCAGCTAGCGCCAAATCGCAAAGCGCTGTCTGAACAGGTTCTCGGCCCGCGATATACAGGGGTGTATCTATTTCACAAAAAGATTGCAGTGCTTGTATATCTGTATGCATCACGGCGCCCAGCAGATAACTGGCTACCTTTTCAGGGGACTGCTTGCCAAGGGTGGAGAGGATCCGCCCGGCGAAGGCAGCCCGGCCAAGGCCGGATGCATCCGCCTCGCGATACCCTAGCAGCGCCATGGAGGGATCGTAGGTTTCAGCTGTGGAAAAGCTGCGATGAACGGCCCCAGCCAAAATGGTATGGTGGGTCAGGGAGCTTAGCAGCTCTCCAGATAAAGTGGTCATGCAGCCATTAATTTGTCGCCGGCGCCCATCTTCACCAGCTTGTTGTGAGAGCCCGGCAGCACAAACACGCAGGAGCGGTTGGGCTGCACAAGCTGAAACAGGCCGATGGCCTCGGTTTCCTCACCTCGCATCATGTCCATTTGGGAAAGTGTATTCACTGTCACAGTTGCATCAGTATTTTTTACACCAGGGATGAATGTAATGGGGAAAGGCACTATTTCAGGGAAAGCGTGTATCACCATGCTGCTGTACAGTTGATCTGCATCTGTTGGAGCAATCTGGTGCGGAATCTCCACAAGCCCCTCTCGGCTGGTGATCATGCCATAGGCAGCGCAGAGCGCAATGTCAGAAGGTGTCAGGCAAAACTTGGCCATGAGGCTGTAAATAGCATCCTGCAAAGCGCTTTTCAACCGTCCGTTATGGCCGTCGATATTGGTTTGGGATATCCCTGCATCCTTCTTGATGATGGCAAGGACTTCGCCGCTTGCGCCTATGAGTGTCAACCGAAGGTTGGTGGTACCTCCGTCAATGATCAGGATATGGCCGCTCATGCATTTGCCTCCCAGGCTGCAATGGCACGTGTGAAGGCCAAAGCCCTTTTGGTGATACTATTATAATCATTGTTTTTCAGCGCGGCGCTTTCCACCAGCTGACTGCCAACACCAAAGCCTGCCATCCCGGCGTTTAAATACTCCGCAGCATTCTCGGGCTTGACGCCCCCAACCGCCAACAGGGGGATGTGGCAAAGGGGAGCAAGCACAGCCTGGATATAACTTGTACCCAGATGATCCGCTGGGAAGAGCTTAACAAAATCCGCACCAGCGTAATGTGCGCTAGCAATCTCCGTGGGCGTCAGTGCACCGGGTATGGCTACAGCACCCAATTCTTTGCTGCGGCGGATGAGATGTACATCTGTATGGGGGGAGATAATCAGCTGAGCCCCCGCTGCTTGGGCAGATTCAGCTTCGCCTGTTGACAGCACCGTACCGCAGCCTATAACAAGGCTTTCTCCAAAGGCCTGCCGGATCATGGCTACTTTTTGACATGTGTCCGAAATAAATTCTGGTTGGTTATGATCAAAGGTAAACTCCAATATTTTCACGCCGCCCTTATGAAGCGCATCGGCTAGCTTTAGTACTTTTGACTGTGGCACACACCGCAATATAGCTATGAGTTTATGCTGACGTATAAGGCTGTTGATTAAGGATGCAGGCATCAGTCATTTTCTCCTTATACCGTATAGATTTATACTTACTATAAAAAAATGGATAAGCTTTGTCAACAGATAGTAACATCACGTATTTCTAATGCATTTATCATCAAATTATTAACAATCCATAGTGATGCTGATCAATTATCCTGATATAATACTTCCTGTAATAGGATAACCAATGGATGGGGGATCGTATGGAGAAGATTATTGAGGTGAAGGGGCTTAAGAAGAGTTATAAGGATGTAAAGGCGGTGCAGGGCATCGATTTTTATGTGGAGGCTGGCGCGTTATTTGCTTTTTTGGGTCCCAACGGCGCGGGAAAATCCACCACCATCGACATGATCTGTACACTGCTCAAGCCTGATGAAGGCGAAGTTACGGTAAACGGGTTTACCCTTGCAAAGGATGATGACAAGATACGCAAGTCCATCGGTGTGGTGTTTCAGGACAGCATACTGGATGATCGTCTGACCGTCCGCGAAAACTTGATAACCAGAGGTTCGTTATATGGTATTGGCGGTGCAAGGCTTAAGCAGGCCGTTATGAAGGCAGTCGAAGTGGCGGAGGTACAGAGCTTTTTGGATCGGCCTTACGGCAAACTGTCCGGTGGTCAGCGCCGGCGTGCTGACATTGCTAGAGCCTTGGTGAATACACCCAAGATTTTGTTCCTGGATGAGCCTACCACAGGGCTTGATCCTCAAACCCGCCAAAGCGTGTGGAATACCATACGCTCCCTGCAAAGGCAGGAGGGGATGACGGTATTTTTGACCACCCATTACATGGAAGAAGCGGCCAGCGCAGATTATGTGGCGGTCATTGACAAAGGGATCATAACGGCCAAAGGCACCCCTGCGGAGCTTAAGGAGCGCTTCAGCAGTGATCATTTGAAGATGGAGCCTTGCGACGGAAAGAGCCTGCTTAAGTACCTGGACAGTCATAACATCAGCTATCAAACTCAGGGTACCATGGTACACATTCCCCTCAAGCGTACGCTGGATGCCATGCCCATCCTAAAGGATACAGAACAGTGGATCTCAATATTTGAAGTTGTCAGCGGGAGCATGGATGATGCCTTTATTGCCATAACCGGAAAGGGGATGAGAGAATGATTGCAGTCAAGTTTGCCAATCGGAACCTGAAAACGTTTTTCCGTGACAGGGAAGCTGTTTTCTTTTCCCTGCTGGCGGCATTTGTCATCATTGGCTTGTATGTGTTGTTTTTGGGGGATATGCTCTCCGGCGGTGCACAGGATATTCCCAATGCACGGTTCTTGATGGACAGTTGGATAATGGCCGGACTGCTCAGCGTCACCTCTGTCACCACCACCATGGGCGCATTTGGCATCATGGTGCATGATCGGGAGAAAAAAGTTGGCAAGGATTTATACGCCTCCCCCGTCAAACGATCTACGCTGGCATTGGGTTATACACTCAGCTCCTTCATTATTGGCCTGATCATGACGCTGGTTACCTTTATACTGGCGGAAGGATATATCCTGATCTATGGTGGAGACATCCTCTCAACTGCCAACATGTTCAAGCTCTTTGGGGTCATGCTTCTGTCAGTTTTAAGCAGCACAGCCATGGTGCTTTTTATGGTGTCCTTTTTCAAAAGCAGCAATGCTTTCGCCACAGCCTCCACCATCCTTGGCAATCTCATCGGTTTTTTAACAGGTGTTTACATTCCTTTGGGCCAATTGCCCGAGGCTGTGCAGACCATTGTCAAGTTCTTTCCCGTATCCCATGCCAGTCTCTTGTTTCGCCAGGTAATGATGGATGCGCCATTACAGGCAGCCTTTGCCAATGCACCGGTGGAGATAGCCCAGGGCTTTAAAAAGTCCATGGGCGTATCATTCGCCATTGGCGGCTCCGAGGTGTCAACCCTTACCAGCATTTTGATTCTTGCTGCCACCGCCGTAGGCTTTTTTCTGCTGTCTTCATGGAACCTTTCCAGGAAAAGGAGTTAGCGTATCGATTATGGAATGTATAGGATACGCATTATCTTTACGAAAGGATGAACTCCATGCCTGATATGCTGGTGCATTTGCTGAAACTGCCCAAACTGGAGCCCTTGATGGAGGATATGGCTGGGAAAGGAATATCTGTCCGTCGGGCCATGGTACCCGATATGCGCAGGATCACCGCCTGGGTTGATCAGCACTTTGGCTCCCGTTGGGCCAGCGAGTGCGAGATCTGCTTTTCCCGCCAGCCTGTAAGCTGCTTTATTGCCGTGAAGGATGATGAAATCCTGGGCTTTGGTTGCTATGAATCCACCGGCCGCAACTTTTTCGGCCCCACAGGAGTGCTAGAAAGCCAGCGCGGCCTTGGCATCGGCAAGGTGCTGCTAATCGCCTGCATGCATGGCCTTCGAGAAATGGGGTACGCTTATGCCATCATTGGCGGAGCAGGGCCTGTATCCTTTTATGAAAAAACAGTTGGCGCCGCTTTGATTCCTGATTCGGTGCCCGGTATTTATAAGGACCTTCTCAAGGAATAATTATAGCAGCATGATCTCTTAAACCCTCCTGGCCTTATGGCTCCGGAGGGTTTTGTTTGGTATATAACAATCATTGTGCTGGATGTCGTTTCATGTTATAATTTGTCTGGAAATATGAGCGTCAGCAGAATCAAATTAGCAAATCCATTATTCTTATCCACCGTTAGAATTGGCAGTATGGACCCATGGGAGACAGGAATGAAATACTCGAAAATAATGCCAGAGCCTGCTTTTTGCAAGGACCATAGCCGATTGTTTTTTGATATTCTTTTTAGGCTGCACGACCCCGTAGCGGTAATTGGAACGGGATCTTCTGTTCTGTATGCAAATGAAGCTTATGTAAGGCTTTTTCAGACGGCAGGCAGCAGTGTGTTTACAGATTTGCTGCCCGATAAAGAGGCGGCAAGCTTTCACCGTCGTTTGGAAACATGCAGGGCAAATGCTTCTGGCTTTTTTATGAGCAGCAGGCTAAAAAGAGCGGATGGAAAGTGGGAAGCTTTTGAACTGCGGGTTGAGCCTCATCCGGAGGAAGGCGGCCTTCTATTTTCGTTGCATTTGCACAGCATCGCGGCATTGGTTCAGGAGCGTGAGGCACGGGCAGTGAGAGAACTGCGCTACCAGACGCTGGCGGAACATGCTAGTGATGCTTTTTTTGTGCATGATCCCAAGGGACGCTTGCTGGAGGTTAACCGCCGCGCTTGCGAAAGTCTGCAATACACAAGAGAAGAACTACTAGGCATGTCAATTTTTGACATAGAACAAGATTATCAACTAAACGAAGTAGAAAAGATATGGGATCAGCTTACGCCGGGTACCGACATGATATTGTATGGTCACCACAAGCGCAAGAATGGAACCGTTTTCCCGGTGGAGATAAGCTTTGGTTGCAGTGTGTGGCAAGGAGAAAAGCTGTTCCTGGGGATGATTCGTGATATAACGGAGCGCCTTATGGCGCAAGAGAAATTCCGCAGAATCGTGGAAGGCGCCCCTGACCCTATCTTCATACAGGCAGATGGCATATTTACCTACCTCAACCCGGAGGCCTGCCGTTTATTTGGCGCAGCCAAACCGCAGGAACTGATTGGCACACCGGTGAAGAATCAGGTACACCCTGATTACCATGCTGTTATACACAAGTGGATATGCCAGCCCAATGTTCATCAAAAGCAACTGAAGGAGCTTTGTGAGCAGCGGTTTTTACGTTTGGATGGCAGCGAGGTATGGGTGGAAATCAAAGGGGAGCCCATTGAGTTTGAGGAAAAGCAAGGTGTATTGTTTTTTGTTCGTGACACTACCGAAAGAAAGCAGGCACAGAAAGAGCTATGGGAAAGCTCCGAACGCTTTAGGGTGGCGTTTGAAGCATCTGCTGCCGGCATGTGTCTGGTAGGAGAAGAGGGTGTTTTGCTCAATGTCAATCAGGCCATGTGCAGCATCTTTGCTGGTACGAAAGAGCAGTTGGAAGGCAAATGTTTTGCCGATCTGACATATCCTGCGGATCAGGAAGCAAGTGCTTACGCTATTTCACAAATGTCTTCCGGTCAGGCAGATAGCATTAGCATCGAAAAACGATATATTCGTATAAATGGAGAGGTCTTTTGGGCCAACGTCTCATCCGCTCCGCTGAAAAATAAGGATGGCAGGATCACCCACTACATCACCCAAATACTAGATGTTACAGACAGAAAGATGATGGAAAAAGAGCTGCAAGAAAAGGAAGAATTCCATCGAGTCGTTATGGATAACCTTCCCATCGGCATTGCTGTCAACTCAGTATCGCCTAGCGTATCCTTTACGTATATGAATGATCGGTTTCCTGAACTGTATAGGACGACCAGGGAAATGCTTTCTGAACCGGACTCTTTCTGGAATGCGGTATATGAGGATCCTATTTTCCGGGAGGAGATCAAAGATAGGATACTCAGTGACTTGGAAAGCGGAGATCCAGAAAGATGCGCATGGCGGGATGTGCCCATCACCCGAAAAGGTACGGAAGTCAGGTACATTAATGCTTATAATACGCCAGTGCCGGACAGTAATTTGATGATATCCACCGTGACCGATGTGACACAGCGGATACGTGACAGGGAAGCGCTTTTAAAATATACCAGGCGCCTGGAAGTGCTACATGAAATCGACCAAGCCATATTGCAGGGGGATGATTCCCCTGGGAAGATTGCAGCCATGGCCCTTTCTCATCTTAATCGTCTGCTTAACACAAAGCGTGCCAGCATTATGATGCTAGAGCCAGATCCTGTATATGCCAGACTCCTTGCCAGGGCAGGCGATCACCAGATGGCCGCGGAGGAGAATGGATACCCAAGGATAAAGATATACGGCGATGTTACATTGCTGTCAAAGGGCAAAATGTATATTGCGGAGGATACGGATAAAACGGCCTTGACGGATTATGATGCTGCCTTTGTCAAGGAAAAGGGCTTGCGGGCTTTTATTCAGGTTCCCATGCTAGTGGAAGGCAAGCTCATCGGCATATTAAGTCTTGGCTGGGGTATGCCAAGAACATTTGAGGATGAGGAAGTTGCCATATCCCAGGAGGTGGCTTCCCAGATAGCCCTTGTGCTGGAACAGACGCGGCTGCGCAGGGAACTGGCAGAGCATGCCAAGGATTTGGAGCGCAGGGTCAGGGAGCGCACCGCCCAGTATGAGGCTGCCAACAAAGAGCTGGAGGCTTTTTCGTATTCAGTATCACATGACCTTAGGGCACCGCTGCGCTCTGTGGATGGCTATGTGCAAATGCTTTTGGAGGATTACAGCGACAGTTTGGATGACAACGGCAAGCGAATCTGCGGGGTTATCAGCAACAGCGCAAAACAAATGGGGCAGTTGATTGATGATCTGTTATCCTTGTCTAGGGTAGGCCGAACAGGCATGAATCTTGTGCCGGTTGATATGGCAAGACTGGCCGATGCCATCTATCATGAACTGACTCAAGAGAATGAGAGATCCGCCATCGATATGGTAATAGCACCAATGCCTTGCGTGCCAGCTGATCCTGCGCTAATGCGCCAGGTCTTTTTGAATTTAATTGGCAATGCCATCAAGTTTTCAGCAAAAAAAGATAAGACGGTCATACGCATAAGTGCCGAGGAAAAGGACAGAGAGATTGTCTATTCCATTAAGGATTGTGGGGCTGGCTTTGACCAGCAGTACGCTGACAAGCTTTTTGGAGTTTTTCAGCGGCTGCACAGCAGCAGGGAGTTCGAGGGCACTGGTGTTGGACTGGCCATTGTCCATCGCATCATCACCCGCCATGGCGGAAGGGTATGGGCGCAAGGCCAACCAGGGGAGGGCGCTGCATTTTATTTCAGCCTGAAAAAGGGGGATGACCATGAACCAGTTTGAGGCAGTGGATATATTGCTGGTGGAGGATAATCCGCAAGATGTGGAACTGACGCTTCGAGCCATCAAAAAGCATAACCTGGCCAACAACATCCACGTAGCGGAAGATGGGGCGCAGGCGTTGGACTATTTGTTTGGGCGGGGGGAGTATGCAGGCGGCGTTATAAGGCCGACCCCAAGGGTGATCCTGTTGGACCTGAAGCTTCCCAAGGTGAACGGCCTTGAGGTTCTAAAAATCGTGAAGTCGGAGGAGACAACCAGAAAGATTCCTGTGATCATCGTTACCTCTTCCCAGGAAGACCCGGATATAAAAACTGCCTATGAGCTGGGGGCCAACAGCTATGTAGTGAAGCCCGTCGGGTTTGAAGCCTTTATTGATACAATGAAAAACCTTGGCTTTTATTGGCTTTTGGTAAACAAGCAGCCTTTGTAAAATGGTGTAAGTGCTTTTGTGCGAGGTGAGATCATTGAATGGGCAAATGCGTGTTTTACTGGTGGAAGACATGGCTACCGATGCGGAGTTGATTGAGCGGGAAGTCCGCAAGGTGCTGCCGCACAGTATCTTTTTGCGTGTGGAAACACGTACAGAATATGAAAAGGCATTGGCGGAGTTCCATCCCGATCTGATTTTATCAGACTATCACTTGCCTGGATTTGATGGTATGACTGCGTTGATGCTTGCACAAAAATGTGCCCCTGAGGTGCCTTTTATCATCATCACCGGCTCTATGAATGAAGATACGGCTGTGGCATGCATGAAGAGCGGTGCATGGGATTACGTTATCAAGGAGCATTTAAAGCGCCTTGGCCCGGCCATTATCAGCAGCATGGAGCAGTGCGCCTTAAAAGTGGAGCGTAAAGCGGCAGTTGATGCACTGCAGGAAAGCGAGGAGCGCTACCGCAGCATTTTAGAGCTGGCACCGGTAGGCATCATCGTCCATGTAAACAGGCAGATCGTTTTTGCCAATCCAGCAGCCCTGAAGCTTTTAAAAGCGAAGGATGAAAAGGCTGTTCTTGGAAAACCGATATGCGATATTATCCATTCCAAGCCAGGCCAATGTGAGCCGCCCTGCACCCTTGTAAGCGGACAAACAGAGCCTGAGCCGGTAGAGGATGTCTTTGTTACGCTGGAAGGGATTCCTGTACATGTGGAGGTAACGGCATCCTGTCTTACCTATAACCATCAAAAAGCTGTTCAGTTTATCATCAGCGATATCACCAAGCGCAAGGAATATGAAAAGAACCTGATATATATCAGTTATCACGATCAGCTCACCGGCGTTTACAACCGCCGCTATTTTGAAGAGGAAATGGCTCGCTTGAACCGGGACGGAACTGTGCCCGTAACGGTGATACTTAGTGATGTTAATGGACTCAAGCTCATCAACGATTCCTTTGGCCATACCAAAGGGGACAGGCTGCTAAAGCAGGCTGCGCAAATTATCAGTCATGAGCTTCGGCCTGGAGATATTCTGGCCCGAATCGGCGGTGACGAGTTTGCGGCCATTCTGCCAGGGGCCTGCGAGTCAGAAGCTGAGGAGATGATCGCCAGAATACAAAAGCAAGCTCAGGAAGCACAGTGTGAGCAGGCGGTCCTTTCCACCTCCATGGGGTATGCAACGCGGTACCAGCAAAGCATTACAATGCAGGATGTGCTGGCTGAAGCGGAAAACAACATGTATCGCCGCAAAATTTATGAAAGCTCCAGCATGCGCAACAAGACAGTCGATGTGATACTAAACGCCCTGTTTGAAAAGAGCAACCGGGAAATGCTGCATTCCCGCAGGGTCAGCGTGCTGGGTGCTGCCATTGCCCAGAAGCTGGGCATGAAGGAGCATGAAATCAGCCGGATACGCATGTTTGGGCTGGTCCATGACATTGGCAAAATCGGCATTGACGAAACAATTCTCAATAAGCCTGACCGGTTGGATGAAAATGAATGGGAGGAAATGAAAAAGCATCCGGAAGTGGGCTGGCGTATACTCACTTCCGCAAGTGAGTTTTCTGAGCTGGCGGAGTTCGTTTTATGCCACCACGAGCGCTGGGACGGCAGGGGGTATCCCAGAGGGCTAAAGGGAGAAGCAATTCCACTGGAGGCCAGAATCATCAATGTGGCCGATTCGTATGATGCCATGACCAAGGACCGGGCCTATCGCAAGGGCATGAGCCTCCAGGAAGCCATTGAGGAGCTCCAGCAAAACGCCGGAACCCAGTTTGATCCCCAGGTGGTGGATGTTATGATTCACGGTATATTGAAACAGGGGATGGAACTGGACGGGTGATTCTAGTTTGGTAATTACACTTTGACCAAAGCTACCGATGAACCATTATGTCACACCTTCACTGTCGCCACCTGTGCAGTTGCGTGAATACGTTTTATGTTTTACGCTACTATAAGCTGGAACGGGAAAACGCATTAACGAAAGGATGATGGCAATGAGCAAGTACAATGCGCTGTGGGATTACCTGCAAAAGGACGGGAGACTGTCCTTGAAGCTGACCTTTGAGGATATCCATCGTATTGCAGGGCTTGAAATCGACCATTCGTTTTTGAATTACAAAACGGAATTGACACAGTACGGGTACAAGGTTGGGAAAATATCTTTAAAAGAAAAGACGGTGGCGTTCGAAAAGTTGGTTTAAACGTTCACACGGTAAGGTTCATACGATTAGTGTCATGGAATAGTCTTTAGCATACCTTTTTAGCAGAACTAAATCACCTGTCTATTTGCTTTGCTGGACGATGGATGTTTTGTAAACAAGGGGATTCCCGCAATTTACTATAAATCATTCCCCCGGCGCAGTACCCAAAGCGCCTTTTTTGTGGTATAATAAAAAGGTTACTATCAAGAGGGGATTTTGGTTAAATATGATCAGCGCACAGGGTATATCGCTTCAATATGGTGGACGGGAATTATTTAAGGATGTCAGCGTGCAGTTTACTGCCGGAAACTGTTATGGCTTAATAGGCGCCAACGGCACGGGCAAGTCCACGTTTTTAAAAATACTCTCCGGGGAACTGGAACCCAGCCGGGGTGAAGTCAGTGTAAAGCCCGGCGAGCGCATTGCGGTTTTACGGCAGGACCACTTTGCCTTTGATGAACATACGGTTATTGAAACTGTGCTCATGGGCCACAAAAGGCTTCACGACATCATGATGGAAAAGGAAATGCTGTATAGCAAGGCTGACTTTAATGATGAGGACGGCCTAAAGCTTGCCGAGCTGGAGGGGGAATTTGCTGAGTTGGATGGCTGGAATGCCGAACCCAACGCGGAGATGATGCTCAACGGCCTTGGTATCACCGGAGAATACCACCAAATGAAAATGGCGGAGCTGGACGGCCCTTATAAAGTGAAGGTGCTGCTTGCTCAGGCGTTGTTTGCCACCCCGGACATCCTGCTGATGGACGAACCAACCAACAACCTGGACTTGCACGCCATCAAGTGGCTGGAAGACTTCTTGATGGATTTTCCCAATACAGTGATCGTGGTATCCCATGACCGTCATTTTCTGAACCATGTCTGCACCCACATCGTGGATATCGACTTTGGCAAGATCCAGATGTATGTGGGCAACTACGATTTCTGGTATGAATACACCCAGCTGGCGGCCCGTCAGGCCAGGGACCAGCGTAAACGGAACGAGGAAAAGGCCAAAGAACTGGAGGAGTTCATTCGCCGATTCAGCGCCAACGCCTCCAAATCCCGGCAGGCTACCTCCCGTAAAAAGCTGCTGGACAACTTGCAGATGGAAAACTTTGTGCCCTCTTCCCGCCGGTATCCTTTCATCCACTTTGACCAAAATCGTCAGGTGGGAAATGATGTGCTGACGGTCAAGGGCATCAGCAAAACCGTAGGCGGCCGCAAGGTGCTGGATAATGTAAGCTTTTTGGTCATGCCCGGCGACAAGATCGCTTTTGCTGGCAAGGATGAGCTGGCCCGCACCACCTTGTTTCAAATTTTGATGGGGGAGCTTGAGCCTGACGAAGGAGAGCTTAAGTGGGGTGTAACCACTAGCCGTGCCTATTTTCCCGCCGATAACACCGAATATTTCAGCGGTGTGGAATATTCCCTGGTGGACTGGCTTCGGGAGTTTTCCGATGACAAGCATGAAGTTACCATCCGTGGCTGGCTGGGCCGGATGCTCTTCTCCGGCGAAGAGGCACTCAAGCAAGCAAAAGTCCTCTCCGGCGGCGAGCGTGTACGCTGTATGCTAGCCAAGATGATGGTGCTGGGTGCCAACGTGCTGATTATGGATGAACCCACCAACCACCTGGACCTGGAGTCCATTACAGCCCTGAATGAGGGTATGGTGGAGTTTAAGGGCACCATGCTCTTTACATCCCGTGACCATCAAATCATGCAGACAGTGGCCAACCGGGTCATCGAGATCATTCCCGGTGGCATCATTGACCGCAGGGAAAGTTATGATGATTATCTGGAATACCTGGACAGGATGGCGGCAGAAAAAGCAGGCAAATAAGCTTTTTTGGTAAACATGTTCACGCTATGTCACTGATATCCATATCAAAACGGGAGGAGGGCCTATACAATGCCAGTCCTCCCGTTTTGTTATGCTGCGATCATTGTACCCTTATTGCTCATTCACTTTAACAATTCGATAAATGCTCCAAATGTACTTAGTTTTCAGTACGTTGACAGTATCTGTGTGCATTTTTATCAACCAGGTTTCATCATCCAGCTGGAGCAGCCGATACTCAATACCATCTGATAAATTGGTCAAGGTATACTGTATTCGATTTTTGTAGTCCGTTATGTCAGGTGCGTCAATGCTTTCCGGCATAAAGCTGCTTTGATATTCTTTTTCATCCATATCGGTTTGCACAATGGACATTTCAAGGCTTTTTTTTACACCGGTGCTGTCGATTATGGCAAAGGAGCTTTCTCCAAGTTCATACTGTTCCTGAAAACCATCCGGAGCAAAAAAGGAGCTTAGAGGGTTTATATACAGCTGTTTAACAAAGGCATAGGTGCCGTATACGCTGGCGGAAGGTACAGGAGCGCTGGAAGATACGGTTTCAGAAAATGCTGGAATGAAAGGCATCAGCAGCATAATGGCCAGTATCCAATAACGTGCTTTCTGCATAAAGCAGCCTCCTTTATGAGTTGGTATATTGATACAACGTGATCATAAGGCCAATTCTTCATCGCCATACGAAAATCCTACTTTACGTTTTACATCCAGTGGGTTGGCCTTGACAGATGATGCCCAGGAAAAAACGATATACGATACTTGTTTCAATAAGGCGGTCTATGAATAAACAAATGATCAATGGAGGGGATGAACCTTTATGAAAAAGCTATGCATCCTGGTGGCTATCATTTTTACAGCCGTGGTGTTTATGCCCATTGCAACCGCCCAGGCACAGGATACCTATACTGTAATGATTTATCTGTGTGGCACAGACCTTGAGACGCAGAGCAATGCTGCAACAGCAGATATTTTGGAGATGCTTGATGCAGGCCTTGTAAATGAGGGTCCTGTGAACGTGGTGATACAGACTGGCGGAACGCATCAATGGGCCTTTCCTGATGTGTTTGATGCAAGCAGGTCCCAGCGATTTTTGGTTAGTGATGATGTGTATGAGCTGGATGTGGACCTTGGCCAGCTGAACATGGGTGATGGTCAAACCCTGGAGGATTTTATAGCCTTCAGCATGGATAACTTTCCGGCCGACCGCTACAGCCTCATCCTTTGGGATCACGGTGCAGGTTCTACCGGTGGCGTATGCTATGATGAAATTACGGGGGATTCCCTGTCCATAGCAGAAATACGGGATGCCCTTGAAAATGGCCTGAATGGTCATATGCTGGACTTTATTGGCTTTGACGCCTGCTTGATGGCTACCTTTGAAATGGCCAGCTATGCGGCGGATTATGCCAAATACATGATTGCCAGCGAGGAACTGGAACCAGGCACCGGTTGGGCCTATGATGCCTGGCTGTCGGCGCTGGCCAATGACCCTGCTATTGACAGCGTAACCTTGGGCAGTCTGATTATCGATTCTATGGTGGATAAGTCCCTTGAAGCAGACCCCAACGATTATGTAACACTGTCCATGATAGACCTTGATATGCTTGCGCCGGTACAGGAAGCGGTGAAAGCCCTGGCAGGGGCTCTGGGCGAAGAGATGGAAAAGGGTCAGTTCCCAGCCATCTCCCGGGTACGTTCCGGTATGCGGGATATGGGGTCCTTTCATGATTCGGGCAGCGATATGATTGATATGCATACGTTTGCCAAGGGTTATGAAAATATGGCACCACAGCAGTCCCAGGCGGTTGCAGCTGCTGTTACCGATGCGGTGGTGTACAGCCGGTATTCCCAAAGTGTTGGAGAAGTATCGGGCATGACAATTCTCATGCCCTATGGCACCCGGCAGGAGGCACCTGAGTATATGCAGGAGTACGATCCATATGGGATGATGGAAACCTATTCGGGCTTTATCAACAGCTATGTGGATATGCTCAATGGCGGAGACTACCAGTTTGCAAGCACGCAGATGAACGGCTTGCGTGAGCAGGCGGATTCAGGGATCATCGGCTGGTTTGAATCTCTGTTTGAAACGGAGGATGGCTGGGAGGATAGCGGGGAATATGACAATGTGTATACCCTACAGCTAACGCAGGATGAGATGACCTACCTAAGCTATGTGGAAGCCACGTTGATGCTGGATGTCAGTGATGATGACGTTCAGGCCTATGTGGACTTGGGCTATGTGCAAGATGTGACAGTGGACTGGGATACCGGCATTGTTTGCGGGTTGTTTGACGGTACCTGGCCTACCCTTGAAGGACAGATGGTAAGCATGACGGACCAGATTGTGACAGAGCATTACATCAGGTCAATCATCCCTGCCAATGTAAACGGAACGGAGCAATACCTGCTGGTGGTGTTTACGGAAGATCATCCTTACGGGCTTGTGGTGGGCTATTCTCAGGGCTATGATGACAACGGCAACCCAGCAAAGGGGTACAAGACCTTGCAGTCAGGGGATGTAATCGTGCCCTTGTATGAACTTTTGATCTATCATGAAGACGGCGATGTGCAGAACGAATCCTTTGAAGGCGATGTAATCATCGTGGGAGCGGATGGCCAGGTGGCCTTTGGCTATGAGCCGGTGGAGCCGGGTACTTATCAGTATGCCTATTGCCTGAACGATGTCTTTGGGGATTATCAGTTTTCGGACTTTGTGGAACTGAGCTTGTAACAGCCGTCGAAAGTAAATACAGCGATCCCCTGCTCAATGGCTTTGGCAGGGGGTCGCTTATCTTATGTCAGAAATATTAGTCGCAGCAGCCGCCGGACTGCAGCACAAGTTCTTGCGTATCTGTCTTGGCATTGGATTCCGTTATTGCATCGGGATCAGGGGTAGCCCAAAGGTTGAAAGCAGGTACAATGGCTTGTGTTGCAGGCTCAACATCAGTGGATGAGGTGGATGCAATTGCATCCCCTTCTGTTACTGTGATGGTGCTCCTTATCATGCCCATCCAGCAGGTATAGGTAAAAGTGCCTGTATGGGTGGGTGTAAATTCGATGAAGTTATCGCCAACTTCAAAAGCTTTTTGCAAATTGTATTCCGGTATTACAATGGCGTTGTTGCAGCCATTCAAGTTCTTTTTATCGGCTTTGATGGTCCACTTTACTGGTATGCCTGCCTTGACCGTAATGGCGGGATAGCCATAGCGGGACAGCTCAGAGGTGATTTCCTGTACAGAAGCCTTGGTAGCTTCTACCTGCTGTGGGGCAGTTTGCAGGGGCTGGCTTTGAGCGGTACCGGAACCTAAGTTAACACCGCTTAAGGCAAGACCGCTCTGGAACATGGATATGCCCATAACAGCTACCAGTACCGCACCTGCAGTCATCATATGGTGGGTAAATTTTCGGCTTAAGATGGAGGATAGAGCGCCAAGGGCAAACATCAGAGGCACGGTGCCCAGGCTAAACAGCAGCATGGAGATGGCGCCGTTTACAGCACTGCCGGTGGACAGGGCATACAACTGCATAGCCTGCAAGGGACCGCAAGGCATAAGGCCGTTTAATAACCCCACATACAGTGGGCTGTTGCTTTCACGCTTTTCCTTGTTAATTCTCCGGCCCAATGCCTTTGGTAAATGGGGGGTGAGCCTGTAAAATGCAGGGAAAAGGCCGGATAAGCTGATCCCCATCAGCACCATAAACACACCGGCCAGTATCTGAACCATGCCCCTTAGTGTGCCGGTAAATTGCACCACAGAGCCAATGGCTCCCACGATGCCGCCGATGATGGTATACGAAATCACCCGGCCTAGGTTGTACTTGAGGCTGGGCAGCAGGCCGGAAAAACGGCCCTGGCCGTTGCCTCCAATGCATTGGGACAGGTTGATACCTCCGCACATGGCTACGCAGTGGACGGAGGTTAATAGGCCGATGACAAAGAGCATGCCAAAGCTGGTTTCGCTGTTTGCCACAGGAAAGAGGTTAAACACCTGAAACCAGCCAAAACGAGAACCCAGCAGAAAAAAAGCCAGCACCAGCGCACTGATGCCCGCGGTTTTTGCAATACCGGGTGGCTGATGCGATTCGGGCTTTTTGGCCTCTCCAATGGTGTACCCCTGGTCTTCAATTACCTTTTGCATATTTTTTAGTGTCACCAGTGATGGGTTATATGTAACCGATACCACCCCATCCTTTGCGGATGCCTGGGCTTGTATTACTCCCGGTAGCGCCGTGAGTGCCCCTTCAATTCGCGTTTCACATCCGGTACAGGTCATGCCTGCTATTGGTATCTTCTTGACCAACTGAGGTTGTGACATGATGTCACTCCTTTTTCGGATGGGTTTTCTGCCTATAAAAGCAATGCAACACTGCTCATTCAAGACATCTACAGCATCCGCTGATGATGAGTGATGATAGCAATTGTATGTGGAGATTGTGTGCAGATGATATACAAATTATGTTTTTTATATATACGAAAGGATCGAAAACGATTGAAGTATGCATGTCCAAGCTGGTATAATGGAAAAAATGACCACAATTGCACAATCGACCATAGGGGGTGACGTATGTGACAACTCAAAAGCAATGGATGTATCCAATTCTTTTCTTTGCGCTTTGCGTAGTGTCCCTATTTCCTTTACTAGCTGCACACGGGCAGGGTGAAAACCTGTTGGCAAATGGAGATTTTGCAAGCGGTGTTTCCGGCTGGGGACTCTATATGGAATCCGGCGGCTCGGCATCCTTTGCTGTAAAAGAGGGCATGGGAGTTATCGCAATTGATGGTGTTGGCAGTAAGGATTATGCCGTGCAGCTGTATTATGATGGATTCGGCTTGCAAAAAGGGGGAGTTTACCGCTTTGCCTTTTCTGTAACCTCTTCCATAGACAGACAGGTACAGGCCAGGATACAGAAAAACGGCGGAGACTACATTGGCTATTGTATAGAGGATGTAATCTTGAAGGCGAATCAGCCTACCCGTGTGATGATTGATTTTACCATGGAAATGCAAAGTGATCCGGCCCCTCGGCTATGCTTTAACAGCGGCAGGCCAGAAGGTGCTGCGGACATGGCGGCTCATACCTTGACCATCGATAATGTGGAGGTGATTTTTTTGGATGGTACAAACATTGAACAAGCTGGACAAACGACGCAGGCTCCTGCAATTCTTGCCAACCAAGTAGGTTATCAGCCAAATACCCCGAAGACAGCCTTCTTTCGGGATGGTGCTTTGGGTGAATTGTTTACCGTTGTTGATGAAAAAGGAAACACAGTATATACAGGCAGGCAGTCTATTGAAGTGAATGACCCAGCCTCCGGCGATGTGGTTGCTTCGGGTGATTTCAGTGCTGTATCTGCACCGGGCACGTATCAAATCCATGCTGGAGATGCCGTGTCTCATGCCTTTGCCATTGGTCAAAACATATATGACACAGCCTTTCGTGATGTACAGCGATTCTTTTACTACCAGCGCTGCGGGGTTGAGCTTCCTAAGGAACTGGCAGGTACCTTTGCCCATGCGCCTTGCCATACAGGCCTTGCCACAGTGTATGGCACCAATGAAACAAAGGATGTGTCCGGCGGCAGGCACGACGCGGGGGACTATGGCCGCTATGTAAGCCCTGCTGCCAAAACCGCTGCAGATCTTTTGTTGGCATATGAAGCAAATCCCGCCTTGTTTGGGGAGGATTCCGGTATTCCGCAAAGCGGCAATGGCATTGCTGATGTGTTGGATGAAGTGCGATATGAGCTTGATTGGCTGCTGAAAATGCAGGATGCGAAAACAGGGGGGGCCTATCATAAGGTCACCTGCGCCGCTTTTCCCGGCACAGTCATGCCAGAGCATGAAACGGAGCCCTTGATTTTAAGTCCCATCTCCACCACTGCCACCGGGGACTTTGCCGCTGTCATGGCCCTAGCCGCCCGGGTTTACGAAAAAATGGATCCTGCGTACAGCCAAACACTTCTTTCTGCCGCTGAACACGCCTTTGTATACCTTGTGAACAACCCCGATGGCGGCACAGGCTTCCATAACCCCAATGGTATTGTTACCGGGGAATATGGCGACGCAAACGATACCGACGAACGCTACTGGGCCGCATGCGAGCTATTTCGGACCACGGGAAGCAAGGAATATGAAGGGTATATCATCGCACTGCTTGCAAAAAATCCACCCATCGGTTTTGGATGGGAGGATATGGGGTTGTATGGTCATCTGGCATATTTGCATGCAACCGATGCTGATAAAAATACAGTTGATGCGGTCAAGGCCATTGTTGAAAATGGCGCTGAAGCCCTGTATGCCTTATCCCAAAAAGATGGCTACCGCATGACCCTGGGGCTTGAATATCCCTGGGGAAGCAATATGAGCGTTGCAAACAACGGCTTGCTTCTATTGCTGGCTGCCTCCATTGATAATGAACAGGCGGAAGAATACATCCGGTTAGCATACCAGCACCTGTATTACTTGATGGGTGCAAACCCCATGGGCTATTGCTACATTACAGGCCATGGCACGCTGTCTCCTGTCAGCACCCACCACCGGCCCAGCCAGGCTTCGGGGGAAACGGTGCCGGGCATGCTCTCCGGAGGCCCCAACGCAGGTCTTCACGACCCATACGCCAAGGCAGTGCTTTCTGGAAAGCCTCCGGCCAAATGCTACGTGGATAATGAGCAAAGTTATGCCACCAACGAGGTAGCCATCTACTGGAACTCCTCGCTGCTGCATCTCATGGCACGGTTGATGAAATAGAATGCTTCATGATGCACTCTGGATATTCTTATCCAGAGTGTGTTGTTACATTTTCCCGTTTCTTACCCTCTGTCTTTTGGTATAATACAAGTGTTACTATTCCCATAGATTAATACCCTTTCCCCATCAAGAAAGGAAAAGAGGTCCTTGGCACTTGAATCTTGACTATAAGGAAGTCACACTCAATGACAAGCAATGGGTTGAGTCGTTGTTGAAAATGAGCGACCGCGGCTCCCTGGAGTACAATTTTACAACATGTTTTGTCTGGCGGCATATTTACAACTTTCACATAGCACGGCTGGATGATTATCTCATCCTCCGGTCTGATCCTAATAACCCGTCTTTTTTGTTTCCTGCAGGCAAAGGCCCCTTGGAGCCGGTTATCAAAACCCTGGCTGCGGAGGCTAAGGATAAGGGCGTGCCTCTTGTGTTCAATACCGTGCTACCTAATGATAAGGCAAAGCTGGAGGAACTTTACCCCGGGAAGTTTGAGTTTGAATACTACCGTAACGGAGCCGATTACATTTACGAAACCCAAAGCTTGGCAACGCTATCGGGAAAAAAGCTCAGCGCCAAGCGTAATCATATACATCGCTTTTTAGATAACCATCCCACCTGGCAGTATGAGCCTGTATCCAAAGCCAACATAGACGATATCAAGCAGATGAACATGGCTTGGTGCCTGCAGGCCGGCTGCAATCAGGACAGCGGGCTAAACGATGAATACTGCGCGGTAGAACAGGCCATGCGCCATTATGATGAGCTGGGGTTGTCCGGAGGCCTTATTCGTGCGGAAGGCCGGGTGGTTGCCTTTTCCATGGGCGATCCCCTAAATGAGGATACATTCCTGGTCCACTTTGAAAAGGCTTTTGCCGATATACAAGGCGCTTATCCCATGATCAATCAGCAGTTTGTTCAGCACAATTGCATGGATTTTGCGTATGTCAACAGGGAAGAGGATGCCGGTGTGCAAGGGCTAAGGCATGCCAAGCTATCTTATAACCCGGAGCGGCTGGTGGAAAAATACATCGCAACACAAAAGGAGCCTTTATAAGCCATGATCCGGTTTGCGTCTTTTGAAGACCACACAAAGCTCAAGGCGCTCTGGGCTGATATATTTGGTGATTCCAAAGATGCGGTGGAGGCTTATTTTTCTTTGCGCCATCAGGATGATAACATGTTGGTGGATGCGCGCGAGGGCCATATCGCCGGTATGCTTACCATGCTGCCTGTTACGTTGTCATCCGGCGGGCAAGACTATGCTGCCCGGTATATTTATGCCGTGGCAACCCATCCTACCTTTAGGAATCAAGGCGTTAGCTCTGCGCTGCTTCATGCTGCCCACGCCTATATGCAATCTCGGGGAGAGGCAGCTGCCGTACTGGTGCCTGCTTCCGCTGGGTTATTTGCATTTTACGGGAACCGGGGCTACAAAACGGCTTTCTATTTGGATGTTGTCCGGATTCATGCTACGTTGCTGCCGCCTTTTCCCAAAGATGGCCGCTTTTCGCCATGCTCCCAAGAGGATTATGTAAGGCTTCGGGATGAAGCGTTTATGCAAAGCAGCCTGTATGTAAAATGGGATGAGAGAGCGGTGGCTTACGCCATTAACTCCCTTGGGAGTTCGGGCGGTGTCATCCGCTTCTCCTGGCCCGGAGGTCATGGCTGCGCCGCTTGGGAGGCGGCCTTAGGGGGTGTGCTGGTTCGGGAGGTGGCAGTGACTTCTCGTGATGTGCTGACAGCCCTGGCGGTTTTGCACAAGGCTTTGAATGCAGAGCAGTATACCATCCGCCTGCCCCAGGGAAGTTATTCTGGCGCTCAGACCCTGCCTTTTGGTATGATCAAGTGGCTGACAGAAGAGCCGGAACTGAAAGGGTCTGCGCCATACCTCTCCCTGGCACTGGATTGATCTCACTTTTTTGCAACAGGAGATAGTACTTTGGATGGTACTCTTTTATAAATAGAAATTCAGTTCATGCCGTGGCGCAAAAGGTAAGGAGCAGGCGCAGAAAGTAAATTGAAATACCCAAAATGAAACAGCATCGCCAGACGAAATTTGAACGTCGGGAGATGCTTTTTCCTATGCATAAGGGAAACTGATAAAATATTTGACTTGGGACATTGACAAGAAAAGGAATCATGATATAATACCCTTAATTCCTAGTAATTTTATATGATTTAAGATAATGAAGGGGGATTTCCACAATGTCTGAGAAAAAGAAATGGCGTTTTGAAACCCAACAGGTACATGTAGGCCAGGAATCTCCCGATCCGGCCACCGACGCCAGGGCTGTGCCCATTTACCAGACCACCTCCTATGTTTTCCCCAATGCCAAGAGTGCGGCAGACCGTTTCAGCCTTGCAGAAGGCGGCAACATTTATACCCGCATTATGAACCCCACTACCGATGTGTTTGAAAAGCGCATTGCTGCCCTGGAAGGAGGCGCCGCAGCATTGGCAGCGGCTTCCGGTGCGGCAGCTACCACCTACGCCATTATGAATATTGCTTTTGCAGGGGACCATATCGTATCTGCCTCCACCATTTACGGTGGCACTTACAACCTCTTTGCCCATACCCTTCATGATTACGGTATTGAAACTTCCTTCGTCCACCCGGACAAGGATGGCATCGGTGGTTTTGAAAAGGCCATCCGCCCCAATACCAAAGCGATATTTATCGAGTCACTGGGTAACCCCAACTCCAGCATCGTGGATGTGGATGCATATGCTGCATTGGCCCATCGCCATGGCATTCCCCTGATTGTGGATAACACTTTTGCAACGCCTTATCTATTTAGACCCATTGAGCATGGCGCGGATATCGTGGTACATTCCGCCACCAAGTTCATTGGCGGCCATGGTACTGCCATTGGCGGCGTCATTGTGGATAGCGGTAAGTTTGATTGGTCCGCATCTGGTAAATTCCCTAAGTTCACCACGCCAGATCCCAGCTATCATGGTTTGAATCTTTGGGAAGCGGTGGGCAACCTGGCTTACATTATTCGTGCACGTGTCATTCTTCTGCGGGATACCGGTGCGGCTTTGGCACCGCTTCATTCCTTTTTGTTCCTTCAAGGCCTGGAAACCCTTTCTTTACGGGTGGAACGTCATGTGGAAAACGCATTGAAGATCGTGGACTTCTTAAGTAAACACCCCAAGGTGGCAAGGGTCAATCATCCCTCTTTGCCTGGTAGTGGTTACAAGGAATTATATGATAAGTACTTTCAAAAGGGCGCAGGCAGCATCTTTACCTTCGAGATCAAGGGTGGTGCCGAGGATGCAAAGGCATTTATTGATAAGCTGCAAATCTTCTCCCTGCTGGCCAATGTGGCGGATGTTAAATCCCTGGTGATCCACCCTGCCAGCACCACCCACTCCCAACTCACCGAATCGGAGCTGCCCAAGAGCGGCATATTGCCCAGCACCATCCGCTTATCGGTAGGCATTGAGCATGTGGATGACCTCATCGAGGATCTTGTTCAGGCCTTTGATGCCCTGTCGTAAAGTGTGACGACATGGCAGCTTCCTAAGGAATAGCCAGATATCTAAAGTCCCCGTGGCGTTTAGCTGCGGGGACTTTGGCATGTATTTATTTACTTAAAAAATCCGAAGGCATGTTCAGCACTGTTGGCTATCAAATGGGTTACCGTTTAAAATCTCGTCGGCCAAGGGTCGCCCCACAGGATTCACGGATGATCAGTGTGTTATCCATGGTGTGCAAAAAGGATTGGCCCTCCTGCCAGCTTAGGAGGTAGGAAACAGCTAGGCGGCCCAATTCACTAATATGCAAATCCAGGGTAGTCAGCGGCGGCTGAGTATAGGCAGAGAAAAATTGGTTATCACAGCCTATCACCGCCATATCTTCAGGAACTTTGATGTTCATGCGGTGCAGCTGTCGAAGTGCCCCCATGGCCACCAAATCGTTAATGGCGATGATGGCCGTAGGCCATTTATCTCTTTGCAAGCCAGACAAAAGCTTCATGACACCGGCGACACCGTCTTCCAGGTTGTAACCCAGCTCCTGGCGAAAGCGCAGGCCATCATTGAGGCCCAGCCGTTGTATTTCATCATGGTAGCCGTGTTCCCGGCTGCTGGAACCGCGCTTTTGGTGACTGCCCCCAAGCAGTGCAATGCGATCATGCCCCAGGGCGTGAAGATGCCGTACGGTGATACGGGCACCCTCCGCCATGTCGCCATTGATGCAAACGCAGGGGAAGCTTTCCACCGGCTGGCCGATCAATACCACAGGCATGTAGTTGCTCAGCTGCCGAAGCATGCCCAGACGCTGGGATCCCATATAATCTTCCACCATACCTCCGGCCATGATCAGCCCATCGGGCCTGCGCTCAATAAGCTGATCCAAAAAGGTTTGATAGCCGTTGCTGGTATCGGGGATGCGGGTTAACACCAGGGAATAGCCTTGGGCGTTGGCTTCCTCATCGGCGGCACTGAACAGCTCGCTGTAAAAAGGATTGGCAATCTCGGGCAAGCCAATGCTGATTAAGCGGGACTCACCGCTGTTCAGGCCCCTGGCGGCTACGCTTGGTTTGTAATTGTATTTGCGCACAACCTCCAGCACCCGCTTCTGCTTGGCAGAATGGGGATTGGGGTTATCGCTTAAGGCGCGGGAAACCGTGGCGATGGAGACGCCTGCCTCCCTGGCGATGTCATAAATATTGATGTTGTTGGATGCCATGAAACAACCCTTCAATCACATTTGGCAGCCCGATAGATGGGCGGCCTTTTCTTTATTCGGGCATATAGGTGCTTAGTGTCCGTATGCGGATGGAGGATAGCGCTGCATCATCCCCCAACGGCTCCAGGTACATATACACATCATTGCCCCAGCAGGCAGGCAGGTAAGCCGTATCGGGACGTCCGCCCTTCATGGCAGGCAATGTGTCGGCATTTATAACCAATCGCCCGCAAATGCGGCCTCCCCGTAGGATGGTGGCCTTGATATTGCGGCCTTCTATTGTCAGCTCGCAGTCATCTTGTGGGATTATACCATGGAGCACGTTTTTTTGACCATACCCTAACGCAAGCGGCAGCGATAGGGTATGATGCCCGGAGGCGACGGATACAAGGGCGCTGTGCAGCTCCTTTTCACCGATAGCCTTTACGGTTACGTTTTTCAACAGGTCGCCTTGATACAGGATGGGAATGCCGCAGGGCTCGCAGAAATCCATCTTTGTCACATGGCATTCAATGCGCAATATACCATCGTCGCTTAACATTTCACTAATGTCAAGCCATGGGCAGAAACGGTCCACATGACCGGCAAACCTCGTGTTTACATACACGTCTGCCTGGGCCTGCATGCCCTCAAAGTGCAGTACACGGATACTGCCAAGTTCAGGCTGCAGGGTATAAAATACGCCGATGGCGGGCTTGTTGGTTGTAAGCCAGGCACCCAGAGCCGTCAGTTGGGGAGCTGCGCCGGAAACAGCATCGGTACGCAGCCATAAGGGGAGGGGGGTGACGCTGGAAATGGTTGCAATGCGCTTGACCCCTTTTGTGGATTTGATTCTAAGACTTGGGGTGCGGTGATCGTCAAAGTTGCAGTGCCCCCAGATTTCTGCCAAAACTTGAAGGTGCGTTTCGCCCTCAAGGCCTATGGTGGGTAGATAAAAGCAGTGGCCTTCGGGGCTGAATGCGCCAAGGTGCCTATCGCCTGCTGTGACGGTGATAACATCGGCAGCATCTGCAAAGAGCAGGCCTTTTACACCGTCAAAGATTACTTTTGACTCATACAGACCATAACCGTTTAATATTCCGCCTACCTCCAATGCCAGAGCGCCATCTGTCATCTGTTTTGGCTCCAAACTCGCAAACAAATCATGGTCGGTGGAGGTAGCAACAGAAAATGCTACCGGAATGTTTTGACCTTTGACTTCGGTAATATCCATGGCCGCTGCTTGATCCCAAGGCAGCAGGGTCACTGTGATACCATCTACCGCTTGCGTATGGCCGTTTTTAAAGGACAGAGCCTTGCCGTTGATGACGATGTGGGTTTGTGGCTGTTCCGCAGCAAATACAAGGCTGTCTTTGTTCACTTGATAAAGGGGGGCGTTGGCGAATGTGATTTCAACATCTATCCCGGCAGAATTTAAGGAGACGTGGCTCATAATAAAGGTGCATTTATCGGGCAGAAAGCTGACGGCATAGCCGCCTTCAGGCCAAAGCACTTCCTCAGCCTGGCAGCCATACTGCACACCTCCGGCCACAAGGCCGCCATCTGGCAGGGCAAGAGCCGTGGCAAACACGCTTTCAGGAGGTGAAAAGCCATCTGGCAGTGATACAGGCAGAGCTTCACAAAGGCCGGGTACAGAATCAAGGATGCCCCGCAAAACCTTGGCCTCCAGCGCCATGGCTTTGCGGTATTCGCCGGATGGTGTCACCAGGGAGGCAAAGTCATAATCGCTGGTTTGGAAGGAAAGGGGGGACCCCCAATTGTTAATGGCGGTGGTAAAGCCAAAGTCGGTGCCGCCAGCCTGGTTGTAAGGTCCGATTAGCTTGACGCCCAACAGCAGCAGCAGGCGAAGAAAATGATGGTCGCGGTTGGTTTCCGTCACCAGCAGGGGAAAGTTCTGGTCTGATAGCCACTTTTGATAAAACAACACCTGTTGACCAAAGTGTCTGTCGCTGTTTGATGGATAAAAGTTCATGGCAGGGAATATGCCTGGTGTCAGCCCGCCAGATGCATCGATACCGCCCTGGCCCGCGCAGCAAAACAGTGGAACGCTGATACCAGCATGCAATGCCATGGCTTTGAGGACGCTAATGTAGCCGTGCCGGTCCAGCATGTCGGAAAAAAAGTCATATTCATTTTCCAACTGCATGGTGATAATGCAGCCGCCCTGATCAATGCTGTGTTTCTTGATGATGGGCAGGATGTGGTCAAACCATTTTTGTACATGCATCATAAAAGCAGGATCATTATCGCGAATATGCATATCCGATGCAAACAGGTAGGCAGGCAGGCCGCCGCCATCCCACTCGGAGCATATATAGGGGCCTGGCCGGGCCACCACATACAGGCCCACTTCTTCTGCCAGTGTCAGGAAAGCAGAGACATCGCGTTCGCCAGAAAAGTCCCAGGTATCTTTTGCGGTTTCGTGATGGTTCCAGGGAAAATAAACATCCAGGGCATGGTAGCCTGCCCGCTTCATCTTTTCCATGCGGTCACGCCAGCGAGCTCTGGGAATGCGGAAATAAAACAATGAGCCCACTAGCAATATCTGCCGTTTTCCATTGATGATAAAACCATTTTTATCTATACTCACATGCTTCATATAGGCTTCCCTCTCTTTGCTGCTGGCAGGCAGTATCCTGTCTTCCAATACTGAAAAAAAGTATAGCATATAGTGAAAGCGTATACAATATAAGCGGAAAAAAGAAATATATCGCTCATTTTAATGTGTTATACGGTCAATATAAGGACATTAAATAAGAGAATATAATTCAAGTAAACAGAAAATGATGTACGATCATCAATAAGGAACTTGGCATTATTATAGATAAAACTAAATAGAAATAGTGGTATATCTCTAATTTATTAGTTGACAAACCCTCAAAATTGGTATATAT
>JAEYQQ010000104.1 GCA_023409955.1 Bacillota bacterium | reverse complement strand
ATCCTCCAGCAGGCCTTTTCTGGTTACATGCCGATGGGCGAGGTTAATAACACGGTTTTCCAGCCCTTCGCTAACATTTGGATAATGTTTGAGGTCTTTTGCATTCATCGTCCTGAGACGTTCTCTAAGCAATAGGTCAAGGGCTTCGGGGCGATGCAAGCGGCTGGACTCCATCGCATCCTGGATCAGTGGCAATACGCTATCAGGCACCCCTCTCTTTACAAAAGACCAATCACCGCGCTTTAGAGCCTCTCTTATTGCTGTTGCGGATGCAAAGCCTTCTCTCCAGCCGGTATCATGGTATGCGCCAAGGCGTTTGATGGGCACAGGCATCATGCTGCTTCCGGTTCGCAAAAGAGCACGAAGGTAACAGATGGCCAGCACATTGTTGGGGGCGGATATCATGGCATCATATGCGTCGCCCAAAGATGTTTTCAGTGCTTCACCCTGAGCTCTGGCGTGGGAGAAACCTGCCTGCAGGCCTTTTTTCAAGTCCTCCAGAAACGCTGCAGTTGGCTCCTCCAATAGCTGGGCAGCACGCTGCAAGCCAGACAAATTATAATTTTCACAACCGAAGGAGATATGGCTTACTCCCATGGCGTTGAGTATGGATACACCGCCCAGTGCGAAAAACTCAGCTTCGCGTATGGTATATACAGCGGGCAGTTCCACAACTACATCTGCACCGGCCTTCAATGCCATTCGCGCCCTTTGGCCTGGCGAAAACATCGCAGCATCGCCGCGCTGGGTAAAGGGCCCGCTCATAACACACACAACAATATCCGCCTGTGTACGCTCCCGTGCTTTCATCAATTGGTATTCATGACCTTTATGAAAAGGGTTGTATTCGCATATGATACCGCAAGTGCGGTATGTGTCAGTCATATAATACTCCTATATATTGAATTTTGCTGTTTTTTGCTCCATTTGGCAATGGATTATTCGTATTTTAATGCGTAGAACCCTTTTTTTTCGGGCATGAATCCTGTATAATAGATTGGTTGGAATACATGCGCGCTTTTTGCGTTCATTTTTGCATTAAGGAGGCTGTTATATGTCCGCGCTGGAGAAAATCAAGGCGAAAGCCAGGCTAAACGGTAAGCATATCGTTTTGGCGGAAGGAACCGAGCCCCGCACCGTGCAGGCATCTGCCCGTATTATAGAGCAGGGAGTTGCCCGGGTAACATTGGTTGGTCCTGCTGAGGAAATCAAAAAAGTGGCCGCCCAGTATCAGGTGGATTTAACTGGCGTTCTGATTGAGGATCCGGCAACCAGCGAAAAGACTGCTCCTTACGCCCAACTGCTTTACGACTTGCGCAAAAGTAAGGGAATGACCATGGAAGAAGCGGACAAGCTGGTCCGCACAAATACACTTTATTTTGCCACTGTTATGGTCAAAACGGGCGATGCTGATGGCATGGTGGCCGGTGCTATCAATTCCACCGGTAACACGCTGCGCCCAGCCCTGCAAATCATCAAAACTGCTCCCGGTATCTCTGTGGTTTCTTCTTGCTTTATCATGGAGCTGCCTGAGGGCAGCAGCTACGGGGACGAGGGTGTGATGGTCTTTGGAGACTGTGCCGTCATTCCCAACCCCACAGCCGATGAGCTTGCCGCCATTGCCATTGCCAGCGCTCAGACAGGCAAAGAGCTGACGGGGATCGATCCCCGTGTGGCCATGCTTTCTTTCTCTACCAAAGGCAGCGCCTCCCACGAACTGGTTAGCAAAGTGCAGGAAGCCACTAAAAAGGTTAAAGAATTGGCACCTGAATTAAGCGTGGATGGTGAACTTCAGGCCGATGCTGCACTGGTTGAATCTGTCGGACAGCTCAAGAGCCCCGGCAGCCCTGTGGCTGGCAAGGCGAACGTACTTGTTTTCCCTGACTTGCAGGCCGGTAATATCGGCTATAAGCTGGTTCAGCGCCTTGCCGGCGCCGAAGCCATCGGTCCCATACTGCAAGGTTTGGCTAAGCCGGTCAATGATCTAAGCCGCGGCTGTTCCATTGACGACATCGTAAGCGTGGTAGCTATCACAGCCGTCATGGCGAAGTAATTGCATATATTAAGGGAGATTAGCAAGACATGAAAATTTTGATACTAAATGCAGGATCCTCTTCACTGAAGTATCAGTTGATTGATATGCAGGATGAAACCATTGTAGCCAAGGGGATAGTAGAGCGTATTGGCATTGCTGGGAGCAAGATCAAACAGACAGCCGGAGGCAAGGTGTTTGAAGCTCAGGCTCCCATGAAGGACCATGTAGAGGGTATCAAGTACATGCTGGCCGCTTTGACTGACGCTGAAAAGGGCGTTGTCAAGAGCATGGATGAAATCGGAGCAGTCGGCCACCGTGTGCTCCATGGCGGTGAAAAGTTCTCTGGTTCTGTACTGATCAACGAGGATGTTATAGCGGCTGTTGAAGAAAACATCCCCTTGGGCCCTCTCCACAATCCTGCCAACCTGATGGGTATTAGGGCCTGCCAGGAAATCATGCCTAACACACCTAATGTGGCAGTGTTCGACACAGCATTCCATCAGACCATGCCTCCAAAGGCGTATCTGTACGGTGTGCCCAAGGAATACTATACCCGCTTGAAGGTACGCCGTTACGGCTTCCATGGTACCTCCCACCGTTACGTAAGCCGCCGCGCCGCCGAGTTTCTTGGCCTGAAGTTGGAAGATTTGAAGATCATCACATGCCATTTGGGCAATGGATCTTCCCTTGCAGCGGTGAAGTATGGAAAGTGCGTCGATACCAGCATGGGTATCACTCCGCTGGAAGGCGTTATCATGGGCACGCGTTCGGGCAGTCTGGATCCGGCTGTTGTACAATTCATTGCCAACAATGACAACAAAACCGTCGATGAAGTGATTGACATCCTCAACAAAAAATCCGGTTTGGCCGGCCTTAGCGGCTTATCCAGCGATATGCGTGATATCGATGATGCTGCTGACAACGGCCATCAGGATGCCATCACTGCCCGGGAACTTTTGGCATATGGTATTCGCAAGTACATCGGCGCATATGCCGCTGCCATGAACGGTGTTGACGTAATTGTGTTTACTGCCGGTATCGGTGAAAACAACTCCAATATTCGCCGGATGGTGATGGAGGATTTCGATTATCTTGGTGCCAAGCTTGATCTTGTCAAGAACGAGACCAGGAATGAAGCCGTTATCTCCACGGATGACAGCCGGGTAAAGATTGTTGTAATCCCCACCAACGAAGAGATTGTTATTGCCAGGGATACTCTGGAATTGGTTCAGAAATAAGCAATCTGCAAAATAAAGATTGACAAATTTCTCTACACATTCTATAATAGTCGACGGTCACATTTTGAGGTGAAGTCATGCTTTTGGATATATCTCGGGCGCTTCGTTCCCAAGGCACAGAGTTCTCTTTTGCACTGGAGGGCGAGATACCCACCCAGGATGTTCTGGGGGAGATGGTTACCTTTGATAAGGCAACCCTCAGCGGTGTGTATAGCGCCGCCGGAAAAAGCGTATTGATTGAAGGACAGCTTACTGCCGTCGCCAATGCCCGCTGCGCCAGGTGCTTAAACCAGGCACAGGCGAAAATCTCAGTTCCTTTTCGGGAGATTTTCGTGCAGGACGGCGATCCCAGCGATCCCGACAAGTTTGCCTTTACGGGCAACTCGCTTGATCTTGGTCATCTGGTGCTGTCTTTAGCTTTGCTTGATCTTCCTATGCGTTTTGTCTGCAAGGAGGATTGCAAAGGTCTTTGCCTGGTATGTGGAGCCAATCTGAACAAACAAATTTGCACTTGCCGGAAGGAAATGCAGACAAAGCATCCTTTTGAGGCACTGCAGCAATTGCTGACAAAGGATGAGGAGGTGTAGTCATGGCTCTTCCCAAATATAGAACTTCCAAGGCCCGTAAGCATAGCCGCCGGGCCAACTGGAAACTGACCCTTCCCGGCATCGTGGAATGCTCCCAGTGCCACAAAATGAAGCTGTCCCACAGGGTCTGCAAACATTGCGGCTATTATGACGGCAAGCAGGTTGTCGTAGTCGAAGCGGACAAGAAAAAGGCCTGATTCCGTACATTTTTGCCCTGAGATAAAGAGGAGTACATCTGCATTCTTTTAAGAGAGCGGGGCTCACCGGCTGAAAAGCACCGCAAGATTCTGCAGGTGGAAGGTCGCTTTGGAGGGCGGCAGGGGAATGAGCCTTAAGCGCTTTATTACTCTGCTCGGGTGCGCCCGTTATAGTGCTAAGAGGCGGCATTCTGCCGCGAAATAAGGTGGTACCACGGAGCTGCTCCGTCCTTTTGGACGCGGGCAGTTCTTTTTATTTGGAGAGGGAGGGGATCAGCCATGGATACGGCGCAGATCGTTAAGCGGTTAGATATTCCGGGGGTCGCTTTGCTTGCTGTTGGTGCTTTATTAGGCTTTGCCGGTCATACGATTGCGGCAAGGTTCATGCCAAAGATAAGCGAAAAAGGAATGCTTATGGTCCGAGTTGCTGGAATGGTACTGGCAATCGCCGGGGCGCTGATCCTGTTGGATGTATTCGCATAAGGAGGATGATTGTTGTGGAAATGGAAAAGGTGTTTAATCCTCAAGCAATCGAAGGGGATATTTATAAAGAGTGGGAAGAATCTGGGGCTTTTGTAGGGCAGCGAATTCCAGGAAAAGAGACCTTCACCATTGTCATGCCGCCCCCCAATATCACTGGTCAGCTTCATATGGGTCACGCCATGGATTGCCTCATGCAGGATGCACCTGTACGCTATCACCGCATGAAGGGCGATAACACCCTGTGGCTGCCAGGTACCGACCATGCATCCATTGCTACCGAAGTGAAAATTGTGGAGCAGATGGCCAAGGAAGGCATAAAGAAAGAGGATATTGGCCGTGATGCTTTCTTGGAGCGGGCGTGGAAGTGGAAAGAGGAGTACGGTGGCCGTATTACAAAGCAGCTTCGCCGCTTAGGTGCCAGCTGTGACTGGAGTCGGGAACGCTTTACCATGGACGAGGGCTGCTCTAAGGCAGTGCGGGAAGTGTTTGTGCGGCTGTATGAAAAGAACCTTATCTACCGCGGCGATCGCATCATCAACTGGTGCCCTGTGTGCAAAACTGCCTTATCAGATGCTGAGGTGGAGTACGAGGAGCAGGCGTCCCACCTGTGGCATATCCGTTATCCCGGTGCAGATGGGTCCCAAGGTGTGGTGGTTGCTACCACACGGCCCGAGACCATGCTGGGCGATACTGGTGTGGCTGTGAATCCGGAAGATGAGCGCTACACCCACTTGGTAGGCAAAACTGTGCTCCTGCCGTTGATGAACCGGGAAATTCCTGTGGTAGCCGACAGCTACGTGGATCAGGAATTTGGTACAGGCGCAGTGAAAATGACCCCGGCCCATGACCCCAATGACTTTGAGGTGGCTCAGCGTCATAACCTGACCATCCTGCGGGTGACCAATGATGACGGCACCATGAACGCCGCTGCCGGTAAGTATGAGGGGCTTACCCAATCGGAGTGCCGCAAGCGAGTGGTGGAAGAGCTTAAAGAGCTTGGCTTGCTTGTGAAGATTGAAGATTACACCCACAATGTGGGTACATGCTATCGCTGCCACAAGACGGTGGAACCGCTGGTGAGCCGTCAATGGTTTGTGAACATGAAGCCTCTTGCTGAACCTGCCATCGCTGCGGTGCGTGAAGGAAAGACCAAATTTGTGCCTGAACGGTTTACCAAAACGTATTACAACTGGATGGATAACATTCGGGATTGGTGTATCAGCCGCCAGCTGTGGTGGGGTCATCGCATCCCTTCCTGGTACTGCGATGACTGCGGTCATATGACCGTGGCCCGTGAGGATGCAAAGGCTTGCGCCAAGTGCGGCAGCAACCATATAAGGCAGGATGAGGATGTGCTGGACACTTGGTTCTCCTCTGCCCTGTGGCCCTTTTCTACATTGGGCTGGCCGGATCAAACGGAGGATTTGAAGTTCTTCTATCCCACCGATGTATTGGTGACGGGATATGACATCATCTTCTTCTGGGTGGCCCGCATGATTTTCAGTGGTATCGAGCAAATGGGGGAAACACCTTTCCATACGGTGCTCATGCATGGCCTTGTCCGGGATGAAAAAGGGCGTAAGATGTCCAAATCATTAGGCAACGGTGTGGATCCCCTGGATATCATTGAGCAGTACGGCGCCGATGCCCTGCGTTTCTCCTTGGCTATGGGCGTAAGCCCCGGCAATGATACACGATTTTCTACCGAAAAGGTGGAGGCTGCACGTAATTTTGCCAACAAGGTGTGGAATGCTTCCCGGTTTGTGCTGATGTATGCCCAAGACAAGAAAGATTTGGCCGGGAAATCGCTGCTTTTGCCGGATAAATGGATACTTTCCCGCAGTCAAAAGGCCATACGGGAAGTGTCCGCTCATATGGAGGACGGCGACTTTGGCCTTGCTGCTCAGAAGATTTATGACTTTGCCTGGTCAGAATTCTGCGATTGGTATATTGAGCTTTCCAAAGGCCGCCTGATGGGTGAGGACAGTGAAAGCAAGGCAACTGCACAAGCAGTGCTGCTTCACGTACTGGAAACGCTTTTAAAGCTCCTGCATCCCTTTATGCCCTACCTGACGGAAGCGGTGTACAAGAGCTTGCCGGGTGCGGAAGGCTTCCTGATGCTTGCTAAGTGGCCCCAAATCGATCCGGCTTATGATTTTGTTGAGGACGAGATCCATATGCAGGGTGTGATGGATATGATTAAGACCATCCGTAACCTCCGCGCAGAGATGAACGTGGCACCCAGCAAGCGCACCCGCTTGATGCTGCTGCCATCTGACGGATGGAGCCAAACCCTATTGGATGCACAAATGTACTTTCAGCGGCTGGCTGGGGTTTCAAACATCGAACTGGTGGCAGACAGGACGCAAATAACCGAAAAGACAGTGAGCGCTGTATGTGCAGCCGGTGAACTGTTGATACCCATGGGTGATTTAGTGGACTTTGAAAAAGAGATCGCCCGGCTGCAAAAGGAATATGAAAACCTGTTGAAGGAAATTGAACGTGCGTCAGGAAAGCTGAACAACCCAGGCTTTGTGGCAAAAGCTCCTGCACAGTTGGTGGAGCAGGAAAAGGAAAAGCTT
This sequence comes from Bacillota bacterium, assembly GCA_023409955.1. Lineage (GTDB taxonomy): Bacteria > Bacillota > Clostridia > Christensenellales > Aristaeellaceae > JAEWAH01. Next base: position 33,172 of record JAEYQQ010000104.1, on the reverse strand, counting down.
AACACGAATCAGCAGATGGCACAAACGCTGAATCAGCGTATTGCTGAGTTGAAAGGGATGGGCTGATGAACGCTCAAGAGGCGGTAAATTTCATTCACGCCGCCCAATATTCCGGTGCGAAAAACGGGTTGGAAAATACTCGCGCACTTCTTAAACAATTCAATATTCCTGAAACTCCGGTGCCCGCCATTCATGTGGCGGGCACCAATGGCAAAGGTTCTGTCTGCGCTATGCTCAGCAGCATGTTATGTGCTGCAAAGCTGAAAGTGGGCTTGTATACCTCGCCTTTTTTGCAGTTTTATAATGAGCGCATTCGCATCAATGGCATACCGGTGTCTGATGATGTTTTGGTTAAGGCAGTTACCAAGGTGAAAAATGCTGCTGAAGCGCTGGCAGACAGAAACATACATCCAACAGCCTTTGAGCTTGGCACAGCTGTGGCGTTTTGGGTCTTTTTTACGCAGAAAGTGGATATTGCCGTGGTAGAGGTGGGACTTGGCGGAAGGCTTGACCCAACCAATGTCATAACACCGCTTGTATCAGTGATCACCGCGCTGGGTATGGATCATATGGAATATCTTGGCGATACATTGGAAAAGATCGCTGTGGAGAAGGCGGGTATAGCAAAGCCAGGCGTTCCCTTGGTTCTGTACCCAGCCAAGCCGGAAGTCGAGGCAGTCGTTCAATCACTATGCGAACAAAAGCAAGCACCGCTGTATGCCCTGCGTCACCGACAGGCCATGTTCCACCAGGCGGATGCCTTTTTGAGCCGCGCAGATTTTGAACTTCCAGGTGGAAAAATGGAGGATGTTATAATTCCGCTGCCTGGGCTGCATCAAGTAGAGAACGCATTGACGGCGCTTACGGTACTGGAAATTTTGCCAGACTTTTTGATTAGTCGTACGGCTATGCGAAAGGGTATGGAGCAGGTCCGTTGGCCAGCCAGGTTGGAATGGACAGATACGATACCCAAGGTATTGTTGGATGGAGCCCATAATCCCCAGGGGATGAAAGCCCTAAGGCAATATGTTGAGCTATTTTTGAATTCGCACAAGCGTGTACTGTTGACCGGCGTACTACGGGAGAAACTAAGTGACGATATGCTGCGGGATATGGCTTCATTGGCAAGCAACGCAGTAACGATAACCCCTGATAACCATAGGGCTTTGCCTGCTTCAGAACTGGCGGATATGCTGCAAGAAGAAGGGTGTACTGCACAGGCAGCATCAACACTTGATGATGCTTTACGAAAGGCCCAAGAATTGGCTGGTCCAAATGGCGTGATTATTGCGGCGGGGTCGCTTTATTTGGCTGGTGCACTGCGCAGTTTGCTTGGCTTGCAGGACGAAAGCCTTTTATGATATGCTTTAAAAATGGAACGATATTGGTTTGAACATGGGAGGCTGCATGGAATTTCGACATGAACCGGTGCTGCTCAACGAAGTGCTTGAGTGGTTAAATGTACAACCTGGCGGCATTTATGCCGATGGGACTTTAGGCGGCGGCGGCCACAGCGAAGCCATTTTGCAAAGGGCTGGAGATGAGGGAAGACTGTATGGCATTGACCGTGACCCGGCAGCCATTGAAGCGGCATCCCTGCGGCTTCATGCCTATCCCGGTTTTCATGCCATCCGCGGTAACTTTCATGACGTAAAGGAACTTCTGGAAGGGGAGCGCGCTCCTTTGCTGGATGGTGCGCTGATTGACCTTGGTGTATCCTCCCATCAACTGGATACGCCTGAGCGCGGCTTTTCCTATCATGAGGATGCGCCTTTGGACATGCGTATGGACCCGACGTCCGGTATTACTGGTGCCCAGTGGCTGCAATCTACCTCCCAGCAGGAGATCACAAAAGTGTTATTGGAATATGGCGAGGAACGCTGGGCAGCTCGTATAGCACAGTTTGTGGTGGAAAGACGGAAAAATGCACCGGTAGCCACTACAGGGGATTTGGTCCGGATTATTGATGATGCCATACCCAAGGCAGTACGCCGAAAGGATGAGGGGCACCCAGCCCGCAGAACCTTTCAGGCCATCCGTATTGCTGTAAATGACGAGCTTGCCCCGCTATCCAAAGCGCTCACTGATTTTGTTAACTGTTTAAAGCCTGGCGGCAGGCTTTGCGTGATCACATTTCATTCCCTGGAGGACAGGCTGGTTAAGCTTGCGTTTAGAAACATGCAAAATCCTTGCGTCTGCCCACCCAAGGCACCGATATGCACCTGCGGCAAAAAGCCTGTAGGCAAGGTGCTGGCAGGCGGTGCAGTGCCGCCCACCCAGGAGGAAGTGGCAAGGAATCCAAGGTCCCGCAGCGCCAAGCTTCGGGCAGTGGAAAGGTTGTGAGTAAAGTGCCAACCTTATATGTTGTCGCAACCCCCATCGGTAATCTTGGGGACATGAGCCCACGGGCAGTGGAAACACTTAAAAGTGTAGCGCTCATCGCTGCAGAGGATACTCGTGTCACCATGAAACTCACTGCCCATTTTGGCATACAGGTGCCACTTACCAGCTGCCATGAGCACAATGAAGAAGGTAAGTCGAAAAAGATTATTGAGCGGATGCTGGCTGATCAAATTGATGTGGCACTGACCACCGATGCCGGTACGCCAGCCATATCCGACCCCGGTTATCTGCTGGTGAAAACAGCCTGGGAAGCCGGGATTACCGTTATCCCCATACCTGGTCCTACAGCCATGGCATCCGCGTTATCTATTTGTGGGTTTGATACAGCGCAGTTTGCATTCTATGGTTTTTTGCCCAGGCAAAAGAAGGAGCTTCGGGAAAAGCTGAAGGAAATCGGTCAGGGCGTGCCCATTGCTGTTATCCATGAATCCCCCCACCGGGTGGTGGAACTGATGGAAATGATTGTGCAGGTGCTTCCGGAAGCCATGGTGGCTGCCTGCTGCGATTTGACTAAGCGGTATGAGTTGACTCTTCGTGGCAGTGCTTTGGATGTGTTGACAGCCATGCAGAGCAATCCCAACGTGGAAAAGGGCGAGTATTGCCTGGTGCTGGATTTAAGTGAGGTTCCCAAAGCGCAGGCGGATGACAATCAAACGGTAAGCCTGGAAGCGCGCATACTGGAAGCCATGCTTTCCGGGAAGACCTTGCGGGATGCAGTTGAAATGCTTACTAGCCAAGGCGTTAAGAAGAATGCGGCATATGCGGCATCACTTAAGGTGAAGGATTTTCTTGATTCATAAGAGGCATAAGGAGGGTGTATGGAAGACCTGCGCAGAATACACACAGATGTGATTACAAAAACAGTGAAGGAACTGTGCATCCAGGCCAATTGTTTTTTGAATGAAGATATCAGCTTAGCCCTTCAACGAGCGGTGAAGGAAGAGAAATACGCTCCAGCAAAAGAGATCATCGAAATTTTGCGGGAGAATGCCAAGGTTGCGGGGAAGCAGTGTATGGCTGTCTGCCAAGATACCGGGATGGCCGTTGTGTACTTGAACATCGGGCAGAATGTGCATATTGCAGGAACTGATTTGGAATCTGCTGTAAATGAAGGCGTGCGCCTTGGATATACCCAGGGGTATCTTCGCAAATCGGTTGTAGCCGATCCCCTTCGCCGAAAGAATACCGGTGACAATACCCCGGCAGTGATCCATACGCGAATTGTCCCTGGAAATCAGCTGACCATTGAGGTTGCACCCAAGGGCTTTGGCAGTGAAAACATGAGCCGTGTGGCTATGCTCAATCCTTCAGATGGGCTGGAAGGTGTTAAGCAGTTTGTATTGGATACAGTCAAAAAGGCAGGGCCCAATCCCTGCCCGCCTATGATTTTAGGCGTTGGCATTGGCGGAACCTTTGAAAAGGTGGCCAATCTGGCCAAGGAGGCGTTATTGATCCCGCTGGATGTAGAACATACGGATCCATTTTATGCCTCCTTGGAGCATGAACTGCTGAACTTGGTCAATGAAACTGGTATCGGTCCCCAGGGCTTTGGAGGGAAAACGACCTGCCTGGGTGTGAAAATCAAGGCATATCCTACACATATTGCCGGGCTGCCTGTGGCAGTGAACGTGGGCTGCCATGTAACCAGGCATGCCAAAGCAACGATATAGGAGGCGGTGGTATGGCAATACATTTAACAGCGCCCCTGACAGAAAATGATGTGAAAAGCTTACACGCAGGCGACAGTGTGCTTTTGTCTGGTGTGGTCTATACTGCCAGGGATGCGGCCCATGAACGTATGGCAAAAGCAATTGGAAAGGGTGAGTCATTACCAATTGACTTGTTTGGACAAACCCTTTATTATGCCGGACCCACACCTACGCCGCCAGGTAAGGCAGTAGGAGCCATCGGGCCTACCACCAGCACCCGTATGGACGTTTATACGCCTCTTCTGTTATCGCTTGGGCTTCGGGCCATGATTGGCAAGGGAAAGCGTTCTGAACGGGTTGTAGGGGCAATGCATCAGCATCCTGCCGTATACTTTGCCGCCATCGGCGGCGCAGCTGCATTGATGGCAGCCTGCGTTACCTCCTGTGAGGTGGTGGCCTATGAGGATCTGGGTACCGAATCCATCAAGCGGCTTAAAATCAAAGACCTGCCTTTGATTGTGGCAGTGGATTGTTATGGCAAAGATTATTACGATCTTGGGCAGCAGAAATATAAAAGTATGGATTTTTAAGCCATTCAATAATGACTGCACCAGTTAGTGAGGGAGTATGGCAATCCGAAATGCAGCGAAGGCAATCATCGTACACGAAGAAAAGGTACTGCTGAATAAATGCATCGGGCATTTGGACGAAACCTATTGCGATTTATACGGCGGCCAGCAGCAGTTTGAAACGATGGAAGAGGCAGTGAGCATATAAAAAACCGCTTTGATGTGAACTGCATCAGCGGTTTTTAGATTATTGTGAAATAGTGTGTTACAAATTGCCTAGCCCGTTTCATTCCACTGCTCCCGAAGCAAGACCCGCACCCTTGCTTCCAGCCTTGAGATTTGCACCTGGGTCATGTTCAAAATTTCGGCTGTCTCAGCCTGAGTCTTTTCCACTGCGTAGCGCAGGTACAATAGCCACTGTTCCTTTTGTGGCAGACGGGATATCATATCCCTTAAAAACAGCTTTTCCATCCATACATCGCTTCTGGGATCCTGAAGTATTTCCCCCCAGGATAACCGCTGGTCAGTGTTGGGGGAACTGTCCAATGAAACCATCTGTCTGCCTGTATCCAACAAGAGAACCAGTTCGGTGGAAGGCATGCGCATAGCTTTGGCGATTTCTGGAAGCGTTGGCTCCCTGTGTAGAGCCTGACGGAGGATGCGGATGGTTTTTCTGGCCTGTGATGCCCGTTCTTTATCGGTTCTGGCTACGTGCACCGGGCTGTCATCCCGTAGGTAACGTCGCAGTTCACCCAGTATCATGGGTACCGCGTAGGTGGAAAATTGCACGCCGGCATCCAAATCAAACCGCTGGATGGCTTTAACAAGCCCCATGCAGCCCTGCTGGTACAACTCCTCCAAGTCACGCCCCCATGCTGAAAAGCGCTTTAAAATACACCGCACCAGGGGCAAATTGCGGCGCGTCATTTCCTCCAGCGCCTCCTTGTTATCCTGCTGGGCGCGGGCGATTAGTTCCATACTGTTCAGTTGTTCCAGGGCATCCATCTGCTCAGTCGTGCCGGGCAGCAGCAATGGTCTTGCGCATACGCACCACTGTGCCCAATCCCAAAGTAGAAGTGACCTCCACATCGTCCATAAACGTTTGCATTACGGCAAAGCCCATGCCGGAACGCTCCTGCTCTGGATGAGAGGTATAAAAGGGCTGCATGGCCTGGCTCACATCGGCTATGCCTTTACCTTTATCAGACACTTCTACCATCAGCACGCCTCCCGGCGTATAGGACGCGGTCAGGTTAACAATGCCCTGGGTGCCCTCATAGCCGTGTATGATAGCATTAGTTACCGCTTCACTGACGGCTGTCTTGATATCAGCGATCTCTGATACCGTGGGGCTTAGCTGCACTGCGAAGGCGGCAACCACCACACGTGCGAAAGATTCATTTTCCGGGCAACCTAAAAATGATAGCTGCATATGATTTCTGCCGTTCATCGCTTTGCCTCCTGTTCCTGCCTTGCCACATGTATGATTTGCGCCATGCCGGATAATTGGAAAATGCGGCTGATCTGTGGATTCATGTTTCTGACCCAAACGCTGCCGCCCCGGGCAGCCAGAATGCGGTACCGGCCGAGTATGACCCCTATGCCTGATGAATCCATAAATCTCAGGTCCGCCATATCCAGCATCAGATGGCGCACCGATGGGTCCGATATCAATTCATCCAGATCGCGGCGGATGTTTATGGCGCTGTAATGGTCCAGCTCGCCGCTGAGAGCCACCGTCAGTTTGTCCCGCTGTTTGGCGTGGTTGAGCATGCTTGTCCCCCCTCAATTACTGTTAGCTGTATTTGCCTGTGTACACTCACTATCCTTCCTCGAAAAATGAGAGTTTATGCAGTAATCATTGAAATCGTTCGACAAAATAAAAGCGCGGCATCAGCCGCGCTTGGATTGTTGACACATGATTTGCTAATTTTCTGTTATTCCACTATCTCAAACGTAAATACAACGGGATTAACGATATTCTCGCTAAGGGGAGAAATATCAACTGACTTAATCTTTAGTTTTATTCCAAGTGCCTTTTGGTATTCATACAAGCGACCGCCTGCGCATCTTTCAAAATAGGTTTCAATCGATGCCGGATATCGAAACATTCCCTTTGGTGCATGCTTGTAGTAACCGTGGTTACAGGCAAAAGTGACAGTGATTGTCTGATCATCATTCAAAACAGCTGTTCTGCCATATGTTTTTGTATATAGCTCCAGCCTTTGAGCAAGGGGCATATCTGCGTGTTCAAGCGCGAAGGCTTTGCGTTCATGATCATGCGCAGTGCCGCTGCAACTTCCGTTTTGCTCGTATAACCGGAAGCGTTGCTCCTTGGTGAGCTCCTCTTCCATTGCTTTCAAAAACTTTTTCTCGCACTCGTCTCTATCATATGTTTGAACTATATGCTCAAACAATGGCAGTTTGTCATTCGGAAATTCGTTTTTACGCATTCGCATAACTTTCAGCATTGTTTTCATGGGCATAGAATCTCAACTTTCTTTTCCATATCAAGTTGATTATTTGGCATCCTGAAGCGCGTTATTATCCATGCATTGTAATGGGTAAGTTAAAAGTAATTGTTAATCCAACAGGGCTTTGCGTAAAAGACCCTCTGGGCAGCTTCATGGTTCACGTGTATCTTAACGCCGTCCATATATGCAAAGTCAGCTACTTGATAATTTCCTAAAATGGCGGAGGAGAAGACATTTACAGTCATTTCAACATCCGCACTCTGACCGGTTTGGCCAAAGGCACATACGGGAAGCGATGTAAATGCCACATCTTTTGCTTGACCATCTTCAAAGGTAATTTGGTACAGGCCGTTATTCTTTTTCAGGAATCCATCATGCAGATACAGCGAAAGATTTCCACTTCCCTGGTACCTGGCCAGGCGAAGAACTTCATATACATGGATGGCCCTTGCCATACCATTTGTTTTTACCTTGCAGCTGGTGTCGGATTGGGGAAAATCTGCGCAGAAATAACCAAGATTCAGTGAGCACGGTGCAGAGAATGATACCGCCTCATAATCAGAAGCAAAGGTCTTTGCAAAAGCCATAATGGCCTTTAGGGTATCAAAACCGTCGAAGCATATTTCTTTGCAGTTTAAAATTCTTCGATCATTTTTGCCAACTTTCTTTTCAAAAGCCAGGTATCCTGCAGGCTTTCCATGCTGATCCTTATACAAAAATGAATGCATTTCACCTTTGAAAGGGTCAGCACTTTTTATCACTTTCCAATCAAGATCATCTCTTAATACCATCATGTTCCATTGCGGGGCAAAAGCTTGATAAGCTGTTTTAAAATCATCAATGTCCTTACCGGGACGGTATAAATGGAAAGTGCCGGGGATGGGCGCATTTGGTATAGCACTCAAATCAAATTCCCATAGAATACTGTTGCAGGAACGGTGGTAGCCAAAGCTAGCATAGAACTGTTCACTAAAGGGATACAGGTATGAAAAAGGTGTTTTCTTTTCGTACAGCTCATCCATAAAGCTGGTGAACATTGCCTTGACTGCACCTTTTCGGCGATGCTGGGGGTAGGTGCACACAGCGCCAATGCCAGCCATGGGCACAATGTGGCCGTCAAATGCCACCTGATAGGGCAGCACAGCCAAGCATGCCATCATCTCGCCATCATCAGTAAAGGTGGCCCATGTGTCTGTAACGATTGAGTCAGCCTTAGATAGTTTGTTTTCTCTTAACGCCTTGGCATATTCCTCAGGGGTTTGCCCCTTATCATCCAATGACCAATGAAAGCTCAATGAAGATATACGGTCAACTTCCAGCAGTTCATTTTCGATAGTTTTCCGAACGATCATATTTACACAACCTTTACAGTGGAATTCTTTTCCCACTATAACAGAAAACGGGCATCCTTTCAAGAATACCCGCATTTATATGGTAATCTTCGTTTAGCCTTTCCATTTGAACAGCAGTACACCGCCTATCAAAAGCACCATGCCAACAAACTTGTTCCAGGTAAAGGGTACTTTTTCAGTATCCAGTATGCCAAACGCATCTATGAGTGCAGCAGCCAACAGCTGAGCAATAAGAATGGTTGAGATAGCGACAGTGGGTGTCAGATTCTTTATGCCTATCATCACCGTTAAGGTTATGGTCAGGCCCAGAACACCGCCCATCCAATAATACCACGGCATTTTGGTAAGCTCGGCCAGATGTCCTCTTCCCCAGATCCACATGACAATCAGTGAAAGCAAAAATGCAGTTCCTTGCACATAGACGTTGGATTCAAACAGACCGATTTTATCACCAAGGCGGGTATTGATGACCCCTTGGAAGCTCATGGCGGCGCCTGCCAGAATACAAAAAAGAACCCCGGTCATACAATCCCTCCTGTGTGTAACGAAGGTAGCATGCCCGGGATTTTATTATACCATTCGGAAACTTAGGGGGAAGGGTCATTCTCCACCTTTTCTACCATGTTGTATATCCGCTGCATTCGAAGGTCAATCTCCGCCATATCCTTGGCGGTGCGATAAAGCTCTGCCGAAAGCTCAGGAGGGATTCGCCTAGGCTCTTTGTATCGAATCTGGTGCTCAAGACTGGCCCAAAGGTCCATGGCGATGGAACGGATTTGTATCTCTACCGGAACCCATACCTTGCCTTCAGCAAGAAATACCGGTACCTGAACAACCAAGTGCAGGCTACGGTACCCATTTTTCTTTGGACTTGCAATGTAATCCTGCTCCTTGATTAAGACGATGTCATCCTGATTTTTGAGGATATCGGCAACGGTATAAATATCACTGATATACGAGCAGATGACCCGTATTCCAGCAATATCGTACAGGTTTTCCGCAGCTGATGTAAAGGATAGCGGAAGGTTTCTGCGCTGCAGCTTTTCAGAAATGCTCTGCACTGTCTTCAATCTGCTTTGCATGTGGTGGATGGGATTGCGCTTGTGCCTCAGTTGAAACTCCTCATCCAGGTTTTCCAGCTTGGTTCGCACCTCCCGGATGGCTGATTGGTAACGGCATTGCATTTGCAGATAGCTGTCTGAAAGCTCCTGAATGTTTTTAAGAGCCATCCGGGCAAAAAGCGGCTTGTCTGCAAGGGTCATGCTTGGCTCCTTTCCGGCGTGCTTCCACGGTGAAGCTCCACAGTAAAGGTGGTGCCTTTACCTGGGGTGCTCTTCACGAGGATATTTCCGCCATGTAGGTCTATAATTCTTTTGGCCAAGGGTAGTCCCAGCCCGTTGCCCTCATGGGCATGGGAGGTATCGCCTTGGTAAAACCGTTCAAATATATGCTGCTGCGTATTTTCATCCATACCGGGACCAAAGTCCTTCACCTTTACTTTGACCGTATCACTGTTATAGAGGGACAGATTGATTTCACCGCCTGTATATGAAAACTTAATGGCGTTGCCAAGCAAATTGATCCAAACCTGCTGCATGAGCTCGGCATCACCGTAGATTTCTATGCCTTCCAACTCCAGGTTCCATGTAATATTCTTCTTTGACCATTCTGGCTCCAACAAAAGTACTGTTTGGCGAAGCTGCTCATCCAAAGAAAATGGTTCCTTGGTGGTTAAGCGCTGTTGGTATTCCAGTTTGGATAGACGCAGTAGGTTTTGGGAAAGCCGTGACAAACGCTGACTTTCCTTAAGGATGATAGATGCATATTCCTTTCGCTCTTCCTCTGTCGTTTGAGGGCTTATAAGCAGCGTCGCAAACCCCTGTATGGACGCAATGGGGGTTTTGAACTCGTGTGAGACGTTGCTGATAAAGTCCTTCTGTAAGTATTCTATGCTCTGTAATTCCTCTGTCATGTGATTAAAATTTTGGCTTAACATACCAAGCTCATCATCACGCAAGATCGGCAGCCGTACGGAAAAATCACCGGCAGCCACCTTCCTGGTGGCCTCTGAAAGCCGGGTGATGGGCCTTACCATGCGGCCGGTGGTTGTGAAAATAAAGAGAAAGAAGGAAGCCAGTGTCAGCGTCAGTGTATAGAATGCCCGAAGGGGTGTTTCTTGAAACAGTTTCATATGAGAGCGTACACTAATTTTCACTAAGCTGCCACGTATACTAAAGTAGGTAAAGGGTTCGACTCCATCGGTTGGAATCATGGAGATAATCTCGCCCTGAGATAACAGCCCCAGTAGATTGCTGGGCAAATTCAAGTCGCTGATATCTTTGTACACTTCTACTTGATTTATTGTTGTTGTGAAGATGCTGGCAATATCCTCTGGGGGAAGGTCAGTTTTTTGGGACACCTCCAGTGCGAATATCGCCAATTCGCGCTGACTGGCTGCGATTTCTTTTCTGAGGCTGCTGTTGTTCAGGGCTATAGAAACAATAAATGATATGGCCGAGGCCATAATAATCATCAGGCATAGGGCTACGATGAGCCTGGTCTGGAATTTTTGCAGTTGAAAAGGATGCCTCATAATGCTCTTTCCGCCCTGTATCCAAGCCCACGGACTGTAATGATTTGAAACTCGGGGAAGCTTATACATTTCTCCCGCAGGCGTTTGATATGCACATCAACAGTACGCTCATCGCTTTGAACATCCATACCCCATAGCTCGTCCATCAACTGGCTGCGGGTGAAGGTACGCCCTGGATAGCTGAGCAACTTGAATAGCAGCAAAAACTCTTTCTTCGTCAAGTTTAGTGTAACATCCCTGCGGGAAACCGTCAAGGAATCATAATTGAGAACCGTTTCACCAAGCCTAAGTTCCCGTTCAGTTGCAATACGGCTTCTGCGCAGCAGTGCGTTTATGCGAAATAGCATCTCATCCAGTTCGATAGGCTTTACCATATAATCGTCCGTGCCAACAGAAAATGCCTTCCGCTTATCTTCCAGCGCTTCTCTGGCTGTGACCATTAGTATGGGCAAATCAGGGTAGGCGCTGCGCAAATCCCTGGTTAGCGTATAGCCGTCCATTCTGGGCATCATGATGTCGCATATCACAAGATCAGGCATAGCACTTTCCAATATGGAAAGAGCAGCCTCACCGTCTTGTGCGCGCATGACATCAAAGCCATTGCGCACAAGGAATACGGAAATCAATTTCAGAATGTGTGGATCGTCTTCTACCACCAGTATTTTGAACATGCCTTTTCTCCTTTGTTTTAGATATGCATTCTTTCTCTATAATACATAATCCTTTTTAGTTGCTGCGCAGGGCGTCAATGGGATTTAGCCGTGAAGCCTTACGGGCAGGCGCCCAGCCAAAGAGTACACCCACTGCAGCAGAGAAACTGACAGCCAGCAGCATGGCACTGGAGGATAAGGTAAACTTGAAACCAATTGCAACGGCAACGGCAAGAGATATCAAGTTACCAAGTATGATGCCGCCCAGACCGCCCAGCAGGGACAGGACAACAGATTCCGTCAGGAATTGCAGCTGGATCCGCTTGGGTTGTGCGCCAAGAGCCTTTCGAAGGCCGATTTCTGTAGTACGCTCGGTAACAGAAACCAGCATCATATTCATAATACCGATTCCGCCCACCAGCAGTGCAATGGATGCGATGCCTGCCAGCATGGTCGTCATCATGTCGGTCATGGTGTTCATGGTATCTAGTAAGCTGTCCAGATTGATGATGTTATAGGCGTCATCCTTGAAATTAAAGGCTTGGTTCAATACTGTCTCCACCTGGGGAATGATTTCGTCAGTCTTTGATGCGTCAGATACGATGATTTCCAAGGAGTTGACATTGCTGTTGCCAGTCATGCGTAGAGCTGCTTTATAGGGGATAATAATTTTCGCTTCTGAATTGTTGCTGCTCATACGGCTCATGGCTGACATCACATCATCTGTAACGTCAGGATCCAGCATGCCCACAACAGTGTAGGTATGACCGTACACCACAATCTTTTGCCCCAGGGCCTGTTGGCCAAAGAATAATTCGTCGGCCAAAGCCTGATTGATTACACAGACGCGGCTTTCTACCGGCATATCCAAAGGGGTAAGGCCCCGACCAAGGCCGATCAGCTCTTTGTTATTGCTGAAATAAATATCATTGCGACCTTCAATGTTAGCACTTTCCAACACCTTTTTATTGGCTGCCACATTGGCAGTAAAAGATACATTGGGGGATACACCAGCAACATTAGGTATCTGAGCCAGCTTTTGCACATCGCTGTCATACAGGCCCTTTTTCAAAGGTGTTCCGGGGGCGCTGACATTGATCTTGCCTGCACCAAGTTCCTCAAACTGGGATGTAACCTCGTTGGTGACACCCTGCACTGTGGTGATGAGGGCAATGATGGCGGTAACGCCAATAATGATTCCAAGCATCGTCAAAAAGGAGCGCATCTTGTTGCTAAGAATATTCTGGATGGACATCTGGATACTTTCTTTAAACATCCTCCACATCTCCTTCCGTAAGACGTCCATCCAGCAGCCGTACGATACGGCCTGCATGGGCAGCAATGGAGGCATCATGGGTAATCATCAATATCGTGTGTCCTTCCTCATGGAGTTCATGAAACAGCGCCATCACCTGACGGCCAGTTTTTTGATCCAGCGCGCCAGTAGGCTCATCGGCCAGCAGAATGGTTGGGTTGGTGGAGAGTGCTCTGGCGATGGCAACGCGCTGCTGCTGACCACCGGATAATTGGTTGGGAAAGTGGTGCAGTTTATCTTCAAGGCCAACACGCTTGAGCATTTTGATAGCAATTCCTTCTCGCTCACTGGCTGGTACACCAGCATATATTAGCGGAAGCATTACATTTTGCATGGCATTCATGCGCGGAAGCAGCTGGAAGGATTGAAATATAAATCCTACTTCCTTGCTTCTGATTTTGGCAAGGTCTGCTTCATCCATTTCCTGAACAGGCTTATCGTGCAGTATGTATTCGCCGCTGGTTGGTGTGTCCAGGCATCCCAAAATATTCATCATCGTGGATTTTCCGGAGCCGGAGGGCCCCAAAATTGCTACTAATTCACCTTTATCTACGGAGAAGGAGATGCCCTTGAGCACCTTGTGGTCTTCTTCTCCCATTTTGTATACCTTTTCGATTTCTCGCATAATGACAATTGGTTCAGGCATGCTCATGTCCCCCTTGTTAGCGGTTGCCCATGGCAGGCATTTGGGGGAAGGAAAGGGTATTATCCTTGGGAATCAAGACGGTTTCTCCGGACTTTATGCCATCTAAAACCTGCACGATGGAGCCATTGTTAATGCCCAGAATCACTGGTTGACGTACAATTTCCTCTCCGCGGCTGTAACAGAATACAAAAGGTTTGCTATCATCGTCAAACTGTATTGCGTTTAGGGTAACGGTTGTTGCAGATAGGGCTTGATCTTTCAAAACAGTTACTTCAGCGCTCATTCCCATGCGCAGGGTCCCATCCTGAGGGACTGATACCTTTGCGTCATAATAAGCGATGCTGCCGGATACTTTGGCCTCCCGGTCAATCTTTGAGATGGTACCGGTCAGTGATTTATCCAAAGCATGAACATAAACAGTCACTTCCATGCCTGTGCTCAAGGCACCGACATCATATTCATCCACTCGTATGGAGACTACGGGGTTGTCATAATCAGCAATGCGGAAAAGATTGCGTCCGGATTGTACGGTTTCATCTTCTTCTACATAAATATCAGTGAGGATCCCACTGAGCCCGGCTTCAATGCGATCGCCGCTTTTGGGAATGATAATATCCTCATCCTCCACCACAGCTTCACCTTCCTTAATGGGAAGGGTCTTTATGCGGATAGGGGATGATGCAGCAACTATCTTTTCATCACCGGGTTCCACATTGCCTGAAAAGCTGTAATGGGTGATAATATCCTGTGTTTTCGCTGTTTCCTGATTATAAGGCACAGGGCGGGGACGAAGGAACATGCTGTATCCAGCGAAAGCTACCAGTAGAATACATATAGATAAATATAGGATTCTTTTTTTTCTCTTTTTGGTTTTGCGAGCTTGCATGGCGTTTCCTCCTAATGTTTTTCACATATACTATACTCTGCTCGTATGAACGATTCATGAATTTAGGCTGATGCTGAAAGGCCATATGGCAAAGCCAAATAAAGAGGGGATGGGCAGCTGGGTATATAGCTGGTGGATTTTGATTATGACAGCTTTAGGATGATCAAATAAAAGCTGGGCATTCATCATAAAAGCAGCCTCTGCCAGTATTGCTGACGGAGGCTGCATAGCAAGGGCACATCTATCCTATGAGTTTCAGGTAGCGAGTATACGCATTGCCCCAGGCAGATGCATCCTTTGGTGCGTATTGCTTTGGCGGATATGATGCAGTGACAATGCTCCGCCCGTGGGGGATGCTATCAATGTCTCCTAGGGCAATCATTTGAACCATGGCATTGCCGATGGCTGTTGCTTCACTGGGGCCTGCCATCACGGACATGTTCAAGGCATCTGCTGCCATCTGCATCAAAAGGGAGGCGTTTGTACCGCCGCCTACGGCGTAGAGCACACTAAATTTTTTGCCTGTCAGATGGACAATGGTTTCAGCAGTTGACCGGTAGGCAAATGCCAAACTCTCATAAATGCAGCGTACATAGCCGCCTCTTGTTTCTGGAACTGCCTGACCAGTTTTCATAAGATATGCTTTTATGCGTTTGGGCATATCGCCGGGAGCTAGAAATATGGGATCGTCAGGATCGATAAAGCAGGTAAAAGGCACTGCTGCTTCCGCCTCCTGGGCCAGCTGAGCATAGGTAACAGCTTCCTTTTCTGCCCAGTGACGCCGGCATTCTTGAACGATCCATAACCCCATGATGTTTTTCAAAAAACGGATGGTACCAGCTACTCCGCCTTCATTGGTGAAGTTGCTGCAACGGCTTTCATCACTCACCACGGGGACCTTCGTTTCTATGCCCATCAGCGACCATGTACCGCTGGAAAGGAAAAGGAAATCCTCTTCCTTTGCGGGTACGGCGGCCACTGCACTGGCGGTATCGTGACAGGCAGTATTGAATACCATCACCTGTGGTATGTTCAGCTCTTTGCATAGCGCTGGTGAAAGCAAACCGCAGGATTCGCCTGGGGTTTTGATGGGCGGGAATATGTCTTGGGGGATATAAAGCTTGCTCAAGATCTCTTTTGACCAGTCATGCAATCCTGCCGGTAATAGCTCCATGGTGGTGGCTATGGTGTATTCTGCCTGTTTCTCACCAGTCAGAAAATAGGCGATGAGGTTGGGCATGGGCAGGAGGGTGGCTGCATTTTGCAGCATCTCCGGCCTGTCTTTTTTCAACGACGCCAGCTGAAAGATGGTATTCAAGGACATATGCTGTATGCCGGTGATGGCGTACAGCTCCTCTTTTGAGATTCGTTCAAACACCCAGGGGACGGCAGCTTCAGTGCGGCTGTCACGGTAATGGACGGGGTTTTCCATCAAGTGTCCCCGGATGTCCAGCAACCCAAAGTCTACGCCCCATGTGTCTATGGCGATGCTGTCATATGGTGCTTGATCATAGGCATTTTTAAGTCCCGTGTAGATTTCATGCATCAGCCTGGGAAAATCCCAGTATAGGGTTTGGCCAAGCTGTATGGGGATATTATCAAAACGGTGAACTTCAGTGAGGGTTAATTGATCTCCTTCAAGTCGGGCCAGCATGGCTCGGCCGGAGGATGCCCCCAGGTCAAAGGCAAGTACGGTACGGGCCATGGTAACCTCTCCTCATTTGCTGAACTTCTCGTAGCCACTATGTCGGCCTGTAAAGCCAAACTTTTTGCGCAGGACCATCAACTCATCAATGCGTGCTCTGGGCAATTCATTGCTTCGGCCCAAAATTCTGGTATTCAGGCACAGCTTTGCAAATAGCTCCAAGGTTTCCATTCGGTAATAAGCAGTCATTAAGTCTTCACCTACGGTCAGTGCACCATGGTTCTCCAGCAATATGGCGTCATGGTTTTGGATGTAAGGAGCCACTGCTTCGGGTATCTCCATCGTGGAGGGGCAGCCGTAAGGAGCGATGGGAACAGCGCCCAAGGTCAAAATGGCTTCAGGCATGGTGAACTCATCCAAGGGGATATGGGCAATGGCAAAGGACGTCGCGGCCGGGGGATGGGCATGCACCACAGCACCGATATCCTCCCGATCCTTATAGCATCGCATATGCATGGGCAGTTCGCTGGAAGGCCGGTATCTGGAATCCTCCAGTATTTCGCAGCGGCCGTTGATCAACAGGATCATATCCGGGGTCATAAAACCCTTGGAAGTACCGGTGGGAGTGGTAAGATACAGGTCATCCCCAACCTTGGCCGTAAAATTCCCATCGTTGGCGGCTACCCAGCCTTGTTGCCAGACTCGGCGCCCAATATCGCACATCATTTCCCGCATGGCTTGAAATTCCATAAATCGCATCTCCTCATTTGTTATGCTTTATACTCTTTTGGAAAGGACAGCTCGTTCATATGCCTGAATCTCCTGGATAAATGCTGCACCGGGGATTACGTTTTCCCTTGAGCAAAGCTCTTCCCATACAGGAACCCAAGGAAGGGAGAGAATCTCCTGGGAATAAGCAAGGCGTGCGGACACATCGCCATTGCGTTCCATTTCCTTCAACATTTGGACAGGTTCCAAAAGGGCCATCAACAGTGCCTTACGGGTGCTGCGCAGACCAGTGACCCAGGCTGTGATACGATTGACGGATGCATCAAAATAATCTGTGGCCAGATACACACGGCTAAGTGCATCGGCACGAACTACCTCCCGCATGATTTGCCGGGTTTCTTCATCCAGCATAACAACATGGTCACTGTCCCAGCGTACCGGTCGGCTGACATGCAGTAATAGCTCGGGCAGGAAGCACAAAAGCGCAGGAATTTTGGCAGCAATGCTTTCGGTGGGATGGAAGTGCCCAGCGTCCAGGGTCAGCAATATACCGGGATGCGATAAGGCATACCCCATATAAAACTCATGGGAGCCGGGGGTATAGGCTTCAGCACCGATGCCAAACAGCTTGCTTTCCACCGAATCCTTGACGGAATCATACTTAGGAGAGCCGTCAAAGATTTGATCCAGGCTATCTTTTAAGCGCAGCCGGGGAGAAAGACCATCTACAGGGATTTCTTTTTCCCCGTCGGGAATCCAATGGTTAATGACGCAGGTCTTACCCGTCTCCTTAGCAAAGTAGGCTGCGATCTCCCGGACAGACTTGGCATGCCTGATCCAAAAATCACGGATGCCCTTATCTGGGTGTGTGAGGGTGCCGCCGCTGCTTTTTTCATGGGAAAAGAAGGTGGTGTTAAAATCCAGCCCCAGCCCCTTTTCTTTGGCCCAGCTTGCCCAGGAGGCGAAGTGATGGGGTGCGAGGGCATCCCTGTCCACCCTTTCCGTAGTGTCCAGATAGTTGGTATGCAGGTTGATTTTGTAAGCACCAGGCAAAAGATCAAGGGCCTTTTCCATATCCATCCGGAGCTCATCCGGTGTGCGGGCACGGCCAGGATAGTTACCGGTGGCGGCAATGCCGCCAGTAAGGCTCTTGCTTCCTTCGAACCCCAGCACATCATCCCCTTGCCAGCAATGCATGGAGATAGGCGTTTCAGTTGCCAGTTTGATAGCTTTCTCTACATCTACATTCAAGGCGGCATATTGTTCACGGGCCATTTCAAAGGCTTTAGCAGTGTTTGGCATGGGGTACCCCCTTATTGACAGTTGTTTGCGGCCTCATTATACTGGCGGTGCGCGTATTTGTCTATTAGCATACACAAAAACGCACAATGTTGCGCATATGAACATGATGGATGATGAAATGAACAGGTTATGAAAGGGTGTTTTACTTGCTTCCCTTTGAAAGGCGAGAAAGAATCATGGCGCTTCTTGAGGTGGATAAAACGATTACAGTCGAAAGCATGTCGCAAAAGCTGTTTGTCAGCGAGGCCACGCTTCGCCGGGATTTGCAGCAGTTGGAGGAGGAAGGTCGCATCCGCCGAACCAGGGGCGGTGCGGTGCTACCGGCTCAGCGGATACAGGATATTCCCCTGTATGCCAGGCGGCAGGAGCGCATGGCGGAAAAGCGTGCTATTGCCAAGGCGGCTGCAAAATTATTTGCATCGGGGGATACGCTGATGCTGGATGCCAGTACAACGGTATTGGCATTGGGGGAGGAAATCAAGCACCTTGATTCCATGACGGTGATCACAGGGGGGCTTATTACTGCCCAGGCTTTTGCTGTACCAGGTCGTCAGGTACTTTGCACCGGTGGTGCACTGCGTGATGGCTCGGCATCATTAACTGGAGAGGATGCAGCCAAATTTGTCCGGAGCCATCATGCCACTTGGAGCGTTCTTTCCTGCCGTGGTATCACCAGAGAAGGCATATGGGAAAGCACCACGGAAGAGGCGGCTCTAAAGCGATGTATGATAGAATCCAGCGAAAGGCATATGCTGCTATGCGATGGTACCAAGCTTAACAACTATTTTCTTTGCCGAACGGAGGAGTTGAAAGCCCTCCATATTTTGATAACGGATCAAATGCCGGAAGGCGAACTGCTTGACGCGCTGCATAACGCACATGTTGATATTATATTGGCATAAGCAACTTATTTTTTTGCTGATTGAAAAAACAAAACAAAACATTGATATATCAAATAAATGTTCGGAAATGATGTTGACATAGACTAATATTTGCATTATTATTGAAATATCGTTCGGAAAGGATGTGGCGATGATGGCACAGCTTCTCAAAGGGATAAGCACTTTGCGGAGCACTGTGAGCCTGTTTGGTATAAAATGCATACCTGTACAGACAATGGAAGCAGCGGTTCTGAAAAGATGAACCGTTGCCTTTTTGCTTTTACAGAGCAAACTAAGAGAAATTAAGGAGGAGAAAAGTATGAAAAAAGTTGCTGTTATTATGGGAAGCGAAAGTGATTTACCAGTACTCAAGGATTGCTTTGACAAATTGAAGGGACTGGGCATTACCTATGAGGCCCATGTGTTTTCTGCCCACCGCACCCCTTTGGAGGCTGCCGCATTTGCCAAGAGTGCCAGGGAGAATGACTTTGGTGTGATCATCGCCGCGGCTGGGAAGGCTGCCCATCTGGCTGGAGCATTGGCAGCGCAGACAACGCTTCCGGTCATAGGTATCCCCATCAAGTCTTCCTTGGACGGGCTGGATGCCCTGCTGTCTACCGTGCAGATGCCTACCGGTATCCCTGTGGCAACGGTAGCCATCGACGGAGCAGGGAACGCTGCACTGCTGGCAGCCCAGATACTGGCCGTTCACGAAGATTGGCTTGCTGCACGGCTCAATGGCCTCCGGGACGTTATGCGCCAGGCGGTACTGGAAAAGGACAAAAACCTGAATGTTTGATGACTTAAAACCAAGGAGGAAGATCGCTATGGTCAAATTAGAGCAGGTATATGAAGGCAAAGCGAAAAAAGTTTTCCGTACCGATGACCCCGAAGTGTTTGTGGTTGATTATAAGGACGATGCCACCGCCTTCAACGGCCAGAAGAAGGGCTTAATTGCCGGTAAAGGTGTTATCAACAACCGTGTGACCAATCACCTGATGAAGTTGCTGGAGAAAGAGGGAATTCCCACCCACTTGATCAAGGAGCTTTCTCCCAGGGAAACCCTTGTAAAAAAAGTAACCATCGTGCCACTGGAGGTCATTGTTCGCAATATCGCCGCAGGTTCCCTCTCCAAGCGCTTGGGCCTGCCGGAGGGTACCAAGCTATCCAAGACTGTTTTAGAATACTGCTATAAGGATGATGCGCTGGGTGATCCCATGGTTAACGATTACCATATTGCCGCCATGGGTTGGGCCTCAGAGGCGGAGGTTGGGCTGATTGCCGCTTATGCCCTGAAAATTAATGAAATCTTATCCGCCTATTTGAAAGACCTAAACATTGAGCTGATTGATTTCAAGCTGGAGTTTGGCAAAACAACGGATGGAACCATTGTACTGGCGGATGAAATTTCGCCGGATACTTGCCGCTTCTGGGACACACGTACTGGCGAGAAGCTGGATAAGGACCGCTTCCGCCGTGATCTTGGCAATGTTGAGGATGCATACCAGGAGATACTCAAGCGTTTGTTGGGGGAATAAATGAAACAGCTTTCTATCGGCGCAAAGATCCATGAGGAATGCGGTGTTTTCGGCATCTGGCGCAAGGATGGCGGCGGGGTGGTTGTGCCAGCCTACCATGCGTTATATGCATTGCAGCACCGCGGCCAGGAAAGCTGCGGTATTGCGGTAAATGTGAACGGCGTTATCGATTGCCATAAGGATGTTGGGCTGGTCAATGACGTATTCACGCCGGAAGTGCTGCGGGGCATGAAGGAAGGCCTGGCTGCGGTGGGTCACTGCCGTTATGCCACCACAGGCTCTCATAATGTGAGCAATGCCCAGCCGCTGGTGGTTAACCACTTAAAAGGCGGCATGGCACTATGCCACAACGGCAACTTGGTCAATGCCACAGAGCTTCGGGAAACCTTGGAGGAAAAAGGCGCCATCTTTCATACCACATCCGATACCGAGGTCATTGCCTACACGATTACCCAGGAGCGTATCGGTGCACCATCCATCGAAGAGGCCGTCAGCCGCACCATGGACAGGATCAAGGGCGCATACTCCATTGTGATCATGAGCCCTCAAAAGGTTATCGCAGCTCGTGACCCCCTGGGCTTTCGGCCCTTGTGTGTAGGCAGGATTGGGGATGGCGGTTATGTGTTCGCCAGTGAGACCTGTGCATTAAATGCCATCGATGCGGAATTTATCCGTGATGTACAGCCGGGGGAAATCCTGATTGCAGATGAACAGGGCCTAACCAGCATACCGCCCAAAGAATCTAAAAAGCGCAGCATGTGCGTTTTTGAATTTATCTACTTTTCCAGGCCTGATTCTGTCATCGACGGTTCCAGCGTCCATGTGGCACGGCTTCGGGCTGGGGCTTTCTTGGCGCTTGAGCATCCCGTGCAAGCGGATGTGGTAATCGGTGTGCCTGATTCGGGAATTGATGCCGCCATTGGGTATTCCAGGCAAAGCGGCATTCCTTATGGCATGGGCTTTATCAAAAACAAGTATATCGGCCGTACTTTTATCCAGCCTGAGCAAGCCCAGCGGCTTCGTTCCGTCAACATCAAGCTGAATGTGATTTCTTCCACCGTGCAAGGCAAACGGGTGGTGCTGGTGGATGATTCCGTTGTACGCGGAACCACCAGTGCGAGGATTGTGAAGCTCCTTAGGGAAGCTGGGGCTACACAGGTGCATTTGCGGTTGTCTGCTCCGCCCTTTAAGCATCCCTGCTACTTTGGTACAGATATTGATTCTACAGAGAATCTGCTGGCCCATAACCATACAGTGGAGGAGATGCGTGAGATTATTGGGGTGGATAGTCTGGGCTTTTTGAATCCATCTTTTTTGGACAAGCTGGCTGACCATCCCTCCGGCGGCTTTTGTACCGCCTGCTTTACAGGGGATTATCCGGTGCCGCCGCCTTCAGTTACCCCAAAATCCAGGTTCGAGATGCCCATTATAGATCAAGAGTAAGCGGGGGGTAGGCCGATGAAAAGCGAAAGCGAAAGCTACAAGGCGGCGGGAGTAGACATCACCGCCGGTTATCAAGCCGTTGAACTAATGAAAAGTCATGTGGCAAGAACCCTGGTGCCTGGTGTTTTGAGTGGTATCGGCGGATTTGGCGGGATGTTTGAGCTAGACGTGGAAGGAATGAAAAAGCCCGTTCTGGTATCCGGCACAGACGGTGTAGGGACCAAGTTGAAAATTGCCTTTTTGTTGGATAAGCATGATACTGTAGGCATCGACTGCGTGGCTATGTGTGTCAACGATGTTATCTGCAGCGGTGCAAAGCCCTTGTACTTTCTGGATTATGTGGCCGTAGGCAAGAACATTCCCCAGCGGGTGGCGGCCATTGTATCCGGTGTGGCGGAAGGGTGCGTGCAGGCAGGCTGTGCGCTTATAGGCGGAGAAACGGCTGAGATGCCTGGCTTTTATCCTGAGGATGAATATGACCTTGCCGGTTTTTCTGTGGGCATTGTGGATAAGGAAAAGATTATAGACAACAGCAAAACAAAGCCTGGTGATGTATTGATCGCCCTGCCATCCTCTGGCGTTCATTCCAATGGCTTTTCGCTGATTCGCAAGGTCTTTGCGGTGGAGGGGCACAGCCTGAAAGCGTATCAGCCGGAGCTTAACAACACATTGGGAGAAGAGCTTTTGACACCTACAAGAATCTACGTAAAGCCGATCCTTGGGCTGCTTGCTAAAATCGCGGTCCTGGGCATTTCCCATATTACCGGCGGCGGATTTTTTGAAAACATTCCAAGGGCGCTGCCTAAGGGCCTTTGCGCACGCATCGAAAAGGCAGCAGTGAAGACACCGCCTATTTTCCGCTTGATTCAGTCGGCTGGGAATATTCCGGAGAGAGATATGTTCAACACCTTCAATATGGGCGTTGGTATGTGCGTAACCGTTCCTAAGGCTCAGGCGGATAAAGCAGTGGAGATTATGCAGGCGCATGGGGAAGCTGCCTATATCATTGGTGAAGTGGTTCATGGTGAGGATGGCGTGCAGCTATGGTAAAAATAGCTGTGCTGGTATCTGGAGGTGGCACCAATCTGCAGGCGATTTTGGATGCCAAAGCTGCAGGCAGCATCCCCCATGGGGAGATCTCCCTGGTGCTATCAAACAGGAAAAGCGCCTATGCCCTTGAGCGGGCGCAGGTGAATCATATCCCTTCCTGCGTGCTGGAAAAGGATAAGGGGATGCCGGCGGAGTCTTATGCAGAGCGGCTTTTACAAAAGCTTCAGGAATATCAAATAGAATTTGTTGTACTGGCTGGATTTTTGACCATCCTTCCATATAACTTCATTAAGGCATATGAGAGCCGCATCATCAATGTGCATCCCAGCCTGATCCCATCGTTTTGCGGTGCGGGTTATTATGGACTAAAGGTTCACGAGGCGGCTCTTGCCTATGGGGTAAAGATCACTGGGGCCACCGTGCATTATGTGAATGAAGTTCCTGATGGCGGGAAGATCATCGCCCAGAAGGCGGTGGAGATTCTGCCTGATGATACGCCGCAGACGCTGCAAAAGCGTGTGATGGTGGAGGCAGAATGGGTTTTGCTGCCGCAGGCGGTGGAGGATTGCTGCCGATTGATACTAAAACAAGGGAGGAATGATTTCTGATGCCAGCCGACTTATTTTCCTTATTGAAAAGCAATGCATATCCTGGACGGGGTATTGTGCTGGGCCGGACAGACAAGTATGCAGTGCTGGCATATTTTATTATGGGCCGCAGCGAAAACAGCCGCAACCGGATATTTACTCCCTTTGAGGATAGCATCCGCACGGAAGCATATGATTCTGCCAAGCTGGCGGACCCATCCTTGATCATCTACGCTCCTGTCCGGATGCTTGGGAATGAAACCATTGTCACCAATGGTGACCAGACGGATACCATAGTGGAATACCTTGAAAATGGCGGAACCTTTGAGCAGGCATTGCAAACTCGCACCTTTGAACCGGACGCCCCCAACTATACCCCACGTATCAGCGGCATGATGACAGTGGCGGATGGGGCATGTAACTATCGCCTTTCCATTTTGAAAAGCAACAGCGGCAACCCGGATTCGGTGCAGCGGTTCTTTTTTGAATATCCCTCACCGTGTTTGGGCCAGGGTCACTTGATCCATACCTACTGCTGTGATGGCAACCCCATACCTTCTTTTATGGGGGAGCCGGTATGCGTATCCATCCCATCTGAAATTGATGTTTTTTCTGATTCCCTATGGGAGAGCCTGAATGATGATAACAAAGTATCCTTGTTTGTGCGCTATATTCCAATAAGCGGTGGGGAAGAACAAACGCGTATCATCAACAAAAATAACAGATAAGCGGGGTGTATATTAAATGGCCCAAGAACTGGCATTGAAATACGGCTGCAATCCCAACCAAAAACCGGCCCGTGTATTTGCAATGAATGGAGAGTTGCCCATTAAGATTTTGGGCGGCAAGCCCGGCTATATCAATCTGCTGGATGCGCTTAACGGCTGGCAGTTGGTGAGGGAACTTGCGCTTGCAACCGGTCTGCCGGCAGCGGCATCCTTCAAGCATGTAAGTCCTGCCGGTGCGGCGGTGGGAGTACCCCTTGATGATATACTCCGGCAGATTTACTTTGTGGGCAATAAGCCCCTGTCACCTTTGGCTAGCGCATATGCCAGGGCAAGGGGCGCCGATCGTATGTCCTCCTTCGGTGATTTTATAGCTCTGTCTGATATATGCGATGCTCAAACTGCCAACCTGATCAAGCCTGAGGTGTCCGACGGTGTGATTGCGCCCGGCTTTACGCCTGAGGCGTTGGAGATTTTGCAGGCAAAGCGAAAAGGCTCATACAATATTATTCAAATTGATCCGAGCTACACTCCCAACCCCATTGAGCAAAAGGATGTGTTTGGCATCACCTTTGAGCAAGGACGAAATGAACTGAAAATCAGTGATGAACTTCTTGATAATATTGTAACTAAAAACAAGGATTTACCCGCCGAGGCAAAGAGGGATTTGCTGATTGCCCTGATCACCCTCAAATACACCCAGTCCAATTCGGTGTGCTACGCCAAGGATGGACAGGTGATTGGTGTTGGCGCAGGCCAGCAATCCCGCATCCACTGCACTCGCCTGGCTGGCGGCAAGGCGGATAACTGGTGGCTTCGGCAGCATCCCAAAGTACTGGCCCTGCCCTTTGCGGACAATTTAGGCCGCCCAGACAGGGATAATACCATCGACTTGTACATCTCCGATGATGATGGTGATGTGCTGGGGGATGAAAATTGGCAGCAGTTTTTTTCTATCCGTCCCCAACCTTTATCACCCAAAGAACGCCGGAACTGGCTTGACAAGCTAACAGGCGTATCTCTTGGCAGCGATGCCTTTTTTCCCTTTGGGGATAATATTCAAAGAGCTAATCGCAGCGGTGTTCAATATGTGGCACAGCCAGGCGGTTCGGTGCGGGATGATCAGGTGATTGAAACCTGTGACAGCTTTAACATGGTAATGTGTTTTACAGGCATCCGCCTGTTCCATCATTGATGGAGGAAAGCATATGAGACTTTTACTGGTGGGCGGCGGCGGCCGGGAGCATGCCTTGCTGAGTAAGCTTCGGGAGAACCCTTCCATCACAGAAATCTTTGCTCTTCCAGGCAATGGCGGCATGGTTGATGAGGCTGTTTGCGTACCCATACGACCGACGGATGTAAAAACCATTGCGGCTTTTGCCAAGGAAAAGGCTGTGGACTATGTGGTGGTAGCGCCGGATGATCCGTTGTGCTTAGGGCTTGTTGACCTTTTGAATGAAGCAGGTATTCCAGCATTCGGCCCGGACCAAAAGGCAGCCATTATCGAGGGCAGCAAGGTTTTTAGCAAAGGGCTGATGAAAAAGTATGGTATTCCCACGGCTGCTTACGAAGTGTTTGACAATGCTGATTCAGCGCGATTATACCTGAGTGATTGCACGTTTCCTATTGTCATTAAGGCCGACGGCTTGGCCCTTGGAAAAGGCGTGCTGATTTGCATGACCAGAGACGAGGCGGAGGATGCCATTTTTCGCATTATGGAGGAGAAGGTTTTTGGTGTATCAGGAAGCCAAATCGTCATTGAGGAGTTTCTGATAGGGCCTGAGGTATCGGTGCTTTGCTTTACCGACGGTAAGACCGTAAAACCCATGGTATCTTCTATGGATCATAAGCGTGCGCTGGATCATGACGAAGGCTTTAATACCGGCGGTATGGGAGCCATTGCTCCCAACCCCTATTATACTGATGAGATCGCCCAGCGCTGCATGGATGAAATCTTCCAGCCTACCATAAAAGCCATGAATCAGGAAGGACGTACCTTTCGGGGCTGCCTGTACTTTGGCTTGATGCTAACGGAAGCAGGGCCCAAGGTCATCGAGTATAACTGCCGTTTTGGTGACCCGGAAACTCAGGCGGTGCTGCCGCTTATGCAAAGCGACCTGTTGACTGTAATGCAGGCTACGACAAACGGTACCCTGGATCAGACGGATGTTATCTTTTCAGGCCAGGCTGCCTGCAGTGTGGTCTTGGCCAGTGGCGGCTATCCCAAGGCATATGAAATCGGCAAGGAGATCAAGGGACTATCTAATGTGAGCAAATCCGGCGCCTATTGCTTCCACGCGGGGACCAAGCGCTTAAATGATGGGGGAATCGTCACCGCAGGGGGCAGAGTTTTAAACATTACAGCTACTGCGGATACACTTGAAGATGCTGTGGAAAAAGCATACCTCGCTGTAAAATTTGTTTCTTTTGAAAATATGCATATGCGCAATGATATTGGGCAGCGTGCCTTAAATGCAGTAAAGCGTTAAGGGGGATAGGACATGCCTGTTTTTCGTTTGTATGTGGAGAAAAAAGAGCCTTATGCTGTGGAAGCGGCACAGTTAAGAGAAGAAATCGTTAGCCTTTTGAATGTTCAAAATATTGCATCTCTTCGGGTGTTCAATCGCTATGATGTGGAGGGTATCGATCAAAGCCTGTTTGATACCTGCAAGCCCATTGTGTTTTTTGAACCTCAGTTGGATGTTGCATATGACGAGTTGCCCCAAAGCAATGATGCGGTGTTTGCTGTGGAATCATTGCCTGGCCAGTTTGATCAGCGGGCTGATTCCTGTGCCGAATGCATCCAGCTGGTATCCCATGGAGAGCGGCCTACGGTTCGCACAGCCAAGGTCTACCTATTGGGCGGGAACCTTTCTGCAGAGGATATAGCCAAAGTTAAAAAATATGTTATCAATCCGGTGGAAAGCCGGGAAGCAGCCCTTATAAAGCGGATTACGCTTCAAACAAGCTATCCAGAACCCGATCCTATTGAAGTACTCCGGGGCTTTCGCAAGCTAGACAGGGATGCGGTTCGGGAATTTGTGCGAAAGTATGGGCTCGCCATGGATGAAGATGACCTGGTATTCTGCCAAGAGTATTTCATATCTGAGAGTCGTGACCCCAGTCTCACCGAAATCCGCATGATCGATACCTACTGGTCGGACCATTGCCGTCATACGACCTTCCTTACAGTTTTGGAAGAGGTCAAGATCGAAAAGGAGCAGGTGGAAAAGGCCTTTTTGCGTTACTTGAAACTTCGAGATAAGGTACATGAGGGCAAGGATAAACCCATAACCCTTATGGACATCGCTACCATCGGAGCCAAGTACTTAAGACGCCAGGGCAGGCTGACCAACCTTGATGTTAGTGATGAAATCAACGCCTGCTCTATTGAAATTACAGTGGATGTAGACGGCAAACCGGAACCTTGGCTTCTGATGTTCAAAAACGAGACCCATAACCACCCCACAGAAATAGAGCCCTTCGGCGGTGCGGCTACCTGCATCGGAGGCGCCATCCGTGATCCTTTATCCGGCAGAACCTATGTATATCAAGCCATGCGGGTCACCGGTGCGGCAGATCCATTGACACCTCTTGATAAAACGCTGCCAGGCAAACTGCCTCAGCGCAAGCTCACCACCACAGCTGCTGCCGGTTACAGCTCCTATGGCAATCAAATTGGCCTTGCTACCGGCTTGGTGGATGAAATCTATCATCCCGGCTATGTGGCCAAGCGTTTGGAGATTGGTGCGGTGCTGGGTGCAGCCCCCAAAGAAAACGTTCGCCGGGAAACTCCTGCTCCGGGGGATGTGGTGGTTTTGTTGGGCGGGCGCACTGGACGAGACGGCTGCGGCGGGGCTACAGGCTCATCCAAATCCCATCAGCTTACCAGCATCGAAACCTGCGGCGCGGAAGTTCAAAAGGGTAATGCACCCACGGAGCGCAAGCTGCAGCGCCTGTTCCGCAATCCAAATGTTACGCGGCTGATCAAGCGCTGCAACGACTTTGGTGCAGGGGGTATATCGGTGGCGATTGGCGAGCTGGCTGATGGGCTGGATATTGATTTGGATGCAGTGCCCAAGAAATATGAAGGCCTGGATGGCACAGAGCTTGCAATCTCCGAAAGCCAGGAGCGTATGGCGGTAGTATTATCGCCAAAGGATGTTCCTGCCTTTATGGAGGAAGCCCGCAAAGAAAATATTGAGGCAACGATTGTGGCTACAGTGAAGGCGGACAAGCGGCTTACCATGACATGGCGGGGAAAGACCCTGGTGGATTTAAGCCGAACATTTTTGAACTCCAACGGAGCGAAGAAAAGGGCTGCTGCACGGGTAGAGGCAACGGTCATAAAGCCCTTAAGCATGCCGGAAGGTACGCTGGCGAAGAAGCTTACCTCCCTGATGTCTGATCTGAACGTATGCGGCAAAAAGGGCTTGGCAGAAAGGTTTGACTCCACCATTGGCGCAGCCACCGTGGTAATGCCTTATGGCGGAAGGCGACAGCTGACGCCGGTTCAGGCTATGGCGGCCAAGCTGCCGCTGGCAGACGGTACAACCACCACCTGCTCAGGCATGGCCTACGGCTTTAATCCGTATTTGATGGAGCAGAGCCCTTATGAAGGCGCATATCTTGCTGTGGCGGAGAGTATTGCAAAGCTGACCGCTGCGGGCTTTTCCCGCAGGGATGCATACCTTACTTTTCAAGAATATTTTGAGCGCCTTGGTACCAAGCCAGAACGCTGGGGCAAGCCTCTGGCGGCGCTGCTGGGTGCGCTGGATGCACAGCTCAATTTCCAGGTAGCCGCCATCGGCGGTAAAGACAGCATGTCCGGTTCCTTTGAAAACCTGGATGTGCCACCTACCCTGGTTTCCTTTGCTGTGGCTCCAGGGAAAGCAGAGTATGTTGTCACGCCGGAGTTTAAAAAGCCAGGCCAACAGGTGGTTTTGCTTTCATCTGATCCAGTAAACGATCCGGATAGCTTTATCAAGGCACTGGATACCTTGGAAACGCTTCTCAAAGAAAAGAAAGCATGCTCTGCTTGGGCTGTGGGTTTTGGCGGGATTGCAGAGGGCATTGCAAAAATGGCCTTTGGTAACGCTGTTGGATTTGCGCTTAAGGAAGGTTTTACAGGCGATCTGTTTGCCTGGCGTTATGGCAGTTTTGTAGTGGAATTAACTGAGCAGGTTGACGTGGGTGAAACCCTTGGTTATACAACAGAGGAATATACATTTGCAGCCTATGGTGAGCGTGTTGACCTGAATAGCATTCAGGAAGCCTGGGAAAGTAAGCTGGAAAGTGTGTTTCCCTACAGAAGCAAACGGACCGTTGACAAGCCGGAGGTTTTCTCCTATCCTGTGGACAGGTGGAATGCGCCCAAAGTATCCTGCATAAGGCCCAGGGCTTTTATTCCAGTGTTCCCCGGCACCAACTGTGAGGTGGATACTCTGCGTGCGCTCAAGCGCGCTGGGGCAGATGCAGATGTGTTTGTGCTAAATAACCTTACCCCCCAAAGCGTTGCCCAGAGCCTGATGGATGCCCAAAGGCGGATTGCCGTATGCCAGATGATCGTGCTGCCCGGAGGATTTTCTGGCGGTGACGAGCCGGATGGCTCCGGTAAGTTCATCACCGCTTTTTTCAGAAACCCCCGCATGAAGGACAGCATCCATGATTTGTTGTATCACAGGGATGGGCTGATGCTGGGGATCTGCAATGGCTTCCAAGCGCTGATCAAGCTGGGCTTGGTGCCTTATGGCCAAATTATCGATACCGATGAGAACAGCCCAACCCTTACCTACAATGCCATCGGCCGCCATCAAAGCATGCTGAGCCATACCAGGGTGGCATCCAACAAGTCCCCCTGGCTGTCTCGCTGCCAGGTGGGGGATATACACACCATTGCCATATCCCATGGGGAAGGCCGCTTTGTAGCACCGGAAACTGTTATTGGGGAGCTGGACAGGAACGGGCAGATTGCAGCCCAATACGTTGATCTCCAGGGGGAACCGACCATGATGCTTCCATATAACCCCAATGGTTCCTATGCGGCCATTGAAGCCATTACTTCACCGGATGGACGGATTCTAGGTAAAATGGGCCATACCGAGCGCAGCGGTGACTACATGTACAAGAATGTGAATGGCAATAAATTTCAGCCTTTGTTTGAAGGCGGCGTAGACTACTTTAAGTGATATCGCTATAATAGATTTGTTATCAGTGCTATTTGGAGGGAATGTTTTGGATCACAGCGGATATGTAAGCCCATTTTCAACCCGGTATGCCAGCCGGGAGATGCAGTATGTTTTTTCAGACGACAATAAATTCATAACCTGGCGCAAGTTATGGCTTGCCCTTGCCAAGGCGGAAAAGAAGCAGGGTCTATCCATTACACAGGAGCAGATTGATGAGCTTGCTGCACATGCGGATGTCATCAATTATGAAGACGCCCTCCGCCGGGAAAAGGAATGCCGTCATGATGTGATGAGCCATGTATATGCCTACGGGCTGCAATGCCCCAAGGCCCAAGGTATTATCCACCTGGGGGCGACCTCCTGCTATGTGGGGGACAATACCGACATTATTGTTATGAAGCAGGGGCTTGAAATCATCCGCCGCAAGCTGCTTAACGTACTTGCATTACTTGGGAAATTTGCGGATGCATACAAGGCCTTGCCTGCCCTGGCTTATACCCACTTGCAGCCGGCACAATTGACCACCGTTGGTAAGCGTGCCACGCTTTGGATGAATGAACTGCACCTTGATTTTGTTGAGGTTCAGCAGCGTATTGAAAACCTGGCTCTGCTTGGCAACAAAGGTACGACAGGAACCCAGGCCAGCTTTGTGGAGCTGTTTGACGGCGACGGGGAAAAGATCAAGGCGCTGGAAAAAGACATTGCCGCCGAAATGGGCTTTTCCAAAGTGGTGCCTGTTTCAGGGCAGACCTATTCCCGAAAGGTGGACTACCAAGTGGTCAGCGCGCTTTGCGGCATTGCACAGAGCGCCAGTAAGTTTTCCTATGATATGCGTCTTTTGCAAAGCTTTAAGGAAATGGAAGAGCCTTTTGAGCAAAATCAAATTGGTTCCTCTGCCATGCCCTACAAGCGTAACCCCATGCGCTCAGAGCGCATTACAGCTCTTTCCCGCTATGTGATGGTGGATGTGATGAACTCCGCCTTTACTGCTGGGACCCAGTGGTTTGAGCGTACCCTAGATGATAGTGCCAATCGCCGTATTGCTGTAGCTGAGGCGTTCCTTGGGGTGGATGCCATTTTGAACATTATGCTGAACGTATGTGACGGGCTGGTGGTATATCCTCAGGTGATCCGCCGCCGGGTGATGGAGGAGCTGCCCTTTATGGCCAGCGAAAACATACTGATGGATGCGGTGAAGCGGGGTGGTGATAGGCAGGAGCTGCATGAAAAAATCCGTGTTCATGCCCAGGCTGCCGGCAGGGTGGTAAAGGAGCAGGGTGGAACAAACGACCTGTTGGACCGCATTGCGGAGGATTCAGCTTTTGGCATGAAGAAAGCGGATATGGAAAAATTACTTGATCCAGCATTGTTTATCGGCCGCAGCCGGGAGCAGGTGGAGGAATATTTGAGCGAAGTCATTGACCCACTGCTCAAGGAATACAATGCCCAAGGTGAAACATATGAACTGACGGTGTAAATGAGGGGAGTGGAATATATGCCGTATATCGATGCAAAAGTCAGCGTTGCCATGTCACCCACTCAAGAAGAGAACATCAAGCAGCAATTGGGCAAGGCCATTTCCTTAATACCCGGAAAAAGTGAAGCATGGCTGATGCTCAATATTCAGTCGGAATGCCATCTGTATTTTCAGGGGACAAATGCGGAACCCGCCGCTATGGTGGAGGTAAAGCTACTGGGTTCGGCAGCGCCAGCCGCCTATCAGAACATGACGGCAGAGGTTACAAAGATTATAAGCAGTGAGCTTAGTATCCCGCAAAACCGCATCTTCGTTAAATATGATGAAATTGCGCATTGGGGTTGGAACGGAAGTAATTTTTGATTAGGATATATGAGCTCTTTCCGCAAAAAAAGCGGGAAGAGCCTCTTTTTTTATGAAAATCTAGCGGTCTTATGCTTTGTTGTGGTACAATAATGTTATCCCAACGTAAAGGATTCAGCATTGCTATGAACATATTTCCGCCAGATTTGCCTAAGCAATTGGCTGAAGGCGTCGATTTTTTGGACAAGCTTTCCAGGGAGGACCGGTTGGAAGAAGCGGTTTATACAGGCCAGAATTTTTGTGGTGAGAACCTAAAGAACCTGGAAGCAGTGCGTTGCCGTTTTAAAAAGTGTGATTTTTCAGAGGCAAATCTGGCGTTTGCAGGTTTTCGTGATGTGGTATTTGAAGCATGTGACTTTTCCAACAGTGACCTTAACAAAGCATCTTTTCAACGAGTAGTATTTGCGCATTGCAAGCTGATGGGAATGGATTTTGTGGAAGGCTCCATGCATCATGCGCGATTTACAGAATGTGATGCACGCTATCTGAATGTTGCAGACAGCAAGGTTCAGAATGTTGCTTTTGAAAGCACAAGGCTGGAGAATGCCTCCTTTTTGCGTTGCAGGATGAAGGCACAGTTTTCACATTGCAATTTAACGCAAACGATGTTTGAGCAAACACCATTGAAGGAGTTTGATCTTAGAACCTGCCGCTTAGAAGGGGTGCAAGTTACGCCCAGCGACTTAAGAGGGGCCATTGTAACACCG
>JAEYQQ010000074.1 GCA_023409955.1 Bacillota bacterium | reverse complement strand
ACATTGAGCAGAGTTCCGTCTTCATTTTGTGATAATTCCCAGATTCCAGCTCCTGCAAGTCCCTGGCTTTTTATATATGCCGCCTTTTCTTTTAATGAGGCAGCATCTTCATAGGTAATAAAAGTGGAACCATTAAATAGCCAGGGCGTTCTTCCAGCCGCACCGTAGTATCGTGTGTAAGCCTTGTTGGACAGATATTGGGAGACAATGGTGTCATAATACAGCGTTTTATAACCGCTATAGGTTTTGTGAATACCTGACCCGCCACCCTGTACATTGGTGTAACAATGCCCATAAAAGGGCACTCCCAACACCATCTTAGATTTGGGGAATCCTGCATTCGACCACGCATTCACCGCCTGATCAGCGCTCCAAACCTGCTGCGGCGAATAAGCGGTAGAACCATAAAGCGGTGCATTATGGTCGGTGTATTTATCACCAAAGCCATGAATATCATAGGCCATGACAACTCCAAAATCCAGATATTGGGCGATGGCTTTCATCTGTACATTACCGACATAATCTTTGCTTGCTCCGCCAGCAATGGTCAACAGATATCGCTTTCCATCCTTTTTTCCCTGGGCGTCCAGCTTCTCACGAAGTTCCTTTAAGAGCAGGGTGTAATTTTCCTTATCGGCAGCACGGACCGAGTTGCTTTTCATGCCGCCGCTAACGGGAAATTCCCAATCAATATCTACGCCGTCAAAGCCATGAATTGCCACGAACTCCGCTGCACTCCAGGCAAAGGCTTCACGGCGGCTTGCGGTAGCTGCAGCATCTGAAAAGCGTCCGGACCATTCCCATCCACCAATGGAGATCAATGTCTTTAAGTTGGGGTTTTCCTTTTTCAGTGCCCTAAGCTCCGAAAAATTCTTGGAATCCACTTCAGAATCGCCCATAACGACCTTATATGAGCTATCGATATTGGCAAATGCATACAAGATATGGGTCAGTTGCGATACGGGTATATCCTTTGGTGTATAGTCTGAATACGCAGCCCAGCTGGCATAGTAACCGGCAATTATTTTGCCGGATGTGCCGCTGCTTTTGGTTTTTACGGTAATTTTTTCACTGGCACCGGATATGTTGCCCGCCGCATCCTGAGCAGCTACATAAAAAACATAACTTGTCCCCGGTGCTAACCCCGTGATGGTGACTTCTGTTTTTGTTGTGTAGGTCAGATATGCCTGGTCCTTAAAGACGGCATATGATGCTACCCCCACATTGTCTGTAGATTTTTGCCAGGTAAGCCGAACTGATGTCGTATCCACGCTGACTGCTGTTAAACCTGTGGGTCTGGCTGGCTTTTGCGTATCCACCGCTGCAGCAGCGCCCATGGACACTGTGCAAAGCATCAGCACCAACAGCCCAGCGCCCACCGCCTTGATGATCCTGTTCGTTTTCACTCGCAGGCATACTCCTTTCTACAAAATAAAGACGAATTTACTATAATATATTTGTGCATATATTACAACTCACAATATGTGGGATCATCAATAGCAACATGAAACATACAAAGGGAGTATCCATTTGTATATGCACCCAGATCTACGTCAGATTTTTCGTGATAGGCAACATGGCGATCTTCACCGCCAGTTTTGACACTGCTTACATGCCATACGGTATCCATTCTCCCGTAAAGATAAAAAAACCAGCGCACTGAATGCGCCGGTAAACAAAAGTATTAAATCGCCATTAATATGCGGCTTCTATTTTACGAATGTTCTCATACAGCATCTGGTTCACAGGTACAGGTAGGTTATGTATTTTTGCCAGTTTCAATACAGTACCTGCAAACAGCTCCACCTCACTTAAGCGTTTGGCCTCTACATCCTGGCGCATAGAGGGCTTACCCTTGGGATTAAGCGTAGCAAGCACCTTGAGCCAATATGCAAGGTCCTCCTCTGAAAGATTGAAGCCTTCCAGTTTGGATAAGGCTATTACTTCCCGCATGGCAGCAATCATGGTCATCCTTTGACCGCTTTCCTGCTGCAAGGCTTCATAGTCCGGCCCAAAGACAGCGACTGTCTGATTGACGCCGACATTCAGCATGAACTTGCCCCACATACGCTTTTTCATATGATCATCCACCTCAAAGGGCAACCCCATCTGGTCAAAGAATGCGGTGACCCTTTGCACCTTTTCAGGAAGCGGCCCACCGCTTTGGGGACCTATGCACAGCTTACCCATGTTTTGATAGGTGAGCCGGTTTCCTTCTTTCACGGCATCCATCCCCTGGGCGACGCAATGGATCACCTTCTCCATTCCATATGCTTTCGCAATGCTCTCTTCGCTGGTAATGCCATTGAGCAATGAAAGGATCAGCGTATCCGGGCCCACCTGATGAGATATGGCCTTAATGGCAGCCTCCAGCTGCAAGGATTTCACTGCAATCAAAACAAGATCTGCAGCAGACCCATTTTCCTCTGGTACTACATAATGAAAATCGCATTCTTCACCATTGCTGTATACCTTTTCATTTGTATAACGTTCAATCCTGTTCTTATCGGCAATAAACCTAAGATCGCCTTTTCCCATCCGTTTGGAAAGCAAGTTTCCAAACAGTGTTCCCAAGGCGCCCAGCCCAATAATGGCAACGGTCTTAATCTCCTTCAAGCATATCACTAACCTTCACTATTACTTTATGTTTTAACAAGATTCTATTGCTTTCCAATGGGTAACCTTTAGCTGGTCAGCTTTTTCTTTGTCATAATAATAAAAGAATATCCTATCACCCGGTAGTAGGTCAAGCCCATTAGCGTACTAAAGCAGCAAATACTAATGGCATATAAACGCTGCCGCACCCACTAAGTGGCAGGCGGTGCGGCAGCGAGCATAACACTGAAATTACACAATCCCAGGGTAAAAGCTTATCCTTCTTTGCAATAGATGGTGATGTCTGTCTTCATCATCTAAATGCCATCATTTGTCATCTTCATCGTCTTCTGTGCCAAAGCTCTGGCAGGGGTCTTCATCTATATGCATTAGTATTCTGTGATCGCAGCAGCGGCGGCGTCTATGCCAGCGCCGGCGGCCCTCTTCATCCTCAATCAAACACCATTCCCCGCCGACTTGCTCCTGGAACTGCTCATCCGCACTTAGATTGTCATCAATAAACATCAGCACCCTTGGGCAAAAGCATGCACGGCAGGAGTGGAACCGGCGGCAGTGGCGCTCTTCTTCCTCTTGCGCACCTTCGGTATCCCACCAGCGGCAGTCTTTTTCATCATCGGTATCATCCAGGGTG
Source organism: Bacillota bacterium (assembly GCA_023409955.1). Lineage (GTDB taxonomy): Bacteria > Bacillota > Clostridia > Christensenellales > Aristaeellaceae > JAEWAH01. The sequence goes on along the minus strand of JAEYQQ010000074.1, from coordinate 6,945 downwards.
CAGCCATTATCATCGATATACATCAGCACCAGGGGATCAGAACAACCCTCACACCGTCGGGCCTCGTGGTGCTTATGGCAATGACTATCGTCTAAAACCTCGCCATGGAGTCTATGACAGCTACTCATATACAGTTCTCCTTTGTTATGGGGAATCTCTGCATTGATATGCACAGATTCTCACTTGTATCTCATATTGCGACAAAGGCGCAAAGGAATGTGGATAACAAGGCCCACTATGAGCATATGAATGGAGAGCATGGTTTGTGCTTTAAAACGCATCAGGCCGTGGGATGCATTCCCACGACCTGATATCGCTGTATAAGATGTTGCCATTTTCCGAATTTACTATCACTTTACTCCGGTCTTCAGTAATTTCCAAATATCACTGTCTGTGCTTTTGTCATTGGCATCCCGCACATCCACCGGCTTTAAAATATCTGCATCCTCTCGCCATTGCCCACGCCCCTCCGGCTTGCGTACGCCAAAGGGACGCTTTTCCCGGATGGCTTTTACATAATCGGCAACAGATTCAAGCGGCGCATCAAACGTCACACCCATCATCATTTCACTTGGGCGGCGATTTGCCTGATGCATGTCTGAACCAGCCGTCACAGGTAAGTCTAATATCTTTGCATAGCGCACGGCCAAAATATCATTCTCCGGTCTGTTGCCGCCATTATAGCCTTCCACCGCATCTACACAACCAGTAGATAAATGCAAGACAGAAAGATAGTCCCTGTCCCTGAAGGGATGAGCTTGTATCACGCATCCGCCAGCAGAATGTATGGCATCAAACTGCTGCTTACGGTTCCAGAACTCCATCTCGGGATGATCCAGCATCCACTCCTTATCAACCCCGTAAATTAGGTACTCATCCCCCTGATGATTTTCCTCCCAGCCAAAGAAGACAGAAAAACCAGCCTTCTCTCCAGCTTCCCTCGCATCTTCATACCCCTTGCAGAACAAATGGATGCGCTCCCGCCAGGGCAGGTTTCTTGGAACAGCCGTATTTCCTCTAAAAAAATGGTCTGTGACCATGATGCCGGCATACCCCAAGTCTTGATAATAGGGAATATAATCCTTCCCCTTTGTCATACCGCATGCACTGGACTGATTGGTATGTAAATGCGTTTCATATGTATATTTCATCATTTTACTCCTATATTAATATCAGGCGATTCCCTTGCGAAGCTTTTTCTGGCAAATTTGGTCATAAAACATAAACTGCTGCATTACGCCGCCAAAGCCCTTGTACTTTGAAAAAGGCGATATGCCGCCATATTCCTGGTCGATAACTCTTTGAATCCATACGTCCACTGGTGCCATGTCCAGGCGATGAAAGCCAAAGAGCATCACACAGCTGGCCACCTTGATGCCCACACCATGGATGGACAGAAGCTTTTCCATAAGCTGCGCATCGTCCATGTCCCGCATCTCTTGCAAATTGATATCACCGCAGGCAACTGCCCTGGCAGCAGACTGGACATAAGGCGCCCGGTAACCAAGAGAGCAGGCAAGCAGGTCGTCAAGCGATGCCTCTGCAAGTGCATGTGGTGTCGGGAATGCGTGTTCCTCCCGGCCAGGACAATCAAGGGGAGCACCAAACCTTCTGCAAAGCTTTGCTATTCCATCCCGGATGGCGGGAATGCTCTTGCGCTGTGATAGGATAAAGCTCACCAGCATTTCCCATGGATCCTGGTTCAGTATACGAAGGCCTATCCCCCATCTGGCAGCCCTTAGCAGGTAGTCGTCCGCTTTATCCACCGCATCCTGATAGAAAGCATAGTCCACATCCAGGTCAAAATACGCTATCCATATTGAATCAAAGTCTTCCTGGGTGCAGTGAAAGGTAAACATTTCATCCCCAAGGCTTTCTATCAACAGCATTTTATCCGTATGAAGTACTTCCACCTGACCAGGGGAAATACTCCGCATGCGAAAGCATTGCCCGCTTTCGCATATGGCTTCCGGATCAAAATGCCTGATTCTACGGATGATCATACTACCATGTGCTCCAATATTGCTAATGAAATGACAGCCATATACATGGCCGCAACCCATTATACAGGATTGCGGCCTTGGAGGCAAATTACTTTTATTCGATGCAATACCATAAAAAAGCTGTGTTCTTTGCATTATTCCATGTGACAAATCACTTCTACAGGCATGTTTTTTCTCTTGAGAAGCCCGTTCTCCACAGCTCCCAGCACAACACAGGCAGGATATTTACTCCCGCTTTAAGCTTCTCCCGAAAGGTAGGATGCACCGTTGATGGGCACAAAAGGCTGATGATGGGCTCCGGCGCAAGGGGTTTCAAAAGCTGAAAAGCAGCGTTTTCAATATCAGATCGAGTTTTTAGTGGATTGTGCTGCACAGGGTTACTATGTTTACAATCTCCGTGAAACCGTAAATGTTTCACAGAATGCCTCTGCACTATCAGCGGTTAAGGTAACGCGCCACAGGCTTTCGGGAAGATTGCGCACCATACGCTTATCGGTGATAGGTATTTCTTCGCAAGCCGCTTGCAAGCATTCGCTATGCTTTAAAATAATCTTTTTTGTTTTTAAAATCCCATTTTCAATTTGAGGACGATTTCTGAAAAGAAAGCCCCATGCAACCGGCGTTGCTTTCTCAAGCCGAATGGTATCGGTTATCTGGAATGCACCTTTCAGGAAGTAAGCATTGCGCTCAAGAGCCAATATGCCTGCTTCCTTGGGGTATGCGGCAGCAATGTCGAGGGAGATTCCGTGATCACTTATTGTAACATTCCGGGCAGCATATTCCTTTCCTGCGTGTTGCTCAAAACCTGCTGCCAGCGGTACGTTATGATACATACTTCTGGTATTCCATAGGTTATAACGATCGGGCCCAAAGGTTTTTGCGGTATAGGTCATGTTCCCGGCATCCAATATTTCCGGCTCCCCATCCACATACAGTAAAAAGCTTCCCACATCGTTATGGTTGTGGCTTTCTGCATTGTGACCACCCTTGACTGCAGCATACATGCCATTGCGCCTTGCAGCCCATATTTGAAGGTCGGGAAGGATAACCGTGGTATCCTCTTGCGCTTTTTGTTGTGCTTTGGGCACAGGAAAAAACAGCTTGCATAGCGTGCGGTAAAACTCAGGTGTATCCTTTGGGAAAACACCTTGCTCAATACTAGCAATCTCTATACCCAGTTCCGACAGTTCCTGCTGCCCGGTGCGCTGCCCATAACGGTACACCCGTTCTCCATCCAGTATGGGCCTTGCGTCGCAATCTGCAAAGTTCCAATAATATGGGCCGCTGATATGGGATTTGGTTGGGAACAATCCGATACTCTTGATATGCGCTTCATTATAGAAGGATACACGTCCGCCTGTCAGGTAATAGATATGCTCCAGGCAATCCAGCAGCGAAGCACCTGCCATGTTCCAGTATCCGGCACCCTCATCACAGCCTCCATCCTCCGGTATCACCGCAAGATAGCTGTCAAGCATCCGCATGGCGCGCTTGATACCTTCCACCAGCTTGCGGTCATCCGTTTGTGTAAGAATCAGGCTGGCAATTATATTGGACAATATCCAAGGCGTCCAGTTATTCATATCCTGACGGATCATGCCCATCCACCAAAAATCATCATGATGAAAAAACGGCTTGATAATACGCCTATCTGCTTCTAGCAAAGCCCTGCGCCGGAGTAAAGGAGTGACAGCATCCAGCTTTTCCTTAAGTAAATGGCATGACCATAAAACAAGGGATGATGTCTGGGCGGCAAACAGGTCGATATAAGGGTTTTCTACATCCGGCAAGGGCCTTTCGGATGCAGGACGAGCTCCCATATGCTGAGAACCGTTGTGGGCGCTGACACCCCAAAAGCTCTCCTCACAAATGCACCACAGCCCATTGATCACCTGATCCATGTAAAGACCGGTATCTTCAAGGCATTCAGCCAAGACAGCCGTAAGAAGCATTCTGCGCCGCACAAAATAAGGCTCTTCAAAAACCATTCTTTCTCCTGAGCGTACATACTCCAGGAACTGTGTAGCAGAGAGCAACGGATATTGCAAATCCTGCTGGGCTTTGGCTGCTGCAAGAATTTCATCCCGTATAACAGTGGGGACCCTGCCCCATGCTTCCCTGTCATTTACCGGTGGGAAGGGCAGCCGTTTATCCATTGATGTCAGCAAAGAATAAAGGTCTATGTTGTCCAGGTATTGTGAGAACATACATGTCCTTTCCAATCATATATTCGGATGGTTTGTAGTATTTCAAACTTTTGCAATATATTATCGCATCTATATTCAAAAAGCAACTTTTACCATTTTGCACTCTTCCTTGACGGCATTTAATGCGCTTGTTAGAATGGGGAGAAGTTGTGTGTATGATCACTGCACAGAAGAATGGAGGCGGCACATGGAAAACCAGCGTGCGTATGAAAAGGTCATTGAACACATCAAGCAAGAGATCTTGTCAGGCGCTTTGGTTCAGGGTCAGAAGCTTCCTCCTGAAAGAGAGATGGCTGAAAGCCTCGGCGTTGGGCGCAACTCCGTGCGGGAGGCATTGCGCACCCTTGGCATCATTGGCGTAATCGTAAGCACCCAGGGAGCCGGGAACTATGTAGCGGGCCGGTTTGACAAAAGCCTGGTGGAATGGATGAACATGATGTACCTTTTGCGCCGCATTGATTATCGCCAACTCAGCGAATTTCGGCATAGTTTGGAAATGCAGGCAGGACAGCTGGCACTTGCCAGAATAACAGAGGAGGACATTCATTTTTTGAAAGAAACCGTACGAGAGCTGGGTCAAAGCCAAGACGAAGTCAAAAACACTGCATTGGACAAACAGTTGCATTATCGTATTGCCCAGGCATCCGGCAATCAACTGATTGTTGAAATACTACAGGCACTGTCCTATGTGATGGATACGTTTATACAGGAACTGCGTAAGAAAATACAGCTGGATGAGCACTCCCGCATGCTTTTGCAAAGCACTCATGAAAACATGGTGCATGCACTTATCAGCAAGGATGCCAAATTGCTGTCAAAAGCGTATGCCGATCATTTTTCCCTTATTTCTGCTGCCCTTAATGCAAAAGTCTCATTCAAATAATCATCCATATGGGATAGACACACAATCTGCCACTATGGTATTCTATATTCATATTTTGAAATCGTTTACGGGTTTCTTTTTTCTTTTAGCATATTGGTAGCACCAATTTTATAAGGATAATGAAAGGAGAGCATCATCCACATGGAAATCATTGTTTGCATCAAGCAAGTACCGGAAACCAATCAGGTGGAAGTAGATCCGGCTACCGGCGTATTAAAGCGAGCAGGTATCGCTTCCAAAATGAACCCATATGATCTGTATGCTTTGGAAACGGCACTGCGCCTTAGACAAGAGCATGGCGGCAGCGTCGCAGTCATAACCATGGGCCCGCCCCAAGCAGCCCAAATCATTCGGGAGGCCTATGCCATTGGCGCAGACCAAGGCTTTTTGCTTACCGACCGCCGCTTTGGGGGGGCGGATGTGCTGGCCACCAGTTATACCCTCTCCCAGGGGATTGATATGGCCGGTAAGTTTGATTTGATCCTGTGCGGCAAGCAAACCACCGACGGCGACACTGCCCAGGTGGGGCCTGAAATCGCGGAATTTTTAAACATCCCCAGCCTTGCCAGTGTGATTAAAATACTCACCGTTCAAGACGAGTCCCTTATTGTACAGGCAGACTTGGGTTCCACCATAGAAACTGTTGAAGTCACATTCCCCTGCTTGTTGTCGGTTGAAAAGGATATATACCAACCCCGGCTTCCGTCGTATATCCGCAAAACCGCCAACCGTGATAAACCCATTCTTATCTTAGGTCTTGATGACCTTTCAGACCAGAACGAAATGCGCTACGGCCTGTCCGGCTCCCCCACCCAAGTACAGCGCATTTTCCCTCCGGAATCCAACGTAAACCAGGAAATTTATCATGGCAGCGGCGAGGAACTGGCCGGCAAGCTACTTGCCGCCCTGACTGCACGAAAGCTGATACCAGCTGGAAAAGGCGGTGACGTAAAATGGCAAAGCTGATCATTCACCCCGACAAGATTACCGATTGCAACGCCTTGATCAAGCTATGCCCCTTTCATGCCATTCACGCCGATGGTGCTTCCATCACTATTGATGCCGGATGTAAAATGTGCCGCTTGTGCGTGAAAAAAGGCCCGCCGGGTGCGGTGGAATTTGTGGAGGATGCAAAGCCTTTTCTTGACAAAACTAAATGGAAGGGCATCGCAGTGTTTGCCGAATTCACTGGCGGCGCAATCCATCCCGTTTCTTTGGAGTTGCTGGGCAAGGCGGAAGAACTGGCTCAGGCGACAGGTCAGGCGGTATACGCCCTGATGGTAGGGCACCATGTATACGAAGCCGGTAAAAAGCTTCTGCACTACGGCGTTAAGGAGGTGCATCTGTATGATCAGCCGGAGCTTGAAACATTCAATATTGAAACCTATACTGCCGTTTTTCAGGACTTTGTTCAGAGGGTGCAACCATCCTCCATCCTGGTGGGTGCAACAGCCATCGGCCGTCAGCTGGCCCCTAGGGTCGCAGCCCGGCTGCGCACGGGTTTGACCGCTGACTGCACCCTGCTTGAGGTCCGCAATAATACCGACCTGATCCAAATCCGACCAGCCTTCGGCGGCAATATTATGGCACAGATTCATACGCCCAACCACAGGCCACAAATGGCTACTGTGCGCTATAAGGTGATAGATGCACCAACACCCAGCCTGCATCCCTCCGGCGAGCTGATTTCTTATACCCTTCCTGCAGACAAGCTTCAAAGCCGCATCAAGACGCTGTCATCCATGGCAAAGAAAGCAGAAGAGGCCATTGACGGGGCCGATGTGCTGATTGTCGCAGGCAGGGGCATCAAAAAAGAGAGTGACCTTGACATGCTGCTGGAGTTGGCACGGTT
>JAEYQQ010000073.1 GCA_023409955.1 Bacillota bacterium | reverse complement strand
CAACGGCCAAAGTAGAATCTTGAATCAAAGTAGCGGTTTGGCGGGCAGCCTCAGCAGACTTTGCAGCGAGGTTTCTCACTTCATCTGCAACAACCGCAAAGCCTTTACCGGCACTGCCTGCCCTAGCAGCTTCGATGGATGCGTTAAGCGCCAGGATGTTGGTTTGGAAAGCAATCTCCTCTATCACCTTGGTGATATGGCCGATTTGCTCAGACGATGCGGAGATTTTCTTCATTGCGTCGGAAAGAAGCAGCATTTGCCCTTCACTTTCCTGCACCTTTACGTCAGCCTGCCGCATATTCCGGCTTGCAGCCTTAATATATTCCATGTTCTTTTCGTCACGCTGCGCTACCTGCCTGATACTGGCAGAAAGCTGCTCAACAGACGACGCTTGTTCCGTAGCACCGGCAGCCAGGCTCTGGGCACTAACAGCTATTTGCTGAGCACCTGAGTTGACCTGATCTGTTGATACCCTGATGACCGAAAGTGTTTGATTAAGCGATACCGAAATATTCTTGAGTGCCTGCTCAATGGGTATAAATTCGCCTTTGTAATCTGCAGACTTTGTTGCCGTAAAGTCATTGTTGGCCATGTCAGTCAGCATCCTGGTCAGATCACCTATATAGCTGCGAAGCTCCTCCACCGTATTATCCAAGGCAACTGACAGCCGCTTCACTTCATCATGGCCCTTTACAAAAGGAACAGGACTGCTCAAATCTCCCTCTGCCAAAAGCTCTATGCGCTGCGTTGTTGCAATAATAGGCCTTGTGATGGACCTGGAAAACATCAGCGCCAGAACAATGCTTACTGCAAGCAATATCATTCCTACTACCACACATAGTATCATGGTTTTGGATACATTGCTCATCACTTGCTGTACAGGGACAGATACAGCGATTGACCATTTTTCGGGACCGCTCAGCGGCATAATCCCATACAAGCGTTGCTGATCATTATACAGAGCGTCCATAGTACCGGTTTCACCGACTACCATCTTGCTGATTACGGCTGCTATGGGCTTAAGCGTGCTATCCTCTTTAGACAGTTCAACATAATTGGTCATCTTCGAAACCAGTTCGGATGTGGGGTGCGCAACAATAACACCTGTTTTGTCTACAGCAAAGGCGTAGCCGCCTTCACCAATCTTGATATCGTTGATCACTTTGCCAAATGTGTCATACAGCAAACCGCCGTATAACACGCCCTGATAACCGGTTCCGTTGTTGATCGGCGTCGCCACCATGATGGTCACCTTGCCATCCACCATATTGACTAGCGGACTAGAAATAAACGTTTCACCCGCCAGCGCCTTTTTGAAGTATTCTCTTTGGGAGATGTCGCTGTTTCTAGTTGTTTGTCCATTTGCATCTGCCAGCGCAAAGTACTCAAAACCAGTAGTTTTTGCCATTTGCAAAAGCAAGGCATCCCTTTCTTCAGGAGCTGCCTGTGTTACAGCTGAAAGTGATGCGGCAAGCTCAATTTCACCTTTATACTTTGTAATTTGATTGTCTACTGCATAACTGTAGGCGGTAGTCAAAGCTTCGACATCTTCATTTAACTGCCTGTCCATATTCAAGCTAAAGTTGATCAATATGTATCCGGCAATGATGACTGTTGTAAACAAGATCAGAGCAGTAATAAATAGACTAAGTTTTTTTTGCAGCGACTTCACTTTTTACATCCTCTTTGTTGTGTATTTATATCATTAGGAAAACAACAATATAACACTTATGCTTGCTAAAGCATAGCTTACTTGATCAGATCTTTTAGCTTCTCAACCAGAAGATGGATCTGAGGTTTGGATAACTGAGCGTCCGCGCCAACCTCAGTACCCTTGACAACCATTTCATCCGAAATCAGCGATGAGAAGATTACCACTGGAATCTTGGAAAGCAGCTTGTGATCCTTAATGCGTTTGGTTAGATGGTGTCCATCCATCTTAGGCATTTCGATATCAGTAATAACACAGCAAATCTGTTTTTCTAAAGGTCCATCCGTTTCCTTCAAAGCCTGCAGGAATTCCCAAGCATCCAAGCCATCCTCTTTCAAGATGACATTCATATAGCCGGCTTTGTTCAAGGCATCCAGAATCATTTTGCGTAGCATCATTGAATCCTCAACCACCAAAATCCGGTGCGATGAATCAGATGACAATGCACTTTCGATCAATGCCGCATCTGCAGCAACGCTGATATCAGGTTTAACATCACCCAGAATCTTTTCAAAGTCAAGAATGGATATGAGGTGATTGTTCTGCAACTTGGCAACACCTGTTACTACCCCATCGTTACCGCCGAAAATGGCGGAATTCGGCTTCTCAATGGCTTCCCAGGAAATCCAATGAATGCCGACCACTTGGTGCACATGGAATGCGATATGGGTTTGGTTGAACTCCGTTATTACAAAAATATCCTGATCCAGATGCTCAGATGGCGGATGGTTAAGATAGGCAGCAAGATCAATCACCGTCAGCAGCTCTGCCCTGGGACAGATTATGCCCTCTACACACGGTTGCGCATGGGGCATGGGCTGCACCGGACGGTATTGAAGCAATTCACGCACCTTTGCCACATTGATGCCATATCTGTTGCCACCCACACAGAATTCAAGAAGCCCTAGTTTGTTTGTACCAGACTCAAGCAATATTTTACTTTCTAATGGTTTCATCTTCTGCACCTCAATACTTTCCAAAGGTTGAGAAATCGTTTCTAGCGCCAAGATGCTTATTGTTTGACAAAAGCAACGAAATGCTGCTGTTCTCACCTTCATCATTGGAATCTAGCTGGAACTTGCTTACCTGTTCGCGCAAGGTCAGCGCCTGTGCAGACATTTGCTCGCTGGTTGCGGAATTCTGCTCAGCAGTGGCAGCATTCGTCTGTACCACGGCAGACACCTGCATCAAACCTTGCCTGATCTGTTCAATGGCAACCGCCTGTTCAATAGATGCCTGTTCTATCTTCACGATACTCTCATTAACGAGTTTCGCCTTTTCTTCTACATTGATCAGAATCTGTGCGGTTTGTGCTGCCATCTGCGTCCCCTGAGCCACAGTATCGGTGGATCGGTGAATCAGCTCAGCGGTTTGTTTCGCAGCTTCCGCCGACTTGGCCGCCAGGTTTCGAACCTCATCTGCAACGACAGCAAATCCTTTTCCGGCATTACCAGCACGTGCAGCTTCAATGGCGGCATTCAATGCCAGTATATTGGTCTGGAAGGCGATATCCTCAATGACCTTGGTGATGCTGGCAATCTGGCTTGAAGCCGAGTCAATATTGCCCATGGCATCTGTCAACTGTCTCATATGATGATTGCCTTCTATAACACCTTCCCCAACCTGCTCAACATACTGGGCTGCGTTTTTCACATTCGTCGAATTCTCTGCTGCTTGATCTGCAATCTTTGCTGCAGAATTGCTAAGTTCCTCCACCACTGATGCCTGCTCAGATGAACCTGATGCAAGTGCCTGCGCCCCGCTGGCTACTTGGCTGGCTCCTGTGCTCACCTGTTCAGCCGCGTTGTTTATGGCTAGCAGCGTCTGATTCAGTGCTGCTGATGTATTCTGCATAGCCGTTTTAATGGCCGCAAAATCGCCTACATATTCAAGATCTACACATATGCGCATATCACCCTGGGACATGCTTCCTAGCTTATCAGAAATATCTTTGATATAAGACGCAACCATTGCGTTTGTATTTTTGATATTTCTGGCCATGCCCCCCAGTTCATCCTTGCCGTCATAAGCAATCTCAACACCCATATTGCCCTTGGCCATTTCTGTGTAAACGCCATTAATTTCTTTCACCGGATTCAAAATTGACCTACGTATGGCGTATACAATAACAATGGTCATCAGTACAGAAACGGCGGCTACGATAGAAAACAAGATCGTTGCGGAACTGGCCGTTGATTCACCAATGATTCGTTGATTCTGAGCATCCTCACTGGTGGCTGTCGACAGTTCATTTAATAATGAATCAACCAGCTCCAGCACCGGCGCATACTCTTTCAGAAAGACATCCTGTGCTTTTAACGAATCTAGGACAGAAGTACTTAATAACAATGCTGTTATATCAGAGCGTATGGAAGCGGCCTGGCCTAAAAGCGTACGGGCCTCATCAATTTGCTGCTGATGCTCCTCATCTAAGCGAGAGCTTGCATAGTTTTCCAAACCCTCATGAACACTATTGGCATCTACAGCTGCTTTATCCAGGATTTCTTTTATCTCCTGCTTGTCCTTTTTAACAAAAGCAAGCAGCAAATATCTTTGAACGGAAGCCATATCTCTTTTAATTGTCCAAGTATATTCGATACTTGGCACGGTATGTTCTCCATACATCTCAATCTGCGTATTCAGTGTGTTTATGCTGCCGACAGACAAAGCGATAATCAGAAGCATAAAAACAAGCACCATACCGCAGCCAATTACAAGCTTCATAGTTATCGACAAATTCTTCATATGCATTCCTCTATAATTCTATCAAAATCTGGGTTTGGTATCAGTAACTTATTTATCAGCATAGTTGCTCCTTCTCTTATCTAAATACTCAAGATTCGTTTAACTATCCGAATAAGAGTAATAATCTGCAATAATTCGCATATGCTCCAGCTATCCTTTCAAACTATATTTTCTCTCATAATATATTGTAAACATGGATCACATTATTTACATACTCTGTTTTGTAGTATTTTTCATCTGATTCGACATATAGAAAACCCGCGAAAACACAACGCATTTTCGCGGGTCCCATCGCATTATGAATAATTTTGAGTCAAAGGCAGGGTGGAAAACTGCGTCCCACCTTTAATACTTACCAAAGAATTCATGATCTTTAGGCTCGCTCCTCTTTGCTGCGGAACGTCCTTTCAACAAAGATATCGAAGCGGCGCTGTCAGATGAATAATTAGTATCCAGTGTGAACCTTAAGACCTCATCCCGCAGAGTGCCTGCTTGATACGACATCTCTTCACTGGTTGCAGAATTCTGCTCCGCTGTAGCTGCATTTGTTTGAACAACAGCAGATACCTGACTCAAGCCCTGCTTGATTTGATCAATAGCGCTTGCCTGTTGGACGGATGCCTGATCTATCCGGATGATGCTGTCGTTGACCTTGGCAGCCTGCGTTTCTACATCATCAAGAATTTTAGCTGTACGGCTGGCGATTTGTGTTCCCTGCGTTACTGTGGCGACAGAGTGCTGGATCAAGTCCGCTGTTTTTTGAGCAGCTTCCGCAGATTTTGCAGCAAGGTTGCGAACCTCATCCGCTACCACCGCAAAGCCTTTGCCTGCGTTGCCAGCACGCGCTGCTTCAATGGCGGCATTCAATGCAAGTATATTGGTCTGGAAGGCGA
>JAEYQQ010000077.1 GCA_023409955.1 Bacillota bacterium | reverse complement strand
GCAACACGGTGTTGCTGCGTTGGTCAAAACCATTGATTACAGCTGTGGTAGGTCCGCCGCCATTGAACATCAGCGGCTGGCCGTATATGCCAAACTGCGAAATTACACTTGTAATGGCCGTATAAGTCAGGGGATAGCGCATGCCGGGCACAGTAATGTGCCAGAACTGCTGCAAGCCATTGGCGCCGTCCACCGATGCGGCTTCGTACAATTCCTGGGGAATGGAAGCCAAGGCGCTTTGGTAAATAATCATGTTGCCGCCGGATACCCACCAGATGGTGATGATCACCAGCGCAAGCCAGTTATGGTGGATGCTGCTCATCCAATTCAGCTTTCCAAGGCCTAGTGCCTGGTTGACAAAGCCGGCAGACATGTTGAACATGTAGTTCCAGCTGAGCATAACAACAGCAATGGATAAAAGTGCGGGAAGGTAGAAAATCGACTGAAACACCTTATGGGCAAAAGGCTTGCGCTGCAGCGCCACTGCCAGCAATAGCGGCACAACGATCTGGAAGGGCACCGTCATCAGCACAAACTTGATGGTGTTTGCAAGGCCCCAACGCAGCTGCCAATAATACTGGGAGTTTTGATTCAGGAACAAGGTTTTAAAATTCTCCAACCCCACAAATTCCATGGGCTTGCCCAGTTGCCAATTTGTAAAGGAGGAGATAATGCCCACAATGGAGGGGGCTAGAAAAAATACCGCAAACAATAAAAGATGCGGAAAAAGGAAAGAAAACGCCGTCAGGCGCGTCTTCCAGTTGCCTTTTATACGGGAGGGGGCTGCGTTGGTTCTGACGGTCATTGTCATTTCTCCTTCACTGCTTCAAGATGTGAAGAGGGGACGCCGGATGAAAGCCCCGGCGTCCCGGATAGTAGATACCCTTATTTGGCGGCGATCTTCTCGTCAACCTTCTGCTGCAGAGCGGTCACATAATCCGTAGAGGTCATGCGGCCGAATACGCTTTCCCAGCCCATGGGGTCCAGGATGTCCACGGTCAGGCCGTAGTTGATGAAGTCGGAAACGACCATGCTCTCGGCATAGTTGGCCAGGAAGGCCTGCTTCATATCCTGGTAGGCGGGGTCTTCCAACAGCTTCAGGGAAGCAACGGTCTGGCCGGCTTCAGCCCAGAGCATGGAGTTGTCGCGAACATACTGCAGGAACTTAGCGATAGCAGCCTGCTTTTCGGGAGTGGTTTCCTTCTTGAATTCCACAAACTGGTGAGAAGATGCCCAGAACTTCACGTTGGATGCATCATACTGGGGGAAGATGGCCATGGTGTAGTTGAAGTCAACGCCTTTCAGGCCGTTGTTCATCCAGATGCCTTCGGGGCAGAACACTTCCATGCCGGAAACGAACAAGCCAGCAAAGGGATCATCACCGTCAACGGTGGTCAGGCCAGCATCGTGCATTTCCTTCAGGTCATCCAGAACCTTGATGAACTTGTCGTTGTTCAAGGTAGCGTTGGTGCCGTCTTCGGAGAGCACGCCGCCCAGCTGATAGTACATGGACAGCAGGTAGGGGCGGTTCCAGGTCAGGCCGATACCGGTGATTTCGTCAGCCTTGGCCTTTTCGGAAACAGCCTTCACCTCATCCCAGGTGACAATGCCGTCTTCCAATACGGGGGTTTCCAGGTCATACTGGGCCAACAGGTCCAGGTTCACATACAGCACCCAGGAGTGAACGTCCAGGGGCAGGGAGTAACGGGTGCCTTCGATTTCGCCTAGGTTCCAGCCGGCGGACATGTACTGTTCGGCAGCGAAGTCGCCATTGGCAAGCACATCGTTGAAGGGCATCACGATGCCGTCCTTTACGAACTGGGCAATACGCTCAGCGTGCACAACAGCTACGTCCGGAACGCCTTCGCCGGAGGTAACAGCCAAGGGAGCCTTGGTGTACAGGTCAGAAGCGTCCATCTTCATGTGGTTGACTTTGATACCGGGGTTGGCTTCGTTGAAATTGGCAACCAACTGATCCATGTTTACGCCGTCTTCGCCGGTGAACACGGTCCAGAAGTCCAGTTCAACAGTGGCTTCAGCCAAGGAAGCAGGCACCATTGCCAGAACCAGCAACATGGATAGAATCAATGCCAGGGTCTTTTTCATGGGTGATCCTCCTTTATTATCTACCGCCTTACGGCGATATTACCTGATTTACGCGGCCTTATCAGCCGTTGCGTCCCAGTGCGTTTTTCACCAGGGCGCGAATTTTTTCCGGTTCCACCTTTGGGGTGCGGTCAGGCATCAGCAGGCCGTTGATCTCCTGCATGACGTCGGTCAATTGCGTATAGCAGTAGCCTTGGCAATAGGGCAGTTCCAGCACTGCGTCGGTAACGCCCTTGAAACGCTTTAAGAATTCTCCCTCATCCGTTACCTTGTCATGGTAGCCCCAGGTTTCCATACCGCCCATTTCACCTTGTGCACCGATGGTGTTAAAGGCAATGCCGCCGTATTCGGTAACCATGAAGGCTTCTTCTCCAGTGGGTGTTTCACCCTGGGCAAAAGCCATGCGCCAGTCGCAGGAGGTTTTTTCCACCACTTCTCGGCTTTCAAAATGCTTGGCCATTACCTCTTTATCAGCGGCATAGTCATGCAGCGCGCTGATGTCGGTGGTCACCTGCTCCCAGCCATCGTTGCTGGAGATCAGGCGGGTGCCATCTGCAGCCTTGCCCATGTGGTAGAGCATCCGGCCGGTGGCCTGCTGGCGCTTGTCGGTGTAAATCTGCCTTACGCCCCAGCTTTCATTCATGGGCACCCAGGCAATGATGGAGGGATGGTTGAAATCCCGGTCGATGAAGCCCAGGAAGGTTTCCGAAAGATTGCGGATGGTTTCATCGGCAAAATCATAGGGAGAGGGCACTTCGCCCCAAACGATGAGGCCCATTTTGTCAGCCCAGTAGTAATACCTGGGGTCTTCCAGCTTTTGATGCTTGCGGGCACCGTTGAAGCCAAAGGCCAGGGTGTATTCAATATCCTTTTTAATGGCTTCGTCACTGGGCGGGGTGATCAAGGATTCCGGCCAGTAGCCCTGGTCCAGGATCAAACGCTGATACAGCGGCGAGTTGTTCAATAGGATCTGGCCGTGTCTCACTTCTACTTTGCGCATACCAAAGTAGGAATTTACATGGTCGGTCTCCTTGCCGTTAGCATATATGCGTATAGACAGGTCATACAGGTTTGGCTCGCCGGGCCGCCACAGGCGCACCGGTTCCAAATCGCCCTTGTTGATCATGTCCACCGGTATGCGAACCTGGCGGTCCACGGTGTCGATGACCAGGTGCTTAATGACCTTCTCCTTAAAGGATACCGTCACATCCACCGATACCTTGTCGGCGGGGAATTCATCCAGCGCCAGCTCAATGGTGGCAAGGTTCTTGTCGATATCCGGCGTCACATGGATCTGGCTCAGGGCATACTCCCCTACCGCTTCCATGTATACCGTCTGCCAGATGCCGCTGACCGGGGTGTACCAGCAGCCCATCAAGCCTTTGTCCCAGTATTGCTTGCCGCGGGGCTGTGTGCAGTCATGCCTGTCTTCCACCCTTAGGCACAGGTCATTTTCACCCTTTTTCAAAAGATGCGTTGCCTCAATGGTAAAAGGGGTGTAGCCGCCCTTGTGCTCACCGGCCTGCTGGCCATTGATGAATACCCGGCAGGAAAAATCCACGGCGCCAAAGCGGATAAAAATCCGTTTCCCCCGCATTTCCTGGGGCACTTCAAAACTGCGGCGGTACCATAAAATTGGATGGATCTCTTCCGTGCAGATGCCGCTGAGCTTGGACTGATAGCAGAAGGGAACAATAATCTTTTGGGAAAGCTCATAAACGGGTGCGAACCAGCGCTTTTTTAAACCCTCGTTGCTGTCGTCAAAGGCAAACTGCCATTCGCCGTTTAGATTCATGTACGTATCACGCACAAAGTCTGGGCGAGGATGTTCCGGGCGAGGAATGGGGATGATGTCTGACATAATATCCTCCAAGAGCATTTTGAGTACACAAAATACATATTTCATCCAAAATTATTGCACTTAAGCATCGTGCATCTTTGGAATAAAATACAAAATTCTTGTACTTCCGAAACAGTCGCAGTACATAATTGCATAAAATTTGCACCGCTGTTTGGTGCTTATAGCATATCATCAGCGGTGCATGTATGTCAATAGCTTTAAGTTTACTACAGTTAAGCTATCGCCATGTCTAATTAAGCGGAATTTTAGTATAATTTTTTTATACCTTTGTTGTATTCAGTTCTTTCATATGATAACCTACCTGCAGCACAATGTCCTGGGGGAAATCACCGAACTGCTGGCCAAACAAATTGATACCGCCCACATTCTCCGCATCCTCCGGCACTTCAATGCGCACAGTGATGGCGTCCTGCGCAAAAAGATGAAGCTCCTCAAGCGTGGTGGCAGATATGTACATGTTGTCCAGATAGCTCCCCCTATTGTCCACCCGCCAGGTTTTCAAAAAACCATGCTGGGTGGAAAGGTCAGACCACCAGGGGGGATTCAGGCGACCCCTGTGCTCACCGCAATCGCAGGGGCTGGTCCAGGTGCCAAGGACCTTCCCGTTGATGGATACGCGGATATCACTCTTCCACGGGTCCCGGTACATGGGCGCTTCGGAGCAGGCTTCAAAAGAAAGCTCTACCCAATCCACTTCGATATCTTCTATTTTTAATACACTGAACATGTATTCCACAAATCCTTGGCGGAACCACAAAAGCTGAGCACTAAACCGATCATGATGGTAAAATGTCCGGGTGTTGTCGTCCTCCCCGATCATGGCGTTGTGTCCGGCCAGGCCGCAGGTGGGTTTGATACGCCCTACCCTGCTGTATCCTCCCACCGGCATGTGTATCGATAATACATTGCCCTTGTGCTCTTCCAGTGGCAGCAGATCCACGCTCAGGGAATCGATCTTGCGGGACGACAGCTTCAGCATCCCCCGGATACCGGGCATGCTTTCCGTATTGATCAACCCTGCCTCTTCCAGAATGCGAATGGCCAGTGCCACTGTGGATACCGGCTCATTGATGGCAGCAGCCAGATCATTAACGCTCTGCATCGATTTTTTTCCCAGCAGCTTTAGTATCTGCAGCCGCACCGGGTTAGAAAGCGCCCGTGTCACCTGGCACAGCCTTTCCGGATCGTCAATCGACAGCCGCATGTGCTTTGTTCCCCTAAGGGATGATTCCTCCATGACCTCACCCTCCAATGTATGTAGCATGAAGCACGGGCCTGACACCCGGCGTTATGTAAACGAATTGCTGATTTACAGTATATCATAAACAGGAAAACACCTCATATGGATTTTTCAGCCTTTATGATACCGTACCGCCGGATTAAAACCATCCGGCGGTTTTTTGTCCTTATACCGTCTGTCTTTCCATCCGCCTGGCGCCAACCCCCAAACATGCCAAGTACTGCTGGGGTGACATATCCGTTTCTTTTTTAAATGCCTTGAAGAAGCTGGAATACTCCCGAAATCCGCACTTTAAATACACATCTGTCGGATGGATCCCCGATTGCATCAACAACTTGGCCTGTATAATACGTTTGGCAACAATGTACTGGTATACCGACTTGTTGGTATAGCTTTTAAACTCCCGAATCAGATGGTATTTGCTGATAAAAAACTGGCTGCTTAGCTCATCTAAAGAAAGATCCTGGCTGATGCGTTCATTAATATAAGCAATGACAGCCGCCACCCTTTTGACCGAAGGAGAGCTTGGCTCTTCCTCGGTTTGGCTAAAAAGCTCACACATCCGTGTCAGCATCATCGTCAGCTTGCATCGGTTAATCAGCCGCTGATACGGCGGAGCACCAACCTCATTGGATATGATTTCGCTGATAACTTGCAGGAAGGCATGAAAATCCTTGTCCGACAGAGAGTGGCAAAAAATACCGCGGGCAACCCTTTCATCGATGATATCCAGAATGGAAAAATCATTAACCCCCATATCCCTAAGTGCGCTTTTGCTGATATAGATAAACATGCGTTCATAATACGCTTCCGGATTTTGAAAATAGGCCCGGTGCATGCGGCCCGGTGGCACAATCACCACATCATTGGGCTTCATGCGGCATGCATATTCCTCTATGTAAAATGAGACATCTCCTGAGATAAAGAAGTATATTTCGTAAAAGTCATGGCTATGAAATTCCGGCGTCTTCCTGCGGTGGCTGAAATGATGGTAAAGCTCATACTCCCGCTCATCCTGCATAGGGTTCAATATGTCCCATGCCGACCCATTATTCAATTCGATCACTTCCTTATGCAAGGATAATATATCAATTTTTTCAATATATCAAGCAATATTTTCAATTTACTTTGACGAAATTGTGCAATATGATCAAACAAGAACAGGGCAGACGCCCGATGCAACGTAAATCAAATCTTGTGGCCCGGCTCTTAAAAAAAGGAGGGGACGGCTTGTGTTAATGGACGCGAAAGCGCCCGGTAAGGGAAATCGGCTACTCAAACGCATTTATCGCAACAAATATCTGTATCTGATGTTATTGCTGCCGCTGATTCAATACCTGATTTTTCGGTATGCCCCTTTAACGGGTCTGCAAGTGGCTTTCAAGAATTTTAACATTTTCAAGGGCATGTGGGCCAGCGAATGGAATGGCTTTGCCGTTTTTAAGGAAATCTTCTCCTACTCCAAATTCTGGCTGGCGCTGAAAAACACCGTCGTATTAAACGGCCTGGATTTGATTTTCGGTTTCCCCATACCCATCTTTTTGGCCATACTGCTGTATGAAATGCGGTCCATGCGTGTAAAGCGCATTTCACAGACCATTCTGTACCTGCCTCACTTCCTGTCCTGGATCATCATTGGTGGCATCGTCAATCAAATATTCTCCAGCAACGGCCTGATGAACCACCTTGTGACCGCGTTAACCGGAAGCCCCGTCAACTTTTTGATGCACGAGGGCAACTGGGTGGCAGTCTATGTAGGTGTTGGCATCTGGCAAAGCGCAGGCTGGGGCACCATCATTTATCTGGCAGCCATCTCCGGCGTCAATCCGGAACTGTACGAGGCTGCCGAAGTAGACGGCTGCGGGCGCTGGCGCCGTATATTCCACGTCACCATTCCCTGCATTACCCCCACTATCGTGGTAATGCTGATCCTGCGCCTTGGGCAGATGGTATCCATCGGCTTTGAACGCCCCTTTGTAATGGGCAATGATATGGTATTAAACACCTCGGAGGTCATATCTACCTTCGTGTATAAAATGGGCATAAAAAACGCCAGGTACTCCTTTGCTACGGGGGTAGGCATGTTTGGCTCCGTTGTGAACATGGCCTTTCTGATCATCGCCAACCAAAGCGCCAAGCGCATGGGGGAGGGCGGCTTATGGTAAGCGCACAAACAGGCAAACGGCCCGGCATCGCCAAGGGAAGGCAGTATATGGGCTCCGCCATCTTCATCTATGCGGTGGTCATCTTCTGCGTACTGGTCTGCATCATTCCCCTGATCCACATGGTAGCGCTCTCCATGAGCGGACGGGAGGCCGTACTGGCCAACAAGGTATCCCTCTGGCCAGTAAGTTTGGATTTCAGCGCCTACATCTCCGTATTTATGGATCAAGGCATGCAAACGTCCCTGGTCTTTTCCGTACTTTTGACGGCTGCTTATACCGTCTTTGCCATGTTCGGCACCATCTTGTTGGCCTATCCCTTGAGCAAGACCCAACTCCCGGGCCGGAAATGGCTCATGGCCTATATTTTGGTTCCTATGTACTTTTCCGGCGGTATCATCCCGGAATATTTATGGATCAAACAGCTGAACCTCATCGACAAGCCCTTGGCCCTGCTACTGCCCATTTTAATCAGCACCTACAACACCATCATCCTGCGCAACTTTTTTTCCAGCATCCCCGACAGCCTGGAGGAATCCGCGGCACTGGACGGCTGCAACGATGTGGGCATATTGATCCGTGTCGTTCTTCCCCTATCCACCGCCGCCATTGCCACCCTTAGCCTTTTTTATGCGGTGACCCGGTGGAACTCCTTTGCGGATGTGCGCTATTACATTAACTCCACCAAGTATTACACCTTGCAAATGAAGTTGTATCAGGTGGTCTTCAACAGCACCGATACCCAGGTGAATATGGTGGAAGGCGGGCGCAATGCGGTTCTTTCCGAAACCATCAAGTCCGCAGCCATCGTCTTTGCCACCGTCCCCATCATCATCGTATATCCTTTTTTGCAGCGGTATTTCGTTCAGGGCGTTATGATCGGTGCAGTCAAAGAATAGCTCAGTCTACCGGAACTCTCCATTCGCGGTATGCGGGTGGCGAAATATAAAGGAGGTCTATATCATGAAGAAAATCGTCTCCCTGTTCCTGTGCCTGCTTTTGTGCCTGTCGGTCCTTACCGTGGCCGGAGCAGAGACCAAGGAAGAAGTCTTCCGGTATGACCAGCAGGTGACCCTGAGGGTGTCTGTGTTTGACCGCGGTGTAACCGGCGGCACCCCCGTAGACAACAACTATTGGACAGACTGGATTCAAAAAAACTTTGGCGATCCCCGCAATATCAAAATGGAGTGGGTCGTCATCCCCCGTACAGAAGAAGTGGATAAGCTGAACGTGCTGATGGCCTCCGGCGAAGCCGCTGACATTTGCTTTACCTACACTGAAGCCGTCATCACCAACTTTGTGCAGCAGGGCGGCCTGGTAGAGCTGGGTGAGCTGATTGAAAAACACGGTCAGAACATCAAATCCTACCTGGGTGAAGACCTCCTAAAGTACGGTATTTTTGAGGGCGGCCAGTATGCCATCCCCGCTAAGCGTGTGGTGCTGGCAACCCAGGGCATGTTCCTTCGGGAAGACTGGCTCGAAAAGCTCGGCATGAAGATGCCTACCACCAAGGAAGAGTTCTACAATGCACTGGTGGCTTTCCGCGACCAGAACCCCGGCGGCGTGGAAAACGTAATCCCCTACGCCATGGGCGATGACCTGACCAGCCACAACCATCTGATGCTGTCCTTCATCAAGAGCCTGGATGAAAAGACCTTGGCCACCGTGCCAGACATTATGTGGGATGGTTATGAGGACTATGTCCTGTTCCTTAACAAGCTTTACAACGAAAAGCTGATTTCCCCCGACTTCGCTCTGGACAAGAGCAATCTTCTGTGGAACGCTGTAAGCTCCGGTCAGGCCGGCGGCTATACCTACAACTATGACCACCCCATCCGTGTATCCCCCGGCATCCTGGGTGCGCTGCACGCCTATCAGCCGGAAGCAAAATTGAGCCCCCTCAACAGTTTTGAATCCGCCACGGATCCTTCCAAGTACTACCATGGCATGTATGCTCCCAATGGCATCTTCAACTTTATCCCGGTCTATTCCAAAAACCCCGAAGCTGCCATCATGTATATGGATTGGCTCACTAGACTGGATGTGCTGTATTTCCTGCAAAATGGTGAGGAAGGCGTGCACCACGTTTTAAATGAAGAAGGCGTCCCCGTATTGCAGGATGTACAGGACGAGCGCAAGTACAACTCCATGCAGAACATTGACTACACCCTTTTGACCAATGGCCAGGAGTTTGAGGACGAATCCTTGCGTTTGAAGGCACAAGCCCTGTCTTATCAAAACTACGCCGATCTTTTTGAGCCCATGTACAACACCTTCATGATGGACCCCATCACCACCAACTTCCACTTTGATGTGGTTTTGAAGGCTGATTCCCAGTACGGCACCTCCCTAACCGCCTTTAGAAAGGAGCTCCTCACCAAGGCAACCATGGCCGCTCCGGAAGATTGCCTGAAGGTGTTCTATGAGCTCCGTGACCAGTACATGAAGGACGGCGGCCAGGCTGTCATGGAAGAGAAGATTGCCGCATGGGACAACATGCACAAATAATTTCGTTTCCTAGCAGGACATAAACTTTTATTTCAAGAAAAGAAAACAGGCGGCCGCCGGCTCAAGACGGCGGCCGTCTCCTTGAAAGGGGCATAACATATGATACGCGTGGCCATTGTCGGCACAGGGAACATTTCACAAGCACACATCGCAGGATACCTGCAGTTTCCCAACCTGTGCAAAATCGTCGCACTGGTGGACATTGTGCCGCAAAAGGCAGTGGAGAAAGCCCAAAGGTATCAGCTGGACTGTGAAATCTTTGATGACCATCTCAACATTCTCGAAAGAGATGACATTGATCTGGTGGACATCTGCACACCGCCCTATGTGCATGCCCCCATTGCCATCAATGCGCTTAATCACGGTAAAAACGTGCTGGTGGAAAAGCCCATGGCAGCCTCCCTGGAAGAATGCGACCAAATGATCCGTGCTGCTAAAGCAAGCGGAAAGTTATTATCCGTCATCGCCCAAAACCGCTTTCGCACCCCTATCGCCAACCTGAAAAATGTTCTTGACAAGGGGCTGGCTGGTGAAGTTAAGCATGTCCAGGTGGATTCCTTCTGGTGGCGCGGCCATTGCTATTATGACCTATGGTGGCGCGGCCTGTGGAGCAAGGAAGGCGGCGGCTGCACGCTGAACCATGCCGTACACCACATAGATATGCTGGGCTGGATGATGGGCTTGCCCAAAGAGATCACCGCAGTCATTTCCAACGTGGCCCACGACAACGCAGAGGTGGAAGATCTTTCCGTTGCCATCCTGCGCTATGAAAAAGCCTTGGCACAGGTCACAAGCTCCGTAGTTCACCACGGCGAGGAGCAGCAGCTGATCTTCCAGTGCGACAAAGCTTGTATATCTGCCCCGTGGCAGGTGTATGCATCCACATCCAAGGAAAACGGCTTCCCTCAGCGCAACGAAAGCCTGGAGCAGGAACTCAACGCCTATTACCAAAGCCTGCCCGCCGTTGCCTTTGAAGGCCATACCGGGCAAATCGAAAACGTACTGGCTGCCATTTCGGCAGGCACAACCCCAGCCATCACCGGCCAGGATGGCCGCAACACCATAGAGCTGATTACCGGCATTTACAAAGCTGGTGCAAAGAAGGCCACCGTTTCACTGCCCATTTTACAGGATGACCCGTATTACACCGTTGAAGGCATGATGCAGAACATGCCCCATTTTTACGAAAAGTCAGCGTCGCTATCAGGCTTGGGCGACGAAGCAATCACCGTAGGCAGCGACTATGGTGCCAAAAAGTAGACAAATATGATTTTTACCCCTTCCATTTAGAATTTGCTACCGGGTCATTATCCGGCAGATTGTTATGATTAATGGCTCACACCGCCAGCGGTACGAGAATGCCAAGCATGCACACAGCATCCTAAAGCCCGGCAAAACTGCTGGGCAAACGAAACGAAGGAGGCTTCACATGAAAGCCGACGGCATGAATTATGCCCCCAAAGGGAAACCCAATCCGGTGGTTGCACCCGGTGAGTTTGTTTTCTCAGCAGTGGCGTTGGACCACGGCCACATTTATGGCATGTGCAACGGCTTAATCGAGGCCGGAGCAACCCTCAAGTATGTGTATGATCCCGACCCTGAAAAGGTCAAGCGCTTTATCAGCACCTTCCCCCAGGCCATCGCCGCCGATTCCAAGGAGCAGGTGCTCTCTGACACGCAAACGCAGCTCATTGCTTCTGCCGCCGTCACCAGCCTGCGCTGTCCCTTGGGCCTTGAGGTGATGGATGCGGGCAAGGATTATTTTACTGACAAAGCGCCCCTTGTGAGTCTGGAGCAGTTGGCACAGGCTAAAGAGAAGGCTGCATCTACCAGCAAAAAATATATGGTGTACTACAGCGAGCGGTTGCATGTGGAAGGCGCGGTGTATGCAGGCCAGCTGGTTGCCCAGGGCGCCATCGGCAGGGTTATCCAGGTCCTGGGCCTTGGCCCCCACCGTTTGGGTGCCGCCGGCCGACCCGCATGGTTCTTTGAAAAAGACCAATATGGCGGCATTCTCTGCGATATCGGCAGCCATCAAATTGAGCAGTTTTTGTTCTATTCCGGAGCCAAGGATGCAAAGGTTGTTCATAGCCAGATTGCCAATTACGCCCATCCTGAGTACCCTGAGCTGGATGATTTCGGTGATGCAAACCTGGTGGCTGACAACGGCTGCACCAACTATTTCCGGGTAGACTGGTTCACCCCCGATGGTTTGCGAACCTGGGGCGATGGCAGAACCCTGATCCTGGGTACGGAAGGCTATATCGAAATCCGCAAATACATTGACATCTGCACCGAAGATACCACAGGCAACCATGTGCTACTGGTCAACGGCAGCGGCGAACAGCGCTTTAACGTCACCGGCCAAGTGGGCTATCCCTTCTTCGGCCAGCTGATTTTGGATTGCATCCACCGCACTGAAAATGCCATGACCCAGGAGCATGCCTTCAAGGCTGCCGAGCTTTGCGTACGGGCACAGCTGCAGGCGCAAAAAATCGGCTAATCAACCGAGCAAAACCAGCAAACCTTTTGGGAGGTATTGGAGGGCTAGAGCCCTTCAACTACAGATCGAAAACAAGCGACATGTGCGGTAGCTTTCGCAGGAATTTCGCAAAAATTCCAACCTTACCCGAGCAAACGACCGCACAAAGGCATAGCCAAAGTGCAGTGCAGCGAGGAAAAACTCGAAAAAGTAGCATTGCCACTTTTTCGACATACTGCAACCCCTCCCAAATGACGCTTGTCATGTGGGAGGGGTATTTAGATTAAGCTATAGATCTTACATAGTCATTTCATAAATAACTCAATATCCGAAGCCACAGTACTCATACCGGCAATGCCAAACTGCTCCGTCAGTACCTTGGCCACATTGGGAGACAGGAAACTGGGAAGTGTTGGCCCCAGGTGAATGTTTTTGACGCCCAGGTATAATAGCGCCAGCAATACAATCACCGCCTTCTGCTCATACCAGGCGATGTTGAAGGCAATGGGTAGCTTGTTGATATCATCCAGCCCAAACACCTCCTTCAGCTTCAGGGCGATCACTGCCAGCGAGTAGGAATCGTTGCACTGTCCGGCATCTAGCACCCTGGGTATGCCGCCAATATCGCCAAGCTCCAGCTTGTTGTAGCGGTACTTGGCGCAGCCTGCGGTTAAAATAACGGTATCCCGGGGAAGTTTCTTTGCAAAGTCAGTGTAGTATTCCCGGGTTTTCATCCGGCCGTCGCAGCCTGCCATGACAAAAAACTTTTTAATGGCTCCTGTCTTTACCGCCTCAACTACCGAATCGGCCACTGCCATCACCTGGTGATGGGCAAAGCCGCCCACAATGCTTCCGGTTTCAATTTCCTCAGGTGCTGGTAAAAGCTTGGCCAGGGCAATGACTTCGGAAAAATCCTTCTTACCGTTTGCATCAGCCTCAATGTGGGTACAGCCTGGGAAACCGGCGGCATTGGTGGTGAAAATCCGGGATTTTACCTCCGGGTCTTTGGGCGGAACCAGGCAGTTTGTGGTAAAGAGAATGGCACCCCGAAAGGCTTTAAATTCCTCCGCCTGCTTCCACCAGGCGTTGCCGTAGTTGCCTACAAAGTTGTCAAACCTTTTGAAAGCGGGATAATAATGGGCTGGCAGCATTTCACCGTGGGTGTACACATCCACCCCGGTACCCTGCGTTTGGGTAAGAAGCTGCTCAAGGTCATTTAGATCATGGCCGGAGATCAGGATGGCAGGGTTATTCCTGACCCCGATGTTCACCTGAGTGATCTCTGGGTGACCGTATTTGGAGGTATTGGCCTCATCCAGCAGTGCCATGGCTTTTACGCCATACTCGCCGGTCTTTAAAGTCAAGGCCACCAGGTCGCCTGCGGTTAAGCCATCATTCAGCATGGCCCCAAGGGCTTCATATATGAAGGTGTATAATTCATCATTTTCTTTATTTAGGTTCACGGCATGCTCCATGTAAGCAGCCATGCCTTTAATACCGTATAGAATCAGCTCCCGCAAAGAGCGGATATCTTCATCTTCACAAGACAGCACGCCTGCCCTTGCTGCTTTGTCCAGCATGTCTTTCCGGGAGGACACCATAAAGGTGGCAGCGTCATGAAGGTGTGCGGCATTTGTCATCGTCTTAAGCTCATCCCGCAGTATAAGCATGATGCTTAACTGCTTTTCCAAAGCAGCTTCATCAAAATTAGCATTGGTAATGGTCATAAACAGGCTGGTAAGCACCTGACGGTTGACCTTTGCAATGTCCTTTGCCTGCAGCTTTCCCTTCACCACGATATCGGCAATTCCCTTCACCGCATAGAGCAACACGTCCTGCAAATTGGCAACCTCCGGCGTTTTGCCGCAAACCCCTTTTACGCTGCAGCCTACGCCTTTTGCAGCCTCCTGGCACTGGTAACAAAACATGCTCATAACCGGTCCTCCTCGTTTGGTTCATATCAATCAAAATGATATTGTGATCATTGTACGATGGCTTACAGTATCAGTCTGTTGGAAATGCAACAACTCAAAGGATTTTCAAGCTTATCCTCATAGGATATGGGAAGCAAAAAGAACCAGCAGCCCACGCACGCTGGTTCTTTTCTTCCTATTTCTTTTATCGTAAGCTTAATCCAACACCTGGTACACCCTTTTTTCTACTAGCTTGCCAGACTCCCACTTCATATCCACAGCCTTGCCGCCTTTGATGCGCAAGCCTTTTACGCAGCCACTTGAAAACTGCTTGGGAAGAGCCGGAAGAAACACCACATCCCCACCCCGGTCCTGCACCAGCATGTTGGCAATACCGGCAGTACCGCCAAAGTTGCCGTCAATCTGGAAGGGGGGATGGCCATCCCAAAGGTTGGGATAGGTGGAGCGGACAAGTAAGGTGTGCAGCTGCTTGTATGCCTCTTCCTCATCCCCAAGCACCGCATAGAGATTAATGAGCCAAGCGCAGCTCCACCCCGTATGGCCGCCGCCGTTTTCAATCCTGCGGCGAATGGATTTGCGGCAGGCTTCAATCAAATCTGCCTGACCATAAAACAGCTCAGAAGGAAACAGGCCATACAGATGAGACAAGTGGCGATGCCCCGGCTCCGGCTCATCAAAGTCCTCCGCCCATTCCAGCAGCTGCCCAAAGCGGCCGGTTTTAAAAGGATAGAGCCTTTCCTTTTTCTCTTCTATCTCCTTCAAAAGTTCATCCTGTATGTTCAGCACCTGACACATTTTTTCAAAATCACCAAACACTTCACGGATAATGGTCATGTCAATGGTACTGGCATAAGCAATGGAGGCTGTTTCCCCGCTTTCTGTGGTAAATGCGTTTTCCGGCGATGTGGAGGGGCAGGTCATAAACCAGCCCTCATGCTCCACCAAAAAGTCCAAACAGAACAATGCCGCTTCCCGCAGCATGGGGTAGGCCTTGTTCTTTAAGAATTCCGCATCCCCTGTATACGCATAATACCGCCAAAGCTCCTGGCACAGCCAAGCACCGCCCAGCGGAAAGAAGGCGTACCGCCCGCTGCCTTCTGTGGCCTCCCTTTGACCATGCACCACCCCTACGGGATGGGTGCTGTGCCAATAATCAGTGTTGTGGCCAAGGCAAAACCCCCGGCATCCAAAATGGATGGCCGCGGTTTTTTTGCCCTCCTTAATCACCTTTTCCAAGAAATCAAAGTAGGGGGCGATACATTCCTTCAGGCCGCAGGATAAGGCGGGCCAATAATTCATTTGGGTATTGATGTTGGTGGTGTAATTGCTGCTCCACGGAGGCCTGATTTCCCAGTTCCATAAACCCTGCAGATTCATGGCTGTGCCGCCCTGGCGGGAGGCGCTGATCATCAAATACCGGCCAAACTGGAAATACAGCGCAAATAAGCCGTTATCTGCTCTCCCCCCCCTCAGGCGTTTGATACGTTCATCGGTGGGGATATCAAGCTGCGGCCCCAAATCCAGCTCCACCCGCCCAAACAGCTTTTGATAATCCGCAAGGTGGCGTGCAAGCAGACCACCTGCACCAATCTCCTGATATAAAGTGCGCAAATCAGGATTATTGACCGCCGTGAAGGAAAGCACAGCAAAGTTTCCCCCAGTTATGTGCAAGGCATCATCCTCACATGATACCTCGCTGTCCGTCTCAAGCACCCGGAGAACAGCCGAAAACCGCATCCCTTTATCGCCCCATATAATGGGCTCTTCTACTTTTTTATAGCTCGGATCCACATGCTCTGGGCATTGTCCTTCGATGAGCAATGCACCATCACCAGCACTTGCAGAAAAACGCAGCTGGCTATCAAATGATATGTGCAAATCAAGGGGCTTTCCATCTGCACCAAAGCGCAGGATCATGGCCTTATCAGGATTGCTGATAAAATACTCCCGTGAAAATTTTGCATTCTCTTTGGTGTAGCTTACTTTGGCCTGAGCGTTGTTAAGGTTCAGCAGCCGTACATAATCACTGGATTCCCCTGAAGTATGGCAAATAACATTCAGATCCCCCAGAGGCATATAGCTTTCGGTATATTCCCCCAGCATCTGCTTTTCAATAAGCTCCTGTGCTTTGGCATACTCCCCCTGAAAAACAAGCGCCCGGGCCTTGGGCAAAAAGGCCAGTGCATTAGGGTTGTTTTTCTCCTTTTTGTAACCGGACCACAAGGTGCCCTCATTGAGGCTGATGCGTTCCTTGTCCACGGTTCCCCACACCATGGCCCCCAGAGCACCATTGCCAAGGGGCAGCACCTCATCAAAGGTAGCCGCCGGCTGTTGGTAAGATAGCCGTAAATCTCCACTCATGCAAAATGCTCTCCCATCCAAATATGTACCCCTTTTTTGACTAACACCGGTATCACATCACTTGGTGCATGGGCAGTAACGGTACTGCCTTCCAGGTACTCATTTCCTGTTGACTGCTCCACCCAGCTTCTCTACGGGGGAATTACCCCTCTGTTTTATGCGGTTATAAAAAAATACGATGCCAATTACTAGCATCGTATCGGTTATGCGCACTTCTGTCAAGAGAAACAAAAACGTTGCAGTCAACTTCCAGTCCCGCTGGTGGCTGAGCAGATAATAGCATCAGCTCAATTCAAAATTGGGCAGAACCTGATTTACAAACAGATGGACAATGTGGGGGTCGAATTGTTTGCCGGCGCACCTTTGAAGCTCTGCCACAGCCTCTTCCCGGCTGATTCCCTTGCCGTAGCTTCTTTCGCTGGTCATGGCATCAAAGGAATCAGCAATGGCAATGATTCTGGCCTCAATGGATATTTTCTCCCCTGCCAGCTTCCTGGGATATCCGCTGCCGTCCCAGCGTTCATGGTGCTCCAAAACAAACTGGGCCAGGTCGGAGAATTCACTGGAAGCGCTAAGGATTCGCCAGCCCGTTTCCGGATGACGCTCAATTTCTATTCGCTCATCCGGCGTAAGCTTTCCTGGCTTGTTCAGCACAGTTTCTTCCACGCCAATTTTGCCAATGTCGTGCACCAGGCCGGCGATACCGATTTGCTTGACATAATCCCGGTCAAAATCCATGGCTGAGGCAATGGCTTGGCAGATTCTGCTAACCCTTTCCGAATGCTTGGATTCCCGGCTGCTCTTTTCAAACAGGGCATTCATAACAACATTGATAATATTGCTCCTTAAGCTGGACCGTTCATGGAGCTTGTTTTTGTACATTTGATTTTCTGCATTGGCCACGGCATCCGATATAGACTGCCGCCCGTCTGTTATGGTTTCGCAGCCAAAGGATATGGACAGGTCCACATTGGCAATTGTAACGCCCATTGCAAAGTTTTCTATTTTGTTAATGATCTGCATGGCTTCTTGCTGGCTGGTCTTTAAGAAAACCATAACAAATTCATCGCCGCCAAGCCTGGCGACAATATCGTCACTGCGGCATGCCTTGCAGATGGTGATGGCGGCTTTTTGTAAAAGCTCATCACCTACATGATGTCCAAAGGAATCGTTTACCAGCTTGAGGCCGTTGATATCCCCTACCACTATGGTCAGCGGCAGGTTTTGCTCAGTATCAAGCTTTTTCATTTCCTCTTCAAAGAATCTTCTGTTGTAAATACCGGTCAGCTGGTCATGATAACCAAGGTACATCAGCTTCTTTTCCGCAGCGATCCTTTCGGTAATGTCCTGACCCTGGGCAATGGTAAATGTTTTGTTGATTCCATCTGCATCATACGTGGTGGCAAGGCTCCAAAGCACTGTACGAACCGAACGGTTTTTGTGAATGATATCAAACTCCGTTGTGCCGGTGCTCTTTTGCTTGATGATATTTTCAATTCTGTGCAGGATCAAGCCGGAGCTGCGGGCGGGAATAAATGTTCCGATGCTGCAGCCCAATATTTCAGATTCCTTCCGCCCCACCAGCTTTTGAAAGGCCATGTTGCATTTGGTAATATTCAGCTCTTCATTCCATACCACAATGGGGGCATTGGCATTGCCAATGAGCTGCTCTAAGTACTCCTTGGTTTTCAGCAGCGCCACCTCGTTTTGCTTGCGCTCTGTGATGTTTTCCAAGTACAGGATGATCCCGCCTACCGAGCCGTCAGCCTCATGCCAGGGCCTGCATTCCCAGCGGGTAAAAAACATGGAGCCGTCCTCTTGAAAATACACATCCTCAGCTTGCTTTATCACCTGTCCTGCAAGTGCTTTTTGATGCGCCTGCCTGTGCCTTTCCGGAAGATTGGGGAACACATCGTAATGATGCTTGCCGATGATATCCTCCGTGACGCCATAATCCTCAAGGTACCGCTGGCTGACAAACAAATACTTCATGTTTTTGTCATGCACTGCTACTGCACTATGATTGTGCTCAATGATGTAACGAAGCAAGTCATAAGAATGCAGCATTGCCCTCTGGGCTTGCTTACGGTCTGTAATGTCCCGGAAGTTGCATTGAATCAATGCCTGCTCGCCTACCAAATAGGTATTGCAGACAAACTCAACATCCAGCATCCGGCCATCTTCCGTCTGAAGAACAACATCGTCATCCTGGATATCCTTACGTTCCCTCAGCGCCGTAAACTCCTCAAAGCTGCCAATAAAAGACTTGAATATGTCCAGATTCCAAATTGTGCTGCCCAGATAGTACCCGGATGGATACCCTAGCATGCTGACAAGAAACGGGTTCACATTGGTGATGGTGCCTGTGGCGGCATCCAGGACGAGAATGCCCACCTTCGTTGTTTCAAACAGCCTTCGATGCCTAAGTTCAGAATTCAGCAGCGCCCTTTCCGCCAGCTTACGGGCGGTAATATCCCTGGTCACCCCCTGCAAGCCGATGATTTGATTCTGCGCATCCCGCACAAATGAAACATGCATGGAAACCCACAGGCTGCCTCCGCCTTTTTTGTAGTGCTCCAGTTCAAAAAGCCGGGTGCGGTTTTTATCTACCTCCGGGTTGTTTTCTCTTTTCAGTTCCTCAATCAGGGCACTGCGTATGACATCAATCCCTGTCTGGGTAAACCTTTTTTCAATGGGCCACAACAGATACGCATCGGGGGTCTCGCCCACCAGCCGCTCAATGGATGGGCTGACATAGTTCATATGAAAATTCAAATCAGACGTCCAAACCACGTCAGTGATGTTCTCAGCGATCCTTCGATACTTTTCTTCGCTTTCCAACAAAGATTTTTCACTTTCTCGCCGGGCCTTGTTTTCACTTCTCAATTCTTCCAGAAGCTTCAGTGTTTCAAGATGGGCAGACTTTAGCTTTTCGGTTTTCTCATCCACCAATGCCGCCAGCAGCTTTTTCTCGTTTTGCTTTTGCTTGTTGGCATTGCGTATTTTCAGCATGGCCCGAAGCTGCGCCACCAGTTCGCTTTGGTCGATGGGCTTGGTCAAAAAGGCATCGCCGCCGCTTTCCAATGCTCTGATCCTGTTTTGCTTGTCCCCCTTCATGGCAGTGACAAAAACAACAGGGATTTCCTTGAGCACACGGTCCGCCTTCAGCCACTGGCATACCTCAAACCCATCCATGCCCGGCATTAAAATATCCAAGAGAATGACATCAGGCTCCTCGGCCGATGCCAGCGCAATGCCTTCCTGGCCGGATAGCGCCGTTATGACCTCTGCCGCAGGGTATACATCCTTGATGGATGCCTTCAAGATCACAAGGTTATCGGGATTGTCATCAATGGCAAGAATGGTTACTGGTTTATTCTCCATACAATACCTCACGGATTTTGCCATATAGTTCATCCGCCTCAATCGGCTTGGGAACAAAGCCGTCAAAGCCCTGGGCGAGAATCATATCCCGCTCATGGTTCATTGCGCTGGCAGTCAGCGCAATGACGGGAATGTGGGAAAGTTCGGGGGTGCCCCGTATGATTCCGAAGGCCTCAATGCCATCCATGCCGGCAAGGGCAATGTCCATCAGTATCAGATCAGGCGTGTGGGTTTTCGCAAGGCTTACCCCACTTTTGCCGTCTTCGGCAACAATAACGTCATATGCGTCCTGCAAAAGCGCATTTACCGTAATCAAATTGTCCAGGTTGTCCTCAACCAACAGCACCTTGGGCCTGCCTGTTATCTTCCTGCGGTTGCTTGCCGGCTGGACGGCAACGTCCAGCATGGGGAAAAGCATGCCGCTGATGGTGCGCTTGAGCATCATGCGGTCCACATCGCCCTTTTGGATCAGCTGGTGGATGTTATTGCGCTTGAGCACCTTTAAATCGTCTTTGGTGATGTGCTTTGCAGTGAGTATCAGCACCGGGATATGCGCAGTGGCTTCCGCGTTGCGCATGATGGTCAGCAACTCAAAGCCATCGATTCCGGGCATCATCAAATCCAGAATCATGGCATCTGGTATCACTTTACCAATAATGGCCAAGGCTTCATTGGCATCGTGAGCAATCAGCACCCGATGCCCCATTTCCGTAATCAGGTCACTGATTTGAATAATTGCTGACTCATTATCCTCCACTAGTAAAATGGTTTTTGCAGCCGTATTAAGTGGTTGCATATCCCGTGCTTGTACCGGCTCTGCCGCTGGCACAGCCTGCTGCTCCAGCATGACATCACCATCTGATGCCATATCACCATGCAGCAGCGGAAGAGTAACAATAAATTCTGACCCCTCAAGAAGCACGCTGCTGACAGTAATCTTGCCACCGAGCATCTCCACATACTTTTTGGCGATGGCAAGCCCCAGGCCTGTACCGCCATACTTACGGGAGGTGCTGCTGTCCGCCTGCCTAAACTCCTCGAAGATGCGCGGCAAATGCTCCTTGGAAATGCCGATACCGGTATCCCTCACAGTAATCTCTACACAGCCGTCTTTCTGATGGGCCAAGATGTCTACAGCGCCCTTTTCCGTAAACTTGATGGCATTGCTCACCAGATTCTGCAGGATATGCTTGCATTTTTCGCTGTCGCTACTCATTAAAAGCCCAGCAGTGAGGCACCTGTAGGATAGGGCTATACCCTTTTGCTTTGCCAGCGGATACAAAAGCGATGCCACGTCCTCCAAAAGATCAATGACAGCAAAACGGCTGATTTCCAGCTCTTCACGGCCGGACTCAATGCGAGAAATATCCAGCACATCGTTAATGAGGTTTAATAAATTTTTGCCGTTGCGTTCAATGATCTCAAGATAACGGTACTCTTCCTCTGGAATCATGCCTTTGAGCCTGCGGCCAAGAAGGCCAGAGAGTGCAATGACGGAGTTTAATGGCGTGCGCAGTTCATGGCTCATGTTGGACAGGAAATGGGTTTTCATTTCGCTGACTTCGCCCAGCTGCTTCTTTTGCATTTCCAGCTCAGCATTCTGCTGGGTTAGCTCCATGGTCATGGCTGAAAGCTCCGTCTTCTGCGCATCCAGCTCCCTGTTTTGCTTTTCCAGCAGCTCCGTCATGTCCAAAAGCTTGCGGTGGGCCAGTATGCCTGTAAAACGCGTGGTGATGGCAGTATTGTTGCGCCTTACCAGCTCCAGCGCCTGGGGCTCGTAATGTCCGATAGTGGACAAGGAGACGATGGCAGCAACCTGCCCATGGATTATCACAGGAATGGTGATGATCTCCTTTGGCGCAAACTTTCCATTGGTCACATGAAAATAGAATGGTGCATCCTGTGGAATGATGCTGAGCTGCACTTTTTGAGACAGTATGGCCGCACCGAATTCTCCTTCTAAGCTCCGGGCATCAAAGGACTTTTGGGCGTTGCCCTCCATGCCCAGGGATTCAAATAGCACATACTCCTCCCGGTTATTGGACAGCAGGTATACCGATGCCATCTGCGAGCCGGTTTGTCTTGCCAAGGCGCCGAGAAATTTTTGAAAAAAAGCATGGGCGTCATCCTCTTTTAACATGACCTCCGCCAGCTCTACGGTCATGTCATTGAGCACAGTATTGTTTTGTACTGCCTCCGCCATGGCGTTGATAGAGGAAGCCAGCAAGCCGAACTCATTGTCATACTGATAGCCAATCCTGGCATTCATGTCTCCCTGATGAAACTGCATAACCATTTGATTCATTTGGCCAAGGGGCCTGCGGATGTTTTTGATAATCCGAAGGCTAATGGCAAAGGATAGCGCAAGTATGATGCACAAAATCACCAACAGCTGAATGTTTAGCAATTCCTTTTGCGCTTGGGAGGATATGTATAACTCATTGGCCATTTCCAAAGAAAAGGCGTCAATCTTTTCCACCTTCTCCCACATAGCCTGCCTGTGAACGGCAATTTTGCCGCCAGGGAGCAGGTTGAGGTTGGCTGCCTGTATATCCCCCTCCTTAACGAGGCGGTTGTTTTCATCAACATCTGCCTTCCATAACAGAAATGCGTTATATGCTTCATCCACATCGGAGGCAGGGCCCATGTATTTTTCCAACAGCAGTTGATACTGCTTATTTGCATCGGCAAGAAGCAGTATCATTTCCTGGAGGTATTCATCTCGTTCCTGAAGTTTGACCTCTTCCTGGCTGGCAAGGGCCATGATCATGTCCCTATGAGCAATGCGAATGTTCAATATATCCTTGCTCAGGTCATTGAGAATGTTGCGAACCTCAAGCGGATATTGATACAACACCTCCGTCTGCCGGTGCAGCCTCTCTGCCTGAAAAAAGGATAAGGCGCCCAACAGCACCACAAAAGCAAGGAGGATTGTGAAAGCCGCGTTCAGCTGGGTTTTGATATGTGTGTTGCGGATTTTCATTGCATTCAGCTCCTTGTATGGTTCATGAAGACTGCAGGGGTAACGGATAGGGTTTTTAGCCTGGATGAATTTTCCACCAACAACCTTTCCGCCTCACCCGTAATCAGATAACCATCTTTTGAAACGGCACGCTTGAGTTTTTGGATAATCGTCTGTTGCAGCTCAGCGGTATAGTAAATGAGCAGGTTGCAGCAAAGCACGATGTCAAAATCGCCAAATATACTCTCTGGTGGATGGGAAGTGAACTCATCCAGCAAATCGTACAACGAAAAATTCACATTCCTGCGGATTTGAGACTTGACCGTGTAGCTATTGTCTCGCCGTTCAAAGTAGCGCTGGATATGTTTTTCCTTCACATCCTGAATGCTGCATTGATCATACACGCCCTTTTGACCCACAGCAATGGAGGAGGGGCAAATGTCTGTGGCAAAAATCCGGTACCGAATATCGCGCCCGCTGTTTAGAGAAAGGTCGGACAACAGCATGGCGACGGAATAAGCTTCCTGGCCGGCGGAACAGCCAGCAGACCAAACACGAATCTCGCCCCCGTCAGGCTTTTGCGCAAAGATGTTGGGCAGCACATGCTGTTCCAGCAAGGCAAAGGTCATGGAATCGCGAAAGAATTGGCTGTAGGTGATATGCAAGGAATCAAAAAACGCTTCCGCCTCAGAGCTGTCTTCTGCAAGGCAGACACAATACTCCTGGTAGTTGGAAGCGCCCAAATGCTGCATTCGTTTTTTCACAGCCATGCCCAGAAATGCGGCATTATACATGGTTATTTCTTTTTGATACACCTGCTTCATAACACTGGAAATCCTGTTCATAGCCCCATTGGCCCTCCGTCTGATAACCGGTGTTATGGTAACCCGGAATATATATCATTCAAAAATATTATAGTATATGATACATACGATTGCAAGAAATCATTTACAATATAAGAAACAATTCGTAATAATTCGCCAATATCTGCATAAAGTAACATGCTGATTTTTGCTATTTAGCCTCTAAATAATGATTTGCCGGTGTCTATACACCTTGCATCGATTGTATTTGTATGGTTTTTTGCTTAAATCTTGCCATCATTCTGTCGATTTATTCAGTATGTTGTGTTTG
The DNA here is from genome assembly GCA_023409955.1 of Bacillota bacterium. GTDB lineage: Bacteria > Bacillota > Clostridia > Christensenellales > Aristaeellaceae > JAEWAH01. The sequence goes on along the minus strand of JAEYQQ010000077.1, from coordinate 9,089 downwards.
CGCAATTCGCAAATATAATGAAGAAAGCGTATATGTTCTCTATCCGTTATCTAAGGACTGCTTTCATATTTTCCAGCAATCTGTTATAGTGTACAGCGTAGTATATGCAGCCATCAGTAAAGCCGTTTAATATTCTCAGCCAAAGCGAGGCTATAAAATTACATGAATCATATTTTGCCGGTTCTGTTTATATCAATATCTGCAGCCAGCCTCTTTCTTTGTTTGTTTATGTTTTTACAAAACACAAGATCAGGCGTGAATATCACATTTTCCGCCATTTGCGCTTGCATGGCGGTTTGGTCTTTTGGTTTTTCCATCGCCATTAAAGCACCGACACTATATGAGTGCATGCTTGGACGCCGCATTGCAGCATTTGGCTGGATTCCGCTGTTTGGGTTAATTGTTCATTTCGGCCTGCTGATGCTCAAAGAGAAAGGCATCCATGTCAAGAGCTGGATCTATGCCCTGATCTATGTTCCTGTACTTATTAGCCTGTATCATTTTTCGCTCTCTGCCAGCATGGTGGCAAAGCAATACACCATGGTCCATACAGCCTATGGCTGGGTCAATGTTGCCGTAAATAATGGATGGGATTATTTTCTGTATGCGTATCTGGCCGTAAGCCTGATGGCAGTATTCTATATATTAAAGCGCTGGGGGGCCAACGCTGACGACATCACGGAATCCAAGCAGGCAAAATGGATCAGCATCGCACTGGCCGCCGCCGTATTGCTAGCCTCTGCTGACTTGTTTATCAATACGCTGCTGCCAACAGCCTATGTACCCCAAATGGCCCCCCTCGTATTTTTCATCCCGCTGGCCGTAATCAGCTTTTGCATGAACAAGTTCCGGTTTTGCAGAAAGCATAAGACCAACGATATGGAAGCCGTACTTTCCAACAACAACAAGAAGATGACCTACAATTACTTTTCCTTTGCCTTTGCTGCTGGCGGGTTTATCTGCTTTATATCCTTGTACATCTTTAAGGCAAGCTCCTCTGTTCTGGGCGTTCTTCCTATCTGCCTGCCGCTTTTTCTGCTAAGCATCGGACTGCAGTGGATCACCAGGCTGCCTGTGAAAAAAAGCGTGCTGGAACACATTTATGCTGTGACAGTATCGATATCAATTCCGGCCATCACATTTGTATTTATTAATAGCGGAAGTACTACTATATGGGCCTTTCCCTTTATCATGCTCATATTTTCTATGGTTTTTCGGCGGCGAGTGGTGTTGCTTTGTACCGCTGCTTCCTTTTTCATTACGCAGATCATTGTATGGGTACTCAACCCCCAGTCGCTTGCCATAATTAACAGCGGGAGCTACAGCGGCCGCCTTGGGATTTTCGCTATTGCTGTATGGGTCGCATTTTATGCGCACAAGGCATATGTTCTCAGGCTCACCGAAAACGAAGAACAGCTTCGCCGTGAGAAACTGATCTCGGACATCTCCTTTGAAATCGCAGGTACCACCAGAAAAAACGAAGAAAAAAGAGTCTCCAGCTTGTTGATGCATATCGGAACATTTTATGGTGCAGACAGCGTCCGCTTTATTCCCTGCCCAAAAGACGCATCGGACAGCTATCGCCCCTATTGCTGGATTCGCGGTGAAGCCTCCGGCCTCCTTACCGAAACCACCCATATCAACCATAGCGACATTGCAGACCCTTGCGATATGGCTGTGTACGCAAATGGAAAATTGTACCCAGTTGGGAAGCACGCTGCCGTGGAAAAAATCACCCGTGAAGGGATTGGCTCTTTGATCTCCTTTCCCATTACCGTCAAGGATATGGTGATTGGGCACCTGCGATTAGAAACGTTAAGCGCTGCCATGACATGGCGGGAAGACCACCTGGACCTGATGAAAATCCTGTCCAACATCATGGCGGACTATATGGAAAAAGTACGGGTTGAAAGCCGTGTTCATTTTCTGGCCTATTACGACAATCTCACAGGCCTGCCCAACCGTGCACTCTTTAAGGACAGAACAGAGCAAGCCATCTCCCTGGCGCAGCGCAGCGAAAAAACCATTGCGGTGATCTTTCTTGATCTGGACGGTTTTAAAAGCATCAACGATACCATGGGGCACCAGGGCGGCGACCTTTTGATACGTGAAGTAGCTTCCCAATTGGTAAAATGCCTTCGCAAAACAGACACGGTGGCACGCTTTGGCGGCGACGAATTTGTAATCATGCTCAACCACCTGTCCGACATGGCGAACATCGAAAAAATCATGCGTTCCGTCATGAATTTGTTCATGCAGCCCTTTATTGTCCACGGACAGGAAATGTTTGTTACCGGAAGCGCCGGCGTTGCCATGTATCCCATTGACGGAACCGACACAGAATCACTGATCAAAAGTGCGGACATTGCCATGTATCACGCAAAGGACAAAGGAAAGAACCAGTATATTCTCTGCTCTCCCCATATGCGCGAAGAAATACACTTGAAAATGCGCCTAACCAACAGCATGTACAGAGCCCTGGAAAGAAATGAACTGAAAGTATACTATCAGCCCCAGGTGGAGCTATCCACCGGCCGAATCGTTGGTATGGAAGCCTTGCTTCGCTGGGAGCACCCGGAGATAGGCATGGTATCCCCCAGCGTTTTCATACCGCTGGCAGAGCAGTCAGGCCTTATCAATACCATTGGTGAGTGGGTGCTTTATGAAGCCTGCAGGCAAAACATGCTATGGAAGTCCCTGGGTCTGCCCAGGATGCGGGTTGCGGTCAACATCTCTGTGAACCAGTTCAGGAGCCCCAATCTCATTGGTCAGGTGAAGAACATATTGGAGATGACAGGCCTTGACCCCCAGGATTTGGAGCTGGAGATCACCGAAGGCATTGCCATCAAGGAAGCCGGATACATCATCTCCGTGCTTAACGAGCTAAAAAGGCTAAATGTATGCATCTCCATTGACGATTTCGGTACCGAGTATTCCTCCCTAAGCAGGCTGAAAATGCTTCCGGTTGACCGCATTAAAATGGATATACAGTTTGTGCGGGAAATTGAGCACAGCGATAAGGACAAGGCCATTTCACAGGTCATCATCAACCTAGCCAAGAGCCTTGGCATGAAGGTGATTGCCGAAGGCGTGGAGACCCAAGGCCAGCTGGATTTCCTGGAACAGCAAAAGTGTGATGAGGTACAAGGCTACTATTACTATCTGCCCATGCCTGCCAGTGATGTGGAAAACGTGATCAGGGCACACAAAAATAAAATCAGTGACAACGCGGTATTAACCCCCCAATCCATAGGCAGTGTCATCCTGTGAAAAAATTTAATCAATGATCCAATGAACAAATTGATCTGAAAAACTGCGGATGACATGCCGCTATAGGAAAGGTCGCAGCACTATGCAACCAAACAGTAAGGCATATTGGGATTATGTGACCATACTAAAAGAAGAGCTGGTTCCAGCCACAGGCTGTACCGAACCCATCGCCCTGGCCTATGCTGCCGCAAAGGCCAAGGAAGTGCTGGGCGAAACGCCGGAAAGCATCCAGGTGATGGTCAGCGGAAACATTATCAAAAATGTGAAAAGCGTTGTTGTTCCCAATACTGGCGGCTTAAAAGGGATTGCCGCAGCAGTATCCGCTGGCATCATAGCGGGAGATTCCGCTAAAATGCTGGAGGTGCTTTCTGATTTAGGCGATGCGGACAAGCCAATGATCAAGGGGTATATGGATACCCATGACTGCCGCATCATCCCCTATGAGGGCGATCTTGTATTCTATCTGGCTGTAACCGTCAATACAGGATCTGCCTATGCCAAGGTTGTCATTGAGCATTACCATACAAACATCGTTCTGATCGAGAAAAGCGGTGCGGTTTTATATCAAACAGGAACAGATGCCAACAACCTTCGCCTAACCGACCGCAGCATACTCAGCGTCATGGATATCGTAGCCTTTGCAGACATGGCCGATATCAGCGACATTGCCGATGTCATTGGCCGCCAAATCAGCTATAACAGCGCCATCGCTGAAGATGGCCTTTGCGGCAACTGGGGCGCCGGTATTGGCAAGGTTCTTCTGGATACATATGGTACGGATATAAAGGTCAGGGCAAGGGCGCTGGCCGCCGCCGGTTCTGATGCGAGGATGGGCGGCTGTGAAAAGCCAGTCATCATACTCTCGGGCAGCGGCAACCAAAGCCTCACCGCATCACTGCCGGTTATCGCTTATGCCCAAGAGTTCTGCCTGCCCCAGGATCGGCTGATACGAGCTGTTGCACTTGCCGATCTGATTACCATCCATCAAAAGACGTCCATCGGCAGGCTCTCTGCCTTTTGCGGGGCAGTAAGCGCAGGCAGCGCCGCCGGTGCGGGCATCGCCTACCTGTTGGGCGGTGATTATGAAACGGTGGCCCATACCGTTGTCAACGCCCTGGCCATCGTATCCGGTATGGTATGCGATGGTGCGAAATCCTCCTGTGCGGCGAAAATCGCATCGGCAGTGGATGCCGGGATCATGGGCCTTTGCATGTATCAAAAGGGCCGGGAATTTCTAAGCGGTGACGGCATCATCACCAAAGGCGTGGATAACACCATTGCCAACATCGGCCGCATGGCCAGCAAGGGCATGCGGGAAACCGACCGGGAGATCATCAAAATCATGGTGGAATGCTGATAGCTCTTAGCGGCACACAACTTCCATAAGCGATTACGCCGAGTTTCAGGCTGTCAACATTCCTATGCCGGTGGCCTGAATCGCTTTAATTAACAGAAAACTGATACATAGTTGAGGAGAATGATTTGAATTTCTATATCTCATCACGCCTAAGCAATATTGACCAAGTAAGGCATGTGACAAGCCTCCTTAAAGAAAACGGCTGGACACACACCTATGACTGGACGAATTTTGATTTATCAGCAGAGGATAACCCAGACCGTTTACGAATGATTGGTCAGAGAGAATGCGATGGTATTAAGGCTGCGGATGTTGTCATTGTGCTAACACCACAAGGGCGAGGAACACATATCGAACTGGGCATGGCTATTGCGTTAGGAAAAAGCGTGTACATTTACCATACAGACGATTTCTATTTTACATGTGATGATCATACCTGTCCGTTTTATTGGCTGCCTCAAGTGAAACAGCTAACAGGGAGACTGGATACTGCTATCCAAGTGATTATGCGAGAAAGCGCAAGTTGCAAATAATAAGCCATTTTTCCAACGTAACAAGCAAAGATACGCATCGCTTTGATGAAAGCATAAAAAGGCAAAAACTCGAACGGCTTCTTGAAAGCAATTTCTCAAGAAACCGTTTGTTTTCATTCTGAAACTCTCCATCTCTTTATAACCTAAGTAGATTTTTCGCTTTTTCAAAACACCTAACGGAAGTATCAATTGTTCATCCCTGCCATTACAATGCATTCCAAAAATACTTTTGACAGATCAGGTACACAACCATGCCTGGCAAATGGACAAGCAAGTGGTGGCCATGGCCAGCTTCCAGTCTGTGCCGTAGGAACCTGATAACTTTTATAGTCCAAGGGCCATGAACTGCCTGCAAATCCATGTACATGACAGCCGGAAAGGTTTTCTTTCCCATTGCAACGTGATACAATAAGGCGTGAACAACAAAGGAGGAAACCCATGCTTCGCCTTTCCAATATTTCCTTGTCCTTAGATAGCGGCGATAGGGCTTTGCACCAGGCCGCCGCAAAAAAGTTAGGCGTACCCGTAAGCGAACTGAACTCTTTGCGCATAACCAAAAAAAGTGTGGATGCCAGAGACAAGGGCGATGTCCATTTTGTATACAGCGTAGATGTTTCCTTAAGGCAGGAGGATGCGGTTTTGAGCCGCCTGCGTTTTGGTACGGCGGTCAAAGTAGAAGAGGAGAAAAAGGCCGCTCCACTGCCTGCCGCCGCCTTTTTGAAGCGGCCTGTGGTGGCAGGCGCAGGGCCTGCAGGGCTCTTTGCCGCGTTGACCCTTGCCAGGGCCGGAGCAAGACCGTTATTGATTGAGCGGGGCAAGGCCGTGGATGACCGGGCAAAAGATGTTGACCTGCTGATGGAAACAGGCCAGCTTAACGAAGAAAGCAATGTGCTCTTTGGTGAGGGCGGCGCCGGTGCCTTCTCCGACGGCAAGCTTACCACCGGCATTAAAAACCCCCTTTGCGGTGAAGTTTTGCGTTCTCTTGCAAGCTTTGGCGCACCGGAGGAAATTCTCTACCTTCAAAAAGCCCACATCGGCACTGATTTGCTAAGAGGGGTTGTCAAAAACCTACGGGAAGAAATCAAACGCCTTGGCGGCGAGGTTTGGTTTGAAGCAAAGCTCACCGGCCTTCATATGGATAAAGGTGCACTGCGGGGTATCACCATTGCCAAGGACGGCCATGAAACCCAGCTTGATACGGACACTTTGATTCTTGCCATTGGCCACAGCGCCCGGGACACCTGCCGCATGGCCTACCAGGCCGGACTGACAATGGTGCAAAAGCCCTTTTCCGTAGGCGCCCGCATTGAACACCCCCAAAGGCTCATCAACACCTCGCAATACGGCAGGTTTGCCAACCACAAGGCCTTGGGCGCGGCGGATTACAAGCTTAGCGTGCGCACGCCTGACGGCCGGGGAGCATACACCTTTTGCATGTGCCCGGGCGGGGTGGTTATTCCTGCCGCAAGCGGACAAGGGGGCGTGTGCGTCAACGGCATGAGCTATCACAACAGAGCCGGGGAAAATGCCAATTCAGCGCTGCTTGTGGGCATTACTCCCCTGGACTTTGGCGATGACCATCCCCTAGCAGGGCATGATTACCAGCGGGCGATAGAACAGGCGGCCTTCCGCCTTGGAGGTGGCGGTTTTATTGCGCCAGCCCAGCGGGTGGAGGATTTTTTGGAAGGCAGGGCCTCCAAGCGCATCGGCAGCGTGACCCCTTCCTACAAGCCAGGCGTTATCCCCAGTGATTTGGGTGCGTGCCTGCCCAAGTATGTTGTGGAAAACATGCGCATCGGCATTATGCAAATGGACCGGCAGTTAAATGGTTTTGCTCACCCAGATGCACTTCTGACTGGTGTGGAAACCCGTTCCTCCTCCCCGGTTCGCATTATTAGGGATGAAATCTGCCAATCAGACATACGGGGCATTTTTCCCTGCGGCGAAGGCGCCGGTTATGCCGGGGGCATTATGAGCGCTGCGGTGGATGGCATTGCCTGCGCCGTAAAAGCATTGGAAAGGAAATAGTAACGTGTTTGACGCAGTAATATTTGACATGGACGGCGTACTGTTTGATACAGAGCGTTTGGGCCTTATCATGCAAATGCAGGCCTGCGCTGATCTCGGCCATCCCATTGACAAGGCCATGGTAATGCGCACCATGGGCGTGAGCATGGCAGCCGGTAAGGCCATTATGCAAGGTGAACTAGGCGCGGACTTCCCTTATGAAAAGATGATCGACCGCTGGACAGCCCTGATGTATGAGGACATGAAAAAAAACGGCATTCCCGAAAAGCCCGGCATACGGGAGCTGCTGGCTGTTCTTTCAAAAATGGGCATCAAAACTGCCGTCGCCACCTCTAACAACCAGTCCATTGTGGAAAGCTATATGAAGATGGCAGGGCTCGATAACGCATTTCATGCCGTTGTCTGCGGCGATACCCTAAAAAACAGCAAGCCTGCACCGGACATTTACCTGCTGGCGGCAAATCGGCTTGGGGTCTTACCCCATCGCTGCATGGGGGTGGAGGATTCCATCAACGGTATCAAATCCGTCCGCGCCGCCAAAATGACCTGTGTGATGATACCAGACCTGATTCCATTCACACCTGAGCTTGCATCCTATGTGGATTACTGCATAGCCACATTAACGGATTTGATTCCACTGCTTGATGAAAAGGAGCAATGAACATGCGCGCTTATGAAAGGTTTTTAAAGTACATTGCCATTGATACCACCAGCGATGACAACGCAACCGTATGCCCCTCCACACCCAACCAGAAGGTGCTGGGCCAGTTATTGGTAGATGAAATGCTGGCCCTTGGCATTACTGATTGCCGAATGGATGAACACGGCTATGTGTATGGCAGCATCCCGGCCAAGGGCAGCACCAACCAGCCTCCCATCGGCTTTGTGGCCCATATGGATACATCCAACGCCGTGCCTGGAGGCCCCGTAAAGCCTAGGATTTTGCCCTACAGCGGCGGCGACATAACACTGGAGAGCGGCCTTGTGATAAGTGAAAAGGAGTTTGATTTTCTGCCGGAGCTTGCTGGCCTTGACTTGATTGTCACCGACGGCAATACCCTTTTAGGTGCCGATGACAAGGCCGGTGTTGCGGAGATTATGACGCTATGCGAACGACTGATGGACAAGGACGCACCGGACCACGGCAAGATCTGCATCGCCTTTACCCCGGATGAGGAAATCGGCCAGGGAGCCGACCGCTTCCATGTAGCGGGCTTTGGGGCAGAATATGCCTATACCGTAGACGGTGGGGAGCTTGGCGAAATTGAATACGAAAACTTTAATGCTGCATCCGCATCGATACGGATTCATGGTGTGAACATCCATCCCGGCAGCGCCAAAAACAAAATGCGCAACGCCATGCTGTTTGCCATGGAGCTCAATGCCATGCTGCCACCCCAGGAAATCCCCGCTTGTACAGAAGGGTATGAGGGATTTTACCACCTAAGCTCCATACAAGGCGATGAAGAACTTTGCACCATGCACTACATCATCCGGGACCATGATATGGCGAAATTCCATTTGAGAAAGGCCCGGCTTGAAAAGATTGCTGCTTACATGAATGACAAGTACGGCGCAGGCACAGTGGAGCTTACCCTCAAGGACAGCTACTTCAACATGCGGGAAAAGCTGAAAGACCATATGCATATCGTTCAAAAGGCAGAGGAAGCGATGATCAAGTGCGGCATCAAACCTTTGATTCGGCCCATTCGCGGCGGAACGGACGGTGCAAGGCTATCCTATATGGGCCTGCCCTGCCCCAACCTGTCCACCGGAGGGTACAACTTTCATGGCCGCCGGGAGCTGATCCCCGTACAATCCATGGATCAAATGGTGGAAGTGCTGATGACCATTGTTAAAACAGCCTGATGACATTTTGTAAGACACCAAACGGAGGGTAT
>JAEYQQ010000075.1 GCA_023409955.1 Bacillota bacterium | reverse complement strand
TATGTAACTGTTTTTGACCCCCTAATTAGGCTACTGCAACTTTTTTGCAACTTTTTTTCTATAATATCGCTTCCAAATAGTTCCTGCAACTTTTTTTATCTGCATATTTCCACAATACCCTGGATGATTAACCATCTGTCTGATTACTTGGATTCAATATATCTCTATGAAAGTAAAAGAAAAGAGCGCTTTATATTGCCTTTTTTCTGTTTTAATTCAGATATTCTCCTACCGTCCGACCATTTCTTCCGGCTGATAGAGCTTGCTGGCAGCTTTCTTAAGATCGTACATCCAGTCCATATCCGCCATTTTCTTACGCAGCCGCTGGCTTTTCAGGTGAGTGTACACGTTAACCGTCGTTTCATAATCCGCATGGCCTACCATCCACATGGCTAAGACCGGGTCAAAGCCTGCGTAGTACAGTTTGGTGATGTAGTTATGCCGGAAGTAGTGGGGCGTGATTTCACAGGTCCAATCATCGGCAAGTTCCCTATGGGCTTTATCCTTCCGTTCCTTAGGCTATTCTCTTTTTGTGGCCATCCCAGCTTCGATCATCAAGCTCGTCCACATCCGCTTCACCGCAGTTAGGCAGAGCGGATTTCCCTCCCCCTCTGAAGAAAACACCCATGCCGTTTCGTCGTTGGTCAAAGCCCTGCGTTCTTCCTTCTTAGCGCACAGAGGCTTCACAAGGGCCGCCGTGGGGTCTCTGTGGATGGTCTCGTCCGCATAGGCTGCTCTGAAGATTTCCTTGATCAGCATCGATAACTGATTGATCTGTGATTTGCTAACGATTCAGGAAGGCTTCATCATGGATGTGCTGCAGAACTACATGACCTACCACACCTGTTTCAAGATTGCCAAGACCATCACGGACAACCCGGAGGTTTCGGCATCCCGCGCAGCGAAGGTCATCCGCCGCTTCGAGGAGCTGCACCCGTACAACATTTCGCAAAAGGCGCAAATCATCGTGGAGACCTTCCTGTCCACCACCTCGCACTCCATCGGCGGCAAGGGCAAGATGATGGTGGTGACGTCCTCCCGTCTGGCGGCTGTGCGCTACTTCCATGAAGTCAAGCGCTATATTGCGGAGAAGGGCTATTCCGGCATTGACATCATGGTTGCCTTCTCCGGTTCCGTCAAGGATGACGACGTCGAATACACCGGGAGCGGCCTGAATATTCGCAAGGATGGCAGCCATATCTCTGAAGACCAGACCAAGGCGGAGTTCCATGAGAACTTCAATGTGCTTATCTTGGCTGAAAAGTATCAGACCGGCTTTGACGAGCCGCTGCTGCACACGATGATCGTGGACAAGAAGCTCCGAGTGTGTGCAGACGCTCTCCCGTCTGAACCGCACATGCCCTGGAAAGAAGGATACCTACATCCTGGACTTCGTCAACACGGCGGAGGACATCCAGGAGGCCTTCCAGCCCTTCTACCAGGAGACCTCGCTGTCCCAGGAGGTCAACACCGACCTTATCTATCAGTTGCAAAAAGAACTGCACGACTACAACCTGTACTCCTTCAACGATATTGAGGCATTCTGTGCCATCTTTTACTCCGGCAACGTCCATGGGCAAGATGACGTCCACGCTGAAGCCTGTGCAAGACCGTCACAATGCCCTTTCTCCTGACGAGCGCTACAACTTCCGCCGCCAGGTACGCTCCTACATCAAGTGGTACGGCTACATTTCCCAGGTGTGCCGCATGTTTGATGCGGAGATGCAGAAGGAGTATGTGTTCTGCTCCTATCTGGTGAAGCTTCTGCCCGCTGACGAGAAGGAACCCTTGGACATTGAAGGCGCGTTGAAGCTGGAGTTCTACAAGCTGGAGAAGACGTTCCAAGGTGACATCACCCTGCGAGATGAGACTATCGTCATTGAGCCGGGCAATGGCAAAGGTAGCGTTGGCCCTGAGCAGAAAGAACCGCTGGAGGAAGTCATTCAGTAAATCAATGATGCGTTCAGCGGCGAATTCGGAGATGCTGACCGTGTGATTCTCTACGCCCTGCATGAACGTCTACGAGCTGACAAGAAGCTGGAGAAGGTTGCCCAGACTTCTGATGCGCAGATTTTTTCCCAGAGCATCTTCCCGGCTGCCTTTGATACCGCTGCTATGGATGGCTATGTAGAACAAACTGAGGCGTATACCTCGCTGTTCAAGAACAAGAGCAAGTACAATGCGATGATGGCAGCACTGGCGGGGCTGATATATAGAGAATTCAACGCACAGGTATAAACAATCAAAGGGCTCTGCGATTTCAAATCGCAGAGCCCTTTATCATCACACCAGTTTCAGATACTTATAAACCGTGGGCCTAGACAGACCGCATATGCGGGCGAATTCGCTCACTTTCATCTGTCCAGAAGCGAAGGAAGGATAGTGCTTGTAGAAAAGCGCCGGGATGTCATCCTTGGTTGTCTGCGGCCTTCTTATCTTTTTATCCTTCTCCTTGGTGTTTGCCATGCCGGACTTCACCCTGGCCCTGATGATCGACAGTTCAAGTTCTGCAGAGACTGCCGACATCTGGATAAAGGCTTGGCTCATGGGGTCTATATCGCCTGTCCGGCAGTCGATTGTGATGCTGCCGAGGATTTGCAGCTTCATCCGCTTGCTTTTGACGATGTTGATGATCTCACAGAGCTGCTGTGCGCTGCGGCTCAGTCGCGAGACTTCGGTGCATATGAGAGTGCTTCCAGCTTCCGCAACCTCCAAGAGAAGATCAAGATTCTGCTTCACCTTGGCGTCGCCGTGTTCGCGCTCCGTGATGATTTCCGTAGCTCCTGCGGCCTTCAGCTCCCTGACCTGTCTGTGGCGCAAAGCAGATGATATCAAACGAGAGTGTTTACGCAAAATGCGGCGAGAAGCTAGGGTGGTAAGCCGGTCAATTTTGTCAGCCTCCTCAGTTAATATGGCCGTTCCCGGCTAATCGCAAGAACGCGTACAGGCCAGAAACAGTGTCTTTGAGTACTTTTGAGAACGACGGCAATACCCACGCGAACGCACTGCCCTGAAAATGCAACTTGTATCAAAATAACTGTCCTTTGCCATAAGTTCGGGTTTCTCCCCAAATCTGTGTAAACTCCTCAAGGAAGCATAGATCAGACCACCATGGTTAAGGCGGCAGCAGCCAACTCGCTGCCACCTTGCTTACAGAATAACATCGAATGAGACGGTCGGCTCGGTCAAATAGTCACACTTTGGTCGCAGATTTACGAGCATAGGCGAAATTATTCTGCCTATAAATCATTTGGGAATTGTTGTCATGATTAGGCTTATCGGTTTTAAGGTTAACGCGGCATTTCCCATTTTTCTTCTGCGTCACCCCATCTTCAGATATCTCAATATTGCTTCGGCAGATCTTCTCAACTGTACAATGTCAAATTCTTCTTCCGTGACTATCGGTGGGTGATTCTCTATGATCATATGTATTATTTTAAGTGAGTTGTACGTTTGCTGTTATTTTCCAAATTATTTATTCATTATAATTGGTCATTGATGAGTTCACGCGCAAGAAATAAATTGTTGTATCTTATTCTCTTTTCCTAACTCCGCAATGAGGACGCTACTCCCGCTCAAGTAGCTCTCGAAAATCTTTCATACGACTGTCGCATCTGCTTTAAGAATCAGAGCGTTCCGCTTTTCATGGTCCTATAGCCGTAACATCTCTTTCGATATAGTTAAGATGTCCTGTTCTCAATACGTTGAAAACCCCAGCGGATGTTGAACCGGCGGCTCTGATTGTTCTCCTTTGCGATTGCAGCAATCAATGTAAACACCAACTCGCCTTACTTATCCAAAAAGGAAATACCGTAATCTAAATTTCTGTTGGGATAGGGCGAGAAGTATTCTCGATCAGACGCTTTTCGATTGAATCTGCGTTCGGTCAATGGTATACTAAATAGAAAAATTACAAAAAAAGGAGACTTTCTCATGAATAAAAAAATGACCGTTAATCAATGCGGAATGGAACAAAAAGAACCAATCGGTGATAACGAACTGGAGAAGGTTGCAGGTGGCGCATCCAGGCCTAACTACGTTGCAACATGTACAAATTGTGGAGCAACGCAGATGATTTCAAGTGAGAGTGTTTGCGCAAAATGTGGCGAGAAGATAGGGTGGTAAGCCGGGCGATTTTATCAGCGTTCGCAGTTAAAAAGTACGCCGTTCCCGACATACTCGCAAGAACGCGTACAGGCCAGAAACAGTGTCTTTGAGTACTTTCGAGAACGACGGCAATACCCGCGCGAACGCATTACCCTTAAAATGCAACTTGTATCTAAATACCCGCTATTGTCGTTGATGCAGTAGACTCAGACACAGATGGCGATATTATTCAAGTGGTGATTGAGGAGGTTGCGCCTAACCATTGGGCATGTACTTGTGGTGCGCAGAACAAAGGTAAGTTCTGCTCTGATTGTGGCAAAGCAAAGCCCGCAGGGATACCGCAATACAAATGTGACATGTGTGGTTGGGAGCCAAATGACAAGACTCATCCACCAAAGTTCTGTCCGGAATGTGGTGACCCATTTGATAACGGCGACATTATATTGGTATTATAACGCCAATCTCGAATGGCGTTTTTGCTCCTCCCCAAAAAAGCAAAACTCGAATTATGTCAATCTCGTACGATAAATAAGTAAAAGGACGTCAATCTCGATACGGCGTGGACGTCCTTTTTGTTATAATGGGAACACTTTATTTACTAGTAAAAAGCAATTCTCTCACCCAGGCCAAAGGAAAAGCCTGAAGAATACGAGCGCTACATATGGGACGCTAACAGATAGTGCAAGCAACTGTAGACTAAACAGGCATTGTTGCCGGTATACGTATATCTGGGCTGCGGAGAAACGGAAACGTATCATTGCCCTTGGTATGCTGGCTTTCGAGCTTACAGACGATAGAATCAAGGCTTGTAACTCTGCTGGCAGCCTCACCTTTCTTTTGCACCAGCTAAACCCTAACAGAAGCCAGTACTATTGCTCTACCTCGGTTTGAGGATATTGGTTAGCCTTATAGTGCAAGGTTCTTATGCTTCTTTCACCTAACATGACACCCCCATAGTCATTGCATTTCATTTCCATCTGACTTTGGGGGTGCCATTTTCTTAGCTATGAAGTTGTATAATCAGCTATTCCAATGCTGGTATTTAATCGATAATCAAACGTGATTCCGGCTTAACCAAATGGGTAGATTCAGACATTTCATTGCCCTCGCTCAGTTCCTTCAGCACCTTATGCGCATGGGAACTGAAAACTGCGCGCACATCTTGCTTGTACAAAAGAAGCTTTCGGTAACCTGCCTCGCCTCCGCACCGTGCCAATGCTCTTGCAATGCCAAGTTCAAGCCAGGCAGATGTGGAACAGCTCTCCTTGTGATCCTCTGATCCTTTGAAATATCCAGAAATGTAAGGTTTGCCCATCAGTGCTGTAAGTGGTTTTACAGCAGAGGGATCAGCCAGCCGCTCCATGGCAAACACCAGGCATAGCAGCCTATCAAAGTAAGGAACACACCATTTGTCCAGCCTTGTCTTGTGATAGGTATCCTCCCCCTTGACCAGCGGCCCGCCTGCCTCCGCCTTTTCAACATAAGGCATAATAGCAGGCAGCGCGCGCTTATCGCCCGCAACGCCCAGCAGGGTGATCAGGCGGTTGATGCGGAAATATGCACCCAGCTCTCCATCCCACCGGATATACTTATGCCCAAAGCCTTCATCCGAAAGAAGTATGGATGGATCTGTAATATCCTGTGCCATAAGAAGAGACGCAATTATTGCATCCACACCTTCCGGATGCCCCCAGAAAGCCAGTGCCATAGCATGACTTTCCCGGATGGAATCGTCTGATACAGTGTGATACTGTTTATATACCAGCGGCATCATCACATCCTTGGGCTGTAAAATGGTATGTAGCAGACCTGCTGGCTCACCAAGCAGCAAATGCTGCAGTGCAGTCTTTTCGTCAATGGGCTTATCAAAGGCCCACCCAGGTAAATTTCCAATTCTCTTCAGTTCTTCCTGCACGGGTGCAAGCGGGACTTCACTTACATCTACGCCCAATTGAAGGCTGCGGGCGGCAATTAAGCCTAGGGCATATCCAGCATTTTCCACATCTGCATTCATGCGAAACAGGCTGGATGCATCTCTTGTAGCGCTGGGGGCTTTTCCTCCCACCAACATATTTTTGATTCCTTTGGGAATAAAGCACCGGTAAGGTATACGGACATATATGGGATTTTCGTTAAACTCCAGCATACCCATCCTCAAAAGGACTGAAGATGCAACCCCGTGGGTATCATACGGCGTACAGGCGACGGAGATAATGTCATCATATGGCTTGTTCAGTAGCACATCCGTCAAGGTAAGAGTATATTCGCCATGAATCCGCCGGCTTTCTCGAAGGTTAGGAAAAGGCGCAAAATCAATATCGCTGTTTCTACCGTGGGCTAATGCTATGCCACGAAGCAGCTCGTCATATCGATCCGGGTGGAGTATATCATAATCTGTATGATATGGCGCATCCGTCCATTTTTCCATACGCCAGGCGCTGTCTCCCCACTGTCCAATGGTCATCACCGAACCATCTATCGGACATCCAATGTCATACCCGGCTCCAGCGAATACCGCTGCATCGGCATCTGATGTGGTATCAATAAATACTTCACCCTTGACCGCATACAGCCCGTCATTGTTAGCCACCAATAAGGCTTTGACTTTTGTACCTTCCATCAAAGCACCGCATACAGTATGGCCTGATAAGCATGTGCACAGGGGATCTTGAAGGCGCTTGTGGTATAGTAGGATACGAGCAATCCTGTCGCTGACTTTTCCACTCCCGCCAATGGATTCGGACAGCGACACCGTCTCTTCATTAATCCTGCCGCTCATACCTTCAACAAAGCCATGATAATTGTTTGATACCCTGCCCAAGGTGCGATTTCCGCCCATATCATACTGAGGATTGATCACGATGGTTTCTGTGCCTTTTTCCAATAAAGCCAATTCGGCAAAGGTACCGGCTGATCCCGCCCCCGCCACCACTGCACTCCCGACGATGAGGGGGATTTGGCCTTCATCTGCTTGTAAGTGTACATTATAAAGCCCGTCAGGAAACCCTGCTGCTGCTTGCTCCTTCCAACTTGATATGCACTTGCCGTGTATCATAAAGCATTCCGGTGCCTGTTGCTCTGGATGCGACAAATGAAGTGCTGCTAGCCTATTTGCTGCCTCTTCCTGGCAGGCATCCAAATCAGCGGTTGATATCTCCTGATTCCAATGGAAAGGGAAATGGATCATGCCATACACAGGTTCTGTTTCCGCTATCTGCGCAGTCAGCATCTCTCCCGCCAAGTCAAGCAGGTGCGCACTTTTGTATCTTGGCATGTTATTACGCAGCCAACAAAAAACATCCAGTGCCTTTAGCCTTGCCTGCCTCTCCAAGCTTCCTTTCTCTATGGCGGAGATAGGACCTGGTACCCTGTAACGCATTTCTATTGACATGGTATTGGGTAATATGCTGGAATGCATATATACCTGATCCCCCGCCAGCTGAAAGCTTTGCGGCACAGGCAGGCTTTGCTCATATTGGGTTCTGATTTTTTCAATTGAAAAGGTATAGGATACCAAAACATCCTTCTGTGCCTGCGTTTTCACTTTCCCCAATTGGGCAAAGCCCACCGCATGGGCCGTTGTGTCCACAATCTGGTCAGCCAAAAGATAATGAAGGCCGAATTTATTCCCCAGCAATACACCGCATGCCCGGTTTCCTTTTGTAGCAAACCCCACCGGTGAGCTGAGAAGCAGCACCTTCACGCCCGCATCCATAAGTGCCCGCAGCATCAGCTTTTTTCTGGCGCCTACCGCCTCAAACACCTCATGTGGTGTGCTGCCGTTCAATATCCAGCTATGGCCCGTAGCTGTAAGCTCATGGCCTACAAAGCCGCGCTGCTCAATCAGTGCAACGCTCCGGTTTTGCTTTGCAGCTTTCAGCGCTGCATAATAACCTGCTATGCCACCGCCTAAAACAGCGACATCGAAAGTCGTATGTTGCATAAGTCTGTTCTGCCCCCTTTATCAGCGGATGTTGATCGGGGGCAGCCTGCCTAAGCAGGCCGCCCCCATTTATTAAATAGATGACAACTTCTTTATTTCATGGTCAGCCACAGGGCATTGACTTCATCTTGGATTTTCTGGCCGCCACGCTCCAGGTAACGTGTCTGCATGGCATCCAATTCTTCCAGAGCAAGTTCCCCTTGAATGACTTTCAGTGTGGTGGATGTTATATCGGTATCCAGGTCAGAATAATCGGCCATGGCGGGTACGGTGCCCCAGAACTTGTTTTCCAAAAGATACTTATTGGAAGTTGCAATGGAGGTGATTACGTCCGGGGTGTTATAGCGCCGGTCGGTCATGGTCTGAATCCGGCTGGGGTTAGCAAAGCCTTCGGCATAACGGGTATTGGCATCGTTATAGGGCGCGATGCGCACAAATTTGCCATCAGCATCCCAATCCCAATGCACGCCGCGAATGCCATTCTCGCTCAGCAGCCAGTTTTCTACATCTTGGCCAAACCAGTTCAGGCTCTGCATTAACAGCTCAGGGTTTTTGCAATTGGCAGAGAAAACGATGGTCCGCCAGGAACCAAAGGAAGGAGGATTGCCTCGCATGCCTGTGGGGCCTTCCACCGGTGCGAAGGTAACAAGATCAGCCTCCGGGTATACTGCGCGCAGAGCCTGCTCACGGGGGTCAGCACTGTCTTGTACCCAGGCGTTGCTGAAAGCGACGCCAACCGTTCCGTTCACCAGTTTTTCTTCCAGGTTCGTTCCGCTCATGACAGGGAACTCGGGGTCGATGATCCCCTCGGCGTACCATTGGCGAAGAACCGCAACCGCATCTTTGAATTCTTGGGTCATAAAGCCCTTCACCAGCTTATCATCCCGCACATACCAATGAGAGGGGGTAATGCCAAAAGCGTTGTACACCAGGTTCATGCCATTGGCACTTACGCCAAGAATATCATTTACAGCACCTAAACCATACGTATCCTTTTTTCCATTGCCATCCGGATCATCGTTGGTGAAAGCCAGCAGCACGGCATGGAGCTCATCCAGCGTCTCGGGTACCTGAAGGTTCAGGTTCTTCAGCCAGTCAGTACGGATGATGGGACCGTTGGAGTTAGCTTCGTTGCCGGGCTCATCAAAGTAGTACATAGAGGGCAGGCCCCACAGCTCGCCGTCATAGGTAAATGCGTCTAAAGAGGATTGATAGATATAGGGCGCCATGTCCTGACCGTACTGTTTATACAGCTCTGTAAGAGGCATGATGACGCCTTGGTTTTTCCATTCAAGCACCTGTGCCACCGTGCCATACCACATGTCCGGCAGCTCATTGGAAGCAATGTACAACTGAATTTTGGTATTGTAATCACCAGTGGAGCTGTAGCCTTCTACATTAAAGCCTACGCCCAATTTTTCTTTTAGTGTATTGAGAGCAAGGTTGTCTTCCGCCTTCTCCGGGTATCCAGCCACCATGGTGTTGGACAGAACGTTAAATACTGTCGTATCCGACTGCGCCAATGCAGCAACCTGGGATAGGGTCAAGATCAGTGCCAGCACAAGTCCTAGAACCTTTTTCATGAAACATCCTCCTTGCGTATTCATATAGCATACGATCAATCCAATGCGCTTTCCTCCTTAGCCTTTCACAGAACCTACCATCACTCCTTTTACAAAGAATCTTTGAAGGAAGGGATACACGCATAAAATAGGTATGCTGATAACCATAATACTGGCTGCCTTTACGGTTTCCGGGGTAATCCCCGCAGCGTTTTCTACATTCAGCACATCATCAGCCCTGGATGAATTGATGATTTCCATTAATATCTGTTGCAGAACCCGCATCTCACGCTTATTGATGTATAGCATGGCGTTAAAGTAATTGTTCCAGTAGCCTACCGCCAGCCATAGCCCCACTGTAGCCAATACAGGCCCTGAAAGAGGAAGAATTAGTGAAAAGAAAATCCGAATATCGCCAGCACCGTCAATATGAGCCGACTCCTCCATCTCTTTGGGAATATTGGCAAAAAAGTTTCTCATAATCAATACGTTATAAGAAGCCACCAGCACCGGCAGTATCAACGCCCAGTGTGAGTTGATCAACCCTAACTCCCTTACCACCAAAAAGGTGGGGATCATACCGCCGCTGAAAATGAAGGTAAATACCACCATCATTGTAAACAGCTTGTGCATGGGCATATCCTTACGGGACAAGGGATATGCGGTGGTACTAGTCACCATAAGACTAAGCACCGTGCCAAGCACTGTGACAAACACAGTATTGACAAACCCATATCCCATGGCGGTAGAGGAGAGCACCGTTTTGTAAGCAGTTAGGGAAAATCCCCTGGGAATAAGAAATGCCCCACCTTGCCTTGCCTGCACGGCATCGCTTAGCGACAAACTGATCTGATACCAGAACGGATAGATCATTATCACACTGATGAGTGCAATCAGTGCTGCGTTGATCGTCAGCACCAGTTTATCTCCTTTGGTCTTAATCACCACAGTCCCTCCTCACCCATTTTGCGTATTATGACGTTGGAGCCCCAAACAAGAGCCAAGTTGATAATGCCTTTAAATAGGTCAGCGGCGGTGGAAAATCCGATCTGTCCCCTGGTGATGCCCATTCGGTAGACGAATGTACCTAGAATATCACCAACGTCATAAACGGCCACATTGTACATGAGTAGCACTTGCTCAAAACCTGCATCCATCACACTGCCCAGCCGCATGATAAAAGTGATGACAATGGTACTCTTAATACAGGGAAGTGTTACATGCCAAATACGGCGAAACAGCCCGGCGCCATCCATCAAGGCAGCTTCATATAATTCTGGATTAATGCCCGCTATGGCAGCAAGATAGATGACGGTGTTCCAGCCGGCTTCCTTCCAAATGGAGGTTAAGACAATAATGGTTCTGAAGTATTCGGATTCCGCAAGAAATACCTGGCTTTGCCCTCCCATCAGCTCAACAAGATAATTGATAAGCCCTTTGGAGGAAAGCAGAGAATTAACCACCCCTGTAAAAATAACCCAGGACAAAAAGTGAGGCAGATATAGTGCCGTTTGTGCCAGCCGCTTTCCAGTCGTATGACGAATTTCATTGAGCATAATGGAAAGCATAATTGGCACCGGGAAGAACAGAACAATTTTGTAAACGCTAATAATAATTGTATTTCGGAACACATTCCAGAAATCCGGCGAGGCAATAAGCCGCTCAAAATGGTTAAAGCCAATGAAAGGGCTTCCAGTGATACCCAATAGTGGCTTAAAATCCTTAAAAGCAACCGTTATACCATACATGGGAACGTATCTAAATATAATGTAATACACTAACCCGGGGAGAAACAATAACAACAACTGCCATTTCTTTTGGCATTGCTTTAATAAAGATGGTCCAAACCTCCGTTTTGCTCCTTTGGCTTTTGAACTGGAATTTATTGCTGTATGCATGCCTGATCCATCAACCGCCTTTCCTTCTGCTGTCTATTTCCTCGGAAAGCTCTCTTTTCCGACAGCAAGTCAAACCTCTTATCAGCACGATAAACCTGACACAGCGGAGCAAAACCGTCATGAAATAGACAGCACAATTGTCATATGACCGCTGTTTCATCGGACTCCTGAATAAAAAGGCATTGCAGCGGTTCATAGACCGCAGTAGCCGTTAGAATGCGAATGTTCTCTAAGTTGCTTTGATCATAACACGGAACCAAATCTCTGCAAATTGTAGATTCTTCATTGAGTGAAACATACTTCAGACAGGACATTGCAATATATTCATATAAACGAAACTAATTTACGATTTGGCGATATTTCCACCAATTAATATATCTATAGCATAAAAAATTGCCCCGTTGAAAAGGCAATTACGCATTCAGCATGCATAATTGTCTTTTCAACGGGGCTGGCTCACGCTGTTTTCTTACTCTCCCAACGCATTTTCCCTATATTGGGTAGGTGTTATTCCATACATCTCTTTAAATTTTCTAGTGAAATACTGCACGCTATTGTAACCTGACTGTTCAGATATTTCCTGCACCGCCAGAGCTGTTTGTTTAAGCAGACGTGCTGCATTCTCCAGCCGCATATGGTTGATATATTCCGTAAAGTTTTTACCAACGTGGCTTTTGAAGGTGCTGCTGAGGTATTGAGGAGTCATATCCATCAAGTCTGCCACCTGAGTCAAGGAGATATCTTCACGATAATGCGCATCTACATATTGTACTGCCCGATCAATCTTACCCCGGCCATGCTGATGCATCTCCCTTTGAATACACGCAACCGCTTGTATACAGAATTGCTGTATTAAACGGCAGACATCCTCAGGATTAAGTGCATTGGAGGCCTGCTTTAGCGTAATAGGCGCAGGCCAATCATGAACTTCAGGCATTCTCTCCTTCAAAACTACTCCAAGATAAGCCGTTATCTGAAGGGCAGACTCTTGAAGGCGTAACAATGAAACATTACTTGTCATTACCATACTATCAACCCATTCGTCCACCAAACGGTTTACAGCCTGCAAATCCTCTACCAGGATATTATTTGCTACACTTTCCAGCCAGCGAAATCTGATCCCAGGCAAATCTATATCCTTATCTGACTGCCCAGCAATGTCAACAATGCCAAAGCTCTGCTTTACTGGCGCACTGGAAATGGCCCGCTCTGCCTTTATATACTGGCCGGTTATATCCCCAAGGCTATATACAGTATCTCCCACTGCAATCCGTGCATACGGCCACTGCTCACCAAGACGCTCAAGTATCAGTTCGAAAAATTTCTGGTTCAGTTTTTCTTCCTGTGCAGGCCTTGTGATGACACCACACAGCCTGTATTTCTCCATTTCCACCGCCAGTGCTTCCCATTCCTCCATCTGACAAAGGGCATCCTTGATAAATGTTTCCAGCTGATACCTGCTGATCCAGCCATCCCACTTCTGATTGATATCATCGGATCTCAATTCCACCACAAAAATAGTGAACTGTCTATCGCTAGTATCAAACATATAGTTTTCCAGTATTTCATGAACTTCTTGCTGATTGATTGCGTTTCCATCCAGCAGATGCCTGAAGATGCTAGAAAGTACTCTGCCGCGGCCGCTATCCAAGCATTGTTCCAAAGCAGTTCCATATGCAGAAATGGCATTGACCGCTTGATTGATAAACAGTATATCATTAGGGGAAGGTGTAATCTCCCGACCTTGAATCTTTGATAGTTCCATGCGCGCAGAATGAGCAAGCTGAGCAATAGGCTTATAAAAAACATGGGCCATCATGTAAGAAAATGCAATCCCAAGCCCACTTAAAGCTATGACGATCAATAAGATGATCCAGAGAAATCGTATTATATCAGCGTTGGCTGTCTGGTTTGGAATACTGATGACATACTTCCAAGGCATTACTTTAGATGCAATCGCTTTATGCCTGTTTCCATTGTCAGTCATCGCACCTTCAAAATCTGATCTGTAATCCAAAGACAGCATATCCATGCGCGAAGACGCCAATATATTGTTCTGAGCATCCAGCAAGAAACTATCAGCTTCCTCCCAGCCAAATTGCGCATACTGACTTAAAACGTCCCCGTCTAAAGTACAAAAGATGAAGTTCCGTCCTTTTCTTTGATGTATCGGAATACTTTTTGCTACAACGATCTCAATGGTTCCATCATCTCTGCGGTATGAATGTATACCATTGATATGATCACTGTATAGTAACATTCGTATTGATTCCCAGTCCAACTCCGCACCCTCAGGATAATATCCCCGTTGAGTGATAGCCTTTTTCTGGTCGCCAAAGTATATGCCAATGATATTGATAATCGTGTTGGTGCTGGCGCTGCTTTCCAAGCGCGTTCGTAGTTCAGCCAGCTTTTGCATTCTCTGCTCTGTATTCAATACCAACGTCATTAGGTCACTGCTTTCAAGCTCCAATGCAAAGCGTGTTATCTCGCCTTCTAACTGTATCAACATAGAATCCATTTGAGCAGCCAGCGCTTGGGCTGTACTTTCCAGTCGCGAATCAATCTCCATGTCCATACGCGTGGAGACGAAAATGTATAGAAGACTGCTAAAAGCAATAATAGGTACTAAAATGATACATATAAAGGATATGAAATACTGAGCAAATAGACTGCCCCGCGCCTTGTTACATCTTTGCTGATGATTCATCCTTTACCACCTTTGCATTTCAAATCCACTATTTTCTTTCAGAACGCTATGTGTTTATACAGTATAACATATTTTATAACAAAAATCTGCTACACTAAGGATTTGTCCCAATTTATACATATCTTCACACAAGGTCACCACAAACCTCATTTTTACGCCAACCACCATTGACTAAAAACCTGTTTTTCAGGCTCTGTTCGTTATAATCATTTTACATGAAGTATGCATCTACAAAAAAGAGCATCTGATTACTCAGATGCTAAATGGCTATCAAAAAAGCTCCCATACGGGGAGTTTTTACGCCTACTTGGGCTGCTGTTAAGCGAGCTTCCTTCTGGTGGTTGATGAAAGCCGCAGAGGCGCAGCTTCCTGCACTTATTATTTAGGCGCTGATATCGACCAAGGCTTTGCACCGGTTTTAACGGAGATAGTTGCAGTTAAACTTGGCTATGACAACATGTTCACCCTGTTCACCATTCCGTTGCTCCCAGCAGCAACTTTATATTGGGCTATTAGGAGCAGAATGATAAAAGCAAATGTATAATCGCTTTTTTTCTACTCTTCCGGCCACTTGACACTTTTGCCCTCTGCAACTGCAACTTTTTTGCAACTTTTATCTCTCACCCTTGTCCGGTCAGAGTCGGACAAATCCTTATTTCACTAGGACATTCAAGGAATTCTGATTACTTTTTATATCGATGGGGTTCAAGAGGCCGGAGGTTCAAATCCTCTCACCCAGACCATTGAAAAAGGCAGGAAACACAAGGGTTTCCTGCCTTTTTTTCTTTTGCTAGTACCACATTTTGTACCACGTTTGCAATTTCGTACATGCGGTTCACGCAGCCGCCATTGCGGCTTTGCACAAGGTATCACGTTCCAAGCCTAGGATTCACTCTCGCTTATTTTTGTATATACAAACTAACGGTTGTCTGGTTCCCCACCACCTTGCCCAGCACCGTGGTCACCAATACTACCGATCAGATCATGCCGTTTTGTAAGAGTCCATCAAATCTCGCCTTGCTGCTCAGCTTGCCATCACCTGATTTTGGGCTATAGCCGGGCTAGGCCACCAAACACCTGGTCAGATGATCCAACGTGCTGACGATGACAAGGCATGTCAGGAGTATGGTCCATTCACCGAAGAAGTCCGCGATAGCCCCGCCATTCGACGCCAGCACCCTCAACACAATCTCCCACATACGTATGTACCTCGCTCTTTCGTTCATTTAGAGCACTAGGCTTAACCATCATGCGATAGGAAATTGAATACTCCCCTCCTTTTACCACTCATGTTCAGAAAAACTTCTTAACTGAGTTCAGAACATACATCTGTTTATGGCTAATGCCTCTTTGCTTGTTCAATAAAGATTTTGCTGCTTTTGCTTATGCCATTGTAAGGTTTTCAATTAAACAAAAAATCAGACCGAGTATTTCTACTCGCTCTGAATCTTTGTTTTTGTGTTGTTATCTTATGGTTGGTTTTGGTATCCATGTTTTATTTGATCCATGCAATATTTAGCTGCCCCAATCATTCCGGCATCATTTCCAAGCATTACACCTTTGATCAAAAGCTGCTCTGCAAATCGAGGCATCACGCTGGCCAACACCCTTTGGCGCAAAGGCGTAATCAGCAGTTCTTCCTGCACGCTGACACCTCCTCCAATGAGAACCATTTGCGGATTGAAGATATGAACAAGCCCCGAAATTCCAGCAGCAATATTGTCAATCCATAGAGCAAGTACTTCCTGTATAAGACAATCGTCGTTTTCTACCCGTTCAAACACAGATCGTCCATCCAGTAGCTGTTCTCCGGTTACACGTCGCGCTTCCCGCAGCAGCGCTGATGTGGAGGCATAATTCTCGTAACAACCCACTTTGCCGCATGTGCAGGGCAGCCCGTTTTGATACAGCGTAAAATGCCCCAGCTCCCCAGCGATCCCCCGAGTTCCGTACAGAAGTTTTCCATCCACAACAACGCCGCCGCCCACGCCGGTCCCCAGCGTGATCATCACAACGTGCTGCAGGCCTTTTGCTCCTCCAGCAAAGCACTCACCAAGCACGGCAGCATTGGCGTCATTCTGCACAGAAACCGTTACGGAGAATGCCTTTTCCATGTCACGTTTGATTTCCGCACCCTCGTAATTGGGAATTCTTCCATTCGTTCCGATGGCCGTTCCCATTTCAACATCGATCTGACCGGTTGCCGATACGCCGATCCCTTCGATTGCTATACCGCTCTGCTCCAGAAATATCATTGCTTCATGGATCACCGTATTC
>JAEYQQ010000021.1 GCA_023409955.1 Bacillota bacterium | reverse complement strand
GGTAAGGCCTGTAGGTCCTGTAGGTCCTGTAGGCCCGGTGGGTCCGGTGGGTCCGGTAGGTCCGGTAGGTCCGGTAGGTCCGGTAAGTCCGGTAGGTCCGGTAGGTCCGGTAGGTCCGGTAGGTCCGGTAGGTCCGGTAAGTCCGGTAAGTCCGGTAGGACCAGTAGGTCCTGTGGGTCCAGTAGCACCACGCTCACCAGTAGGTCCTCTTAAACCGGTAGGACCAGTAGGGCCGGTAGGACCAGTAGGCCCTGTAGGCCCGGTAGGGCCATTAGCGGGACCGGTGGGGCCCGTTGGACCAGTGGGACCTGTGGGGCAGATTGGACACATATGATGAGGCGGACATGGCGGATGTGGTGGAGGACATGGCGGCCTCGGTGGAGGCGGAGGTGGCGGACATGGTGGCCGCGGGATACATGATTTGTCATACTGGGGCTCGCTAAGAGGGAAAGTTATCATCATTCGTTTTTCGAAAATATATGACAACATATTTTTTTCTCCTTAATGAATATGGGGTCTCATTACAATCATATGTTGCAGTGGCAATTCTGCCACAGATTGAGTGATGCACAGCTTTGCCATAAAGGCATGTTCATGAAAGATTACAATCCTGTGTAATTGGGAGATTATTGTCGAATGGATAAAGAAATGCATGGCTGCACGCCTTTTCATGTTCCATTATCGTTGATTGTCATTGATGCAACAGGTTTTCTGCAAAAAAAAGACCCGCCATAAGGCGAATCTTGCATGAACATCTTGATGCTTTTTTCATAGATTTCGATTTCCAAATCCTCTTATTTGTCCCATCTATCATTGATCTCCTTGTCCTGGCAGACAACAATTAGGATGTGCTGATTATTTCCGGCTCCGGGTATATAAATTCCTGCATCAAAAATTCGCCCCAGTCTACTACACTTGGAAAAGCGGATGCATTGACGAAGAGCCAAACCGTGCCGACAAGGCAAGCCTGGCTTTTGTTAAAAAGTTAAGCACTGCTGTTTGCTATGCCTGGCGATATTGGATATGAGCAGCACTTTCAAGTCGATTTCTGTCTTTGTTTTGTCTGGAGACATTGCCAAAGCATGAACAGATTGCAATACCTCCAGGGCCTTGAACACCATCTAAGCTGCCAAGCGGCAGGCCGTAGGTGGTAAACACCACTACCTGCCCATTGGCGGATATGAACAATTTTTTCTCGCGGGCATCCAGGGCGATTTGATCCACACCGTAATATTGTGTGATGGTAAGACCATGAGCAAATGACCGCTCAAGCGTTAGGCTGCCTGCTACGGGGTCAAATGCATAGATGTCGACATTCGAACCTGTAAGAGCAAATACATGTCTGCCATCTCGTGTAACGGCCAGGCTTTGTAAAAATGCGGAGGAAGCTGCGCCGCCCAGCAACAGGACATTGTTGGGTATCAGTGTACTCAGCACATTAACCCGATTGTCATTGCTGGCGGCCACAAAGGCAAACTCCCCATTGGGGCTGAATACGATATTGATGGGGCCCGCTCCGGCAGGGAAAGATTGTCCAGCGTCTTCCATAGTTCCATCAGGTTTGATCACGAACCTGTGAACACTGTTATTAAAGTAATCGGCCGTTAGCACCATTTTACTACTCCTGGGAGAGATGGCAACGGCCTGAGTACTGGTGGGCAGTGATGATACGAATGCATTTTGGCGGGCTGAAAAGGAAACGATATCTTGGTTTTCGGCGGATCCATCTACGGCCAGCGCATATTTTCCGTCCGGAGTCATCGCCACGTCCTCAAGCAATGTTGTGGAAACAGCACTGCCTATAATGCGTGCTGGTGTTGCGCAAAGCTCAATTTGATACATGGTTCTGCTGTTAAAGGAAGTGACAAATGCCCGGGTGCAGTCTTTGTTGACCGCAACATCAATAACGTCTGCATCAATGGGTAATTGCTGCAGTACTTCCAGTGTGTTTGTGTTGAAAAAACTGATTCTGCGATTGGCAGCTTCTGCAACGATACCGATATAATCTCTTGTATACATGAATGGCCTCTCCTATCCTGCTAGAAAGATATTTTCCCATATATCATATGGTATTTTTGCTGATTTTGTTCTCAAGCGCGCATCATATCTGGATTTGCCTATAGGCTTAACGTTGTGTTTCTATCAAACAGGTTTGGCGGAGCAGGAGAACTAGCAAAAGGATGAATAGTCTGCGCCAAAGAGAGTTTCGATGATATTTCGTATGGTGTCATCACATTGCCCATAATTGCTCATTAGACAAGGGTTGATTCGTGTTTGGGAATTCATCATGATGACTGCATTTTCGTTTCATACATCGCAGGAGGACTTGGACGTATATCATCGGTGCTGTCACGAAGTATAGGCAAAGATATTTGAGCGTGTTGGACTGCCGGTCATCTCTGTGGCATCAGATGGTATGATGGGCGAATCAATTCATAACAAAATATGCGTATGAAAAACGCATACGGTATATTGACTTTTTAATAGAACATGATAATATAGTAACAATGGTTGAAATAATCATTCTTTAATTAAAACAAACATTAGCGAGATGTATAAAGCAAGGTATTTGCGATAAATGAGGTGATAATGGTGATTCTGACTGTAACCTTAACACCGGCGCTGGATAAGACTGTTGTGGTGCCGGCGTTTTCGGTTGATACGGTAAACCGTATCCAGTCCATCCGTGTGGATGCGGGCGGCAAAGGAATCAATGTATCAAAAACACTCCATGCCCTGGGTGGAACCAGTGTAGCAACCGGGATTTTGGGGGGGAGCAACGGCGAGTTTATAAGGGATAGCCTGGACAAAGAAGGGATAGAAAACGATTTTGTTTTTGTTCGGGACAACACCAGAACAAACCTGAAGATTATCGATCCGGACAAGAAAACTAACACAGACATCAACGAGCCTGGGGCGCCTGTATCAGCTGATGATTTAAGTGCTGTGTTGAAAATTGCACAAACTCGCCTGAAAAGCGGAGATATCGTGGTTTTGGCCGGCAAGGCTCCGCAAGGTACGGCAGATACATTGTTCGCTGATTGGATCTCATGCTTTAACGCTATGGGCGTAAAAGTTTTTATGGATGCAGATGGAGGCTTGCTGACGCACGGTGTAAAAGCAAGGCCGGCACTCATTAAACCAAATGAAGATGAGCTTGCAAGGCTTGTGGGACGAAAGCTTGTAAGCTTGGAAGAGTTGGTAAATGCCGCCAGAGCGCTTGTTGCACAGGGCATCGAAACGGTGGTTGTTTCCATGGGCGGAGACGGCGCATTGTTTGTTCGCGAGCATGAGATGCTGCGAGGCCACGGCTTAAAAGTAGCGGTGCAAAGCACTGTTGGCGCAGGGGACTCGATGATGGCAGCTTTGTGCTATGGCTATGAGACAGGAAAGCCTTTTGAAGAAACTTGTCGGTTAGCTATGGCGGTCAGTGCTGCCACGGTTATGCAGCCCGGTACGCAGGCCGCTGCGGCAGAGGATATTCAAGCTCTTCATAAACAGGTCAAGATGGAAAAATTGCTATTTTAATAATCATAACCCCTAAATAGGAAAGGACGAAAAAACATGAAAACCAAAGCTCTGCGACTGTATGGTGCCTCGGACCTGAGATTGGAAGAGTTTGAGCTTCCGGAAATTAATGATGATGAAATTCTAGCAGAGGTCATTTCGGACAGCATATGCATGTCTACTTATAAATGTGCCACACTGGGGGCGCAGCACAAACGTGTTCCAGACGATGTGGCAGATAACCCCGTCATCATGGGGCATGAGTTTGCAGGTAACATTGTTCAGGTGGGAAAAAACCATCAGGATAAATTTAAACCCGGCATGAAGTTTACACTGCAGCCGGCACTCAACTATAAAGGGACCATGTGGTCTCCCGGTTACTCCTATAAGTATTTTGGCGGAGACTGCACCTATACCATTATCCCGGCAGAAGTAATGGAGCTTGGATGCCTGCTTGAGTATAAAGGAGAATCGTATTTTGAAGCTTCTCTGGCTGAACCCTTCAGCTGCTCCATCGGCGCTTTCCATGCAACCTTTCACACGAAAATGGGCGTTTACCATCACCAGATGGGGATTAAAGACGGCGGTAAGATGATTATTCTAGCCGGCGCAGGCCCAATGGGCCTGGGCATGATTGATTATGCGCTTCATGGAGACCGGCAGCCTTCCTTACTAGTGGTAACTGATATTGATCAAGCCCGTTTGGATAAGGCGCGTCAGCTATTCTCCAATGAAGATGCGGAGCGCAATGGCGTCAAGCTGATGTTTGTAAACACTTCCAAAGTAGAGGATCAAGTAGCATACCTCAAGGGGATAGCAGGGGGCGGTTATGATGATGTCTTTGTCTATGCGCCTATCCGTTCCTTGCTGAACGTGGCATCGGACATTCTCGGGCGGGATGGCTGCCTGAATTTCTTTGCCGGCCCAACAGACACCCAGTTTAGCGCAGAACTGAACTATTATGACGTGCATTACAACTCCACCCATGTTATCGGAACAACTGGCGGTAATACAGACGACATGATTGAGGCTTTGCGCCTGACTGAGCAAGGCCGCATACGTCCTGCGGTCATGGTCTCTCACATCGGCGGCCTTGATAGCGCAGGCGATACCACCCTGAATCTGCCTACCATTCCCGGCGGAAAGAAGCTGATTTACACGCATATCAGCATGCCTTTAACCAGCATTGATGATTTTGCCAAGTTGGGCGAAAGCGACGAACGCTTTGCTAAGCTTGCCGAAATTGTCGGGCGTCACGATGGGCTGTGGTGCACGGAAGCCGAAAAATACTTGCTGGCCAACTGGCGCTAACTAACGCGCAATAAATATGGCCGGAACGGGTAGACCAAAGTGCTGCCTTGTTCCGGCTTTTTTCGTAGGGTATAATAGATACACCTTATTAGGTTATCACTTTTGATAGGATGCAAAGGAAAGGAAGCCCGCAATGAAAGAGCCGCTTATTCTCACCTTAGATGCAGGTACTACAGGCATAAAATGCTCGGCTTTTACGAAGGATGGCATGGCACGATTCAGCTGTGTGGAAGGTTATAAAACATACTACCTCGCCGCAGGCTGGGCACAGCAAAAGCCGGAAGAACAACTTCAAGCTGCAATAAAAGCCATTTCATTAACATTAGCACATGTGCATGCAGAGGATATTTGTGCACTGGTATTTACAGGAACAATGAACGGTTGCATTGCGGTTGATCAAGCGGGCAGAGCACTGTATGATAACATCATTCACTCAGACGTAAGAACCGAGCGGCAGACAGCTGAAATTGCACAGCGGGTACCGCATGAGCAATATTATCGTACTACCGGTAATCGCATCGATGTTCATTCAGGGCTTCCCAAATATATGTGGCTGCGGGAACATGAGCCGGAGATTTATAAGGGAACAGCTAAGTTTGTCAACATCAAGGATTATCTGTATGGGCACTTTACGGGCTGCCATGGGCAGACTGATCGAAGTGATGCATCATTATGCAATTGTCTTGATATTCAAAGTGGTGATTGGGCGTATGACATTTTACGCGAGACAGGCATCGACACGACGAAAATGCCGCACCTGCGTCAATCAACAGATGTGACAGGCACATTGTGCAGTAAATATGCCCGCCTTACCGGCTTAAAAGAGGGCCTGCCCGTAGCCATCGGTGCAGGAGACGGCGCTTGTGCCGCCCACGGTGCCCGGGATCACTTGCCGGGGTCAGCTTATATGAACATCGGTTCATCCGCATGGGTGAGCGCAATGAGCAATACCCCTGTGCTGGATGCACAGATGCGTTTATTTAGCTACTTTGACGCGGACGAAACATGCTATAACGTGTGCGGAACGGTGCAATGCGGCGCTGCTGCCTCTAATTGGGCGATTGAGACTTTGATATATCCGGGCAGCCGAGTGGAGGATTGTGACTTTTCAGCCTTGGAAGCCATGGCAAACAGTGTGCCCGCAGGGGCACAGGGCGTCTTTTTTCTTCCGACATTGATGGGGGAGCGAACGCCCTGGTGGACCGCAAAGGCATCGGGCCTTTTGATGGGCTTTACGCTTTATCATGGACGTGAGCATATTGCCAGAGCTGTATATGAGGGTGTCATGCAATCTCTTCGGCATTGCGGTGAAATTTTGCGTGAAAACAGTCTTGTGTTTGATAAACTGATGCTGATTGGCGGCGGTGCAAAGAGTAAGCTTTGGGCTCAAATGGCTGCCTCCATGTTTGATGTACAGATAAACGTACACCAAACCCCCCATGAAGCGACCAGTTTGGGCGCGGCGCTTGTGGCTGGTGTCGGTATCGGTATGTACAAGGACTTCCGTGATGCGGCGGCCAAGATTCGCATTGCCCACTCCTATCATCCGAACAATGCCGATGTCCAAGTATATCGCAGGCATTTTCAAGCGTATCGTGACCTGTATCCATGCGCAAAACAAACATTTGAGAAGGTGTTTGATTACCAGCAGTCGCTGTTGGGATAATAATGCAGGTTCTTTTTTACATTGGCTAATCGAAATAATTATACGGGTATGATATAATACCTCCATATACGACGAAAGGAGCATACGAACAAATGAAGATGGATGAGCGCAGGAAGAAAATTGTCGAAATGGTCAACAAAGAAGGAAACGTAAGCTTTGCCAGGCTGAAAGCGCAGTTTAATCCCATCTCCGAAATGACCCTTCGCCGTGATTTGGAAAGTTTGGACAAGGCCGGCGGTGTCATCCGCGTACACGGCGGTGTGAAATCGGTGGATGTTGTGATCGGAACCGATGATCTTTTGTTTAAACGTAGTGTACGCAACATGGAGGCCAAGGAGATTATTGCCAAAAAGGCAGTTGAATTGCTGCGTGTCAACACAGCCATCTATATAGACTCCGGTTCTACGACAACGCTGCTGGCGCATCATATTCGCGATGAACGCTATATGATTTTTACCAGCGGCATCTCTTGCGTTCAGGAACTGCTTCGTTTAACCGAAGCGCAAATTCATGTGGTGGGCGGTAAGTTGAACCGTGCCAGCCAAAGCACCTGCTCTTCAAAAAGCTTGAACTATCTGGATAATATCAATTTTCAAACTGCTTTTCTGGGTGTGACAGGTTTTACGCTGGATCATGGTTTTACATGCGGTACGGAAGATGAATGCGAGCTAAAACGGGCAGTGATCCACAATACGGACATTACCGTAGCGCTCATGGATTCAACCAAGGTAGGAGTGGGAAGCACCTTCACCTATGCAACGCTTGAAGAAATCGACATCGTCGTCACGGATGGGCAGTTGGATCGAAAAACCGTTCAGGCCTTGGAACAGGCTGGGGTAACCGTTTTGTAAGGAAGTAATACGCTTAAGTGCACTTGTTCATTTGCGTAATTTGGTAAATTGAACATTTATTACACTTATTTGCGAGCAACTGTGCGATTCAATCGCATGGAAGCTCCTTCCGCATGTGTTTCACAATATTTGCATGCACATGAATAAGCCCCTTGCAGGCTGCCTGCTCTGCATTTCCATGGATCAAAACCGCGATCTTCTACCGGATAATCTATGTTTTGCTTACTTTTTTTAAATTTCCACGTAACTGCCCGCCTTTTATTGTTGACATTCTGCATTCTTCTGTGTATGATAGACAAAAAGCTTGAAACAAACGTTCTAACGTTTTAGACGAACCTTATTCGTACGTTAAATGTTTGTTGCGCGATTGTTTTCTGCTTTTTTTCCCTTTAATAGGCAGAAAACCTTATCATGCAAAAGGAGGGATGGAACCGCGACGGTGTTGCGACGGGTACAATCTGGTCAAGAACAGGGCATACCACTGGTTTACTTTGATTTTACAAAGAGACAACATTGATTTAGGAGGCTTACCATGAAAAAGACATTGGCAATGGTGGTAACTTTGGTCATGCTGGTATGCATGATTCCTGCAGCGATGGCACAGGGAGAGCCCATCACCATCAAATTCTGGCACACTCGCGGATCCGGCGCAAACTATGAGGTTACACAGTATACTGTAAATACCTTTAATGAAACCATTGGTAAGGAAAAGGGCATTGTGGTTGAAGAAGTTTTCATCGGCAACTACAATGAAATTCTGGCCAAGACCCAGCTGGCTATCCAGTCCGGCGAATCCCCCCAGGTCGTTGTTTCTGGTAACACCTTTGTAAGCTATCTGCTGGAAGACGAAGTTCTGGCTGATATGGCTCCTTTGGCAGAGGCCACTGGCTGGGACAGAAGCAACCTGCTGCAGCCCTTCCAGGAGATCAACGGCAACACCAACGGCACCCTTTACACCCTGCCTTACATCCGCTCCACTCCCATGTTCTACTACAACAAGACCATGGCTGATGCCAAAGGCTTGACAGCTCCCGTGACCGTAGAAGAAATGGCTGAGTTCTGCCGTGCACTGTGGCAGAAAGACGATGCCGGCAACACCACTGTTTACGGCATGCTCATCACCAATGACTTCGGCTATTTGAACGCATGCCACCTGTATCAGATGGGTTCTGCTTTCTTGGCTGATGATGGCAAGTCCTCTCCCGCCCTGGAAGATGGCTCCATGCTGAAAGTTCTGAGCGACTGGCGCGCTTGGGTTGACGAAGGCTGGTGCTCCCCCTACGATGCTACCAATGCCGGCGCGGTTATGCAGGAAATGTTCGCGCAGCAGAAGCTCGGCGCCATGCTGCTCTCCTCCGGTTCTTTGGCTTCCGTACTCCGCAACGCCAAGGAAGCTGGCTTTGAAGTTGGCGTATGCCAGTACCCCACCTATGATGCAGAAAAGCGCATTGCTGAAATCGGCGGCGGTAACATCAGCATCATTTCTGAAGGCAACACCGACGAGCAGATCGCTGCTTCCTGGGAATTCGTACAGTTCCTGATGAGCGATGAAATGGTGACCTACAACACCACCCAAACCGGTTATGTTCCCACCACCTACTCTGTTGCCGAATATGAAGGCATGAAGACCTTCTGGGCAGAAAACCCCCTGTTTGAAGTTGCTTATGATCAGGTTAAGACCGGCCGCTGCCAGGAAAACCCCTACAGCCCCTACCTGCAAGACTTCACCCAGGCTTGCTGGGATGCTGTGTCCCTGCTCATCCAGGACCAGAGCATCAATGCAGAACAGGCTGTTGAGCACATTAAGACAAACAGCGCCCAGTTCTTCAACTAATCCACCTGAAATTCTTCGGAAAAGGCCGAAACTGTTACAAGCATGATACTTGATGGCGGTAAGGCTGCTTAAAGGCGGATCGGGGTAGCGGATGACCTAATGTCCGCTGCCCCAACTCTCTTTTGTTTTGAATCAGCGGCTGAATCAGGAACCTACTCGCTATATGGCAGGCGTGTTCTCGCCGCAGCGGCATTGAGTACAGGTTTGTATGGCGTTGGTTCTGCCCCCATCCTCTTTCTTCTGATAGGGTACCCATCAAATTCGCATGCGGAGGAAAGCATCATGGCACAGATTGAATTTCGTAAGGTAACAAAATCATTTGACAAAGCGAAGGTTATTGAAGATCTTGATTTGGTAATTCCGGATGGAAAATTTACAGTACTTGTTGGCGCATCAGGCTGTGGTAAAACAACGCTGCTGCGTATGATCGCTGGTATTGGCCCAGCGACTTCGGGTCAAGTACTACTCGATGGTGAGGACATTACGGACTTGGCGCCTGGAAAACGGGACATCGCAATGGTTTTCCAAAATTATGCCATATATCCTACAATGACTGTACGTGAAAACATTGAATTTGGCTTAAAAAACAACAAGGTTCCCAAAGAGGAACGTGAGAAGCGCATCAGCGAAGTGGCGGCTTCTGTAGGTCTTACAGAATACCTGGGCCGCAAACCCTCCACCTTATCCGGTGGTCAAAGACAACGAATTGCACTGGCACGGGCCATGGTGAAAAAGCCCAAGGTTTTCCTTATGGATGAACCACTTTCCAACTTAGATGCTAAACTGCGCGCCACCATGCGCACAGAGCTTATAGAGTTGCATGAGCGGCTAAAGACCACCTTTGTATACGTCACGCACGACCAGGTGGAGGCCATGGCTATGGCCGATTTGATCGTGTTGATGGACAAAGGAAAGATTATGCAGCAAGGTGCTCCCGAAAAGATTTATCGCGATCCGGACAATGTTTTTGCTGCTCAGTTTATCGGTACGCCTGCTATGAATATTTTCCAAATGAGGGACAGTGATATTCGTTTGGGCCTCCGTCCCGAAAAAGCGATGCTGTCTAAAGAGTCGGTCAGCAGAAATTACGTTCAAAAGTGCAAAATTTTGACCCGTGAGATGCTGGGCTCGGAGACCATCTATAAAGTTCAGATGTGCCATGAGAGTGTCATGGTCAAGAGCACAGATGAAGGTTTCCAAATCGGCGATAACTGCTATCTATCTGTTACGGACGACCATCTGTACTTCTTTAATAAGGATGGAAAGCGTATTCGTCAGGCAGACGTTGATAATTATCATGAGTTGATCAAATTAGCGGGAGGGAGCTGTCATGCTTGACGCCAAGCCAAAAAGCAGAAAGATGGTACAGGTAGGAACGAAAATGTGGAAAAACCACGTTTCCTCTTACCTGATGATCGCACCGGCGATTATCTTTCTGCTTGTGTTTACCATTTATCCAATGCTTAACAGCATCCACCTGAGTTTGTTTCGTGGCAATGCCATGAACCCTTACAAAGAATTTGTCGGGCTGGGCAATTACAATCAGCTCTTCTTTGTAAAAACAGACTTCTTAGCTGCACTGAAGAATACGGCTTACTATACCGTTGTGACATTGGTGCTTACCATCGTTGTTTCGGTGCTTTTTGGTGTATGGATGCAGCGCAACCGTAAAATTAACCGGGTGGCGCAAACCATTTTCTTTACACCGCACTTGATTGCTTCCATTTCTTGCGCATTCATTTGGACATGGCTGTATAATAAAAATGACTACGGCCTATTCAATACTGTGCTCAGTTGGGTAGGCATTCCATACCAAAGCTGGCTGAATAACTCTGCTTTGGCCATGAACTGCGTTATCATCATGAATGTGTGGAAATCAATCGGCTATTATGCGTTGATTATCCTAGCCGCGCTTAAGGCCATTCCCACAGAAATTTATGAGGCAGCGAAGCTGGACAATACGTCTCCTATGCGGACGTTCTTCAAAATTACGCTTCCCATGCTTTCTCCTCAGATTTTCTTCATGCTCATTACGATTACAACCGGTTCCTTTAAGGTCTTTGATTCAATGCGTATCATGACTGGCGGCGGCCCGGGTGATTCAACCAGGGTAATTAGCATGTACATTTACGATTATGCCTTCCAGCGTAACAACTCATTGGGCATTGGTGCGGCAGCCGGTGTTGTACTGTTGGTTATTTTGATTTTGATTACCTTGCTTGACTTTAAAGGCCTTGAGCGCAAGGTTCACTACCAATAAGAAAGGAGATGAAAAGTCATGGATGGAGCACAGATTAAAAGACGCGTGCGTAATTACCTTCCTAATCTACCGGGCGATTTGATTAAAGTCGCGGTTATGTTTATTTTCATCTTTCCGTTTTATTGGATGATCATCACCGCCTTTAAGACATACGGAGAGGCCATTCAGACCCCGCCGACCATTTGGCCCATAAACTTTACCTTTGCTAACTTCACTGCCATTTTTTCAAAAGGCATTGACATTACGCAGTACGCCTTAAACTCAATTACGGTAACTCTGTCTGTCATTGCGATTCAATTGCTGGTTATGGTGCCGGCTGCATACGCCTTTGCCAAGAGACGCTTTCCGATGCAAGGCATTCTTTTCGGAATCGTTCTAATTGCCTTTATGATTCCGGGACAGATCACCTACATTAGTGTGTATCTGATGATGTCCAAAGCGAAGCTGATAAACTCCCTTTGGCCGCAGATCATTCCCTTTGGTGCAGATGCATTTGGTATATTCATGCTTCGTCAGGCATTTAAGCAGATACCCGATGAAATCATTGAGTCTGCCCGGCTTGACAATGCAGGTGAGCTGCAAATCATGAGCCGCATCATGCTGCCAATGTGTAAATCTAGCATGATCACCATTTCCATGTTCTCTTTCATCGGCACATGGAACTCCTACTTCTGGCCATTGGTTATGACCAGCAACGATAAATATCGGCCATTGACAATGTATATCGAAAAGCTGAAGCAGGAAGTGGAACAGGGAATCATGTGGAATGAAATCATGGCCGGTAACTTTATACTGGTGGTGCCGGTTATCATCATGTTCATTTTTGCCAGCAAGAAAATCATACAGGCGTTTGCCTATAATGGAATGAAATGAAACAACGTAATCAGGCGAGTTTGCTTGCTCATAAGCTGTTTTCAGCATGGGCAGGCACGCCTGATTCTTCTATATCCCAATATCAATTTGATATATGGATATACTCTCAGCCATAACGCAAAAGTTGGAGGAAATTGAAAATGGGGAAGCATGTAATTGTGATATCTGAGGATGCTCTGGTTTATGAAGACACGCTGACACTAAGAGAGCTGCCGGTATTTGGCTCCCTTTGGAAGGATGCAGCCCGCGTTAAGCGCATGCGCTCGATTTATCCTTCCTTAACTTACCCCTGTCATGTCTCCATGATGACGGGTTGCTATCCAGAGCGGCATGGAATCATCAACAATGAGCTGACAAACCTCTTTGAAAAGTCTTCCCCCTGGAACTGGTTTTATGATGCTGTCAAAGTACCATCCATTTTTGAAGCGGCCAAGGCCAAGGGGCTGACAACTGCAGCGGTTTTCTGGCCGGTTACAGGCAATTGTGAAAGCATCGATTACCTGATTGATGAGTATTGGCCACAGTCGCCTAATGAGAGCATGCGCGATTGCTTCTTAAACTCAGGCAGTTCCCCAGAGGTAGTGGAAAAATGCATTGATCCGCATTTGTGGATGCAGGTGAACCGCACCCATCCGTATTGTGATGAGTTTATCACTGCATGCACATGCTCCATTATCCGCGAGTTTAAACCCAACTTATTGATGATTCATCCCGCTAATGTTGATGCCTATCGCCATCAAACCGGCTTGTTCAGCGATAAAGTAACACATGGCCTGCATGAAATTGATAATTGGCTGGGCTGGATTATCAAGGCAACCAAAGACGCCGGCATTTATGAAGATACCGATTTCTTTATTGTCAGCGATCATGGCCAAATCAATATCAGCCGGGTAATTTGCCCGAATGTGGAACTGGCAAGGCGCGGTTTGATTACAGTGGATGAAGAAGGCAAAGTAGCCGATTATACGGCCATTGTGAAATCGACAGGCGCTTCTGCACAAGTATATCTGAAAAACCCTCAAGACAAAGAATCCTATGATAAGGTGCATGGCATTTTAACGTCCATGTGCCAAGAAGGTATCTATGGAATATCCCGCGTATATACTGCCAAAGAAGCCAAAGAGGAAGAGCAGTTGGCAGGGGATTTTTCCTTTGTTCTTGAAACGGATGGCTTTACGTCTTTTAGTAACGATTGGATGGGGCCGCTCAACCGCCCACACGATATTACAGATTATCGCTTCGGCCGTGCTACCCATGGGCATCAGCCGGACAAAGGTCCCCAGCCAACGCTGATCGCCTTTGGTCCCTCCATTAAACCTGGTGCGACGGTAGAGAGGCGCTCCCTTGTAGACGAGCCAGCAACTTATGCTAAGGTCCTTGGGCTTGACATGGGTGATATCGAAGGCCGCCCAATTGATGAAATACTGAAATAAAGGATTATTTGACGATGAAGCATATTTTGTGCTATGGGGATTCCAATACCTGGGGATATGAGCCTGTAACAGGGCAGAGGTATGACGAACACACACGGTGGACAGGAAGGCTCAATGATATCCTTGGTAGTCAATGGCGTATACACGAGGAAGGACTGAATGCGCGTACCACCATATATGATGATCCTTTTAAGCCCTTTCTCAATGGCCGTAACATGCTGGCAGGCATTCTGACCAGCCAAAAACCGCTGGATGCAGTGGTGCTGTCATTGGGATCCAATGATTTGAAGTTTGTGGATGCGTGGCATGCAGCGCAGGGAATAGGTCAGCTGATTGACCTGATCAGAAGCCATGATGCGTTGTATCCAAGCGCTGCGCCAGTCTTTGAGAAAAAGCCCAAGATCGTTGTTATCTCTCCCATTGAAGTCGATGCGGAATTAGCGCAAAGAGATAGCTACTCCACACTGAAGTTTGCACATGAACAATCCAAACTGTTTGCGAAAGAGTTTTCCGCGGTCTGCGCACAACGTGGCGTGACGATGGTAGATGCAGCCAAGGTGGCAAAGCCGTCCAAAAGGGATTGTATTCATATGGACCCAGATGGGCATGAAGCACTGGCACAAGCGGTTGCCAAAGCCCTAAGGGATATCATGGGGGAGTAAGGAATATCGTCTCCAAGGCGCTACGAAAAGAGGTATCAGAATGAAGCTGGCACAAATGAATATGAAGCAATTGCTGGAGCATTCCGGATTTGTCTGCACATGCGGCAAAACACATGCCTGTGCTATTAAGGATGTTGAAATTGGCCATGGTGTGGTAGCACGCTTGCCGCATGTGCTCAAGAAGCATGGCATTCGTCGTCCCTTTATCGTCTGTGATGCAAACACGTATCAGGCAGCAATGGCGCAGGTTGAAAATGCCTTACATGACGCAGGCATGGAATATACGGTTTTTAACTTCGGCCAAGGGCATGTTGAGCCTGATGAAAGCTCAGTTGGCGCGCTGACTATGGCATTTGACAAGCGCTGTGATTTGGTGCTTGCTGTGGGCAGCGGTGTCATTCATGACTGCAGCAAAGTACTGGCCTATGCACTGGGGATCCCTTCTGCGGTGATAGCCACTGCCCCTTCCATGGACGGGTATGCTTCCAGCTCAGCTTCAATGATACAGCGCAGGGTGAAAGTGTCGATTTCTACAGGCTGCTCTATTGCGATTATTGCAGATACAGCCATTATAAAAAATGCCCCCATGCGCATGCTGCAGGCTGGCTTTGGGGATATGATCGCCAAGTATTGTGCGCTGTGCGAATGGCAAATCGCATCAATCGTAACAGGCGAAGCTTATTGCGCGGAGATTGCCGACATGGTACGCAAGTCGGTTCGCCAGGTTTCGGAGGCTTTTGAGGTGTTGGCCGACCGCGATGAAGACGCTGTGGGCAAGGTCGTTGGCGGCCTCATCCTTTGCGGCATTGCAATGTCTTTTGCAGGCTTGTCTCGTCCGGCATCTGGCCAGGAGCATTACTTTTCACACATGTGGGAAATGATGGATCTGGATAGAGGAAACAAAAGCGATTTGCACGGTATTCAGGTGGGCGTCGGAACCATTTTAACGCTGAAAGTGTTTGATTGGCTTAAAGGCATAAAGCCAGACCCACATGCTGCTCAAACCATGATGGCAAACTTTTCTCAGGATTCATGGCGCGAACAAGTGAAGCGTATATTTGGCAAAGCCGCTCCCGTGATTATTGAAAGTGAAGAAAAGCTTTATCTCAAAAATTCACTTGAGCGCCATGCAGAGCATCTTCAAATTATTCTAAGCAACTGGGACACCTTTTTGAGCATTATGCAAAAAGAGCTACCCGATACGCAAACACTGATTGAACAAATGCGAAAGCTTAACATGCCTGTGACGCCTGCGGATATCGGTGTAAGTGATCAGGATGTTCGGGATGCCTGGCTGGGTTCCCGTGAAATTAGAGACAAGTATTTGTGCACCTCCCTAGCTTGGGATTTAGGCTTGATGGATGAAGCGGTGAAGGTGCTTCTTACCACATAAACGCTGATGGCACCAAGCTGCTCATGCCCTTATTTAATAAAAAGGCCAGGCTCTTTCCATGCTGGATAGAACCTGGCTTTTTGCATACATTGCATGCTTTTACAACGTTGCTTGTTCATCCTGTTTGAATGTAGAAGGATGCATCATACTTCCCTGTCTAAAGTTAAGTATACCGTTTCTTATTTGCTCTCCAGATTCTTGACAAAGGAACGTAGATGGTCAATGGATAAAAAATCAATTCCGCTTTGCTCAATTGATTCTTGGATAAGGGGGCTTAGCGATGCAAAATACTGCTTCATATCGGCGGCTGTAAATGGATTTCTTCTAGCTGGCACAAAAACCACCTCCAGGAGAATTATGTGCAAAATTTCTGCCTTTATTCAATTTCCTGCAAGGATACTCAGCTGCCCACATATAAAAAGTCATCCAAGATATAGCTCTATTGCTCGCTCTATATAGC
Source organism: Bacillota bacterium (assembly GCA_023409955.1). Taxonomy (GTDB): domain Bacteria; phylum Bacillota; class Clostridia; order Christensenellales; family Aristaeellaceae; genus JAEWAH01. The sequence continues at coordinate 29,378 of JAEYQQ010000021.1, read as the reverse complement.
ATAATACCATTTGCTGAAAGTCTGTCTAAGCATAGTGGCAGAATTTCCATCAATGATTTGCTTTCCACTACATGGCGCTTTTACGGTAGATCCATACGACGATGGAATAGTTGCTGGACCTAAACGAAACAGGCACGCTACGTATGACATAGAATGCCTGTTTCGTTTCAGTCAACTTCATACGAATGAAGTTTGTAATATCACATGTAATTACTTACGGTATCCACACTTGGGGCACACGTTGTGTTCATTCAGCGCAATGCCGCATAGGGGGCAACGGTCCGTATCTTTATGGGGCTCGTACGCTTCTGTAGCGCCATTTACACCGCTTGTAAACGTAATCTTAACGATATTGAGCTTATCTTTCAGAAGATCGTAGACAATCTTGATCATGCCTTCAACGGTCATGGTCTCTTTTGTCACAACCAAACGACATTCCGGATAAGCTGTTGCAAGCTCTGTCTTGAACGCTGGACCCTTTTGCTTATTGGTCGGTGTACCGTTTTTAATGCCTTGTTCTTCGTAAACACTGAGAATCGCAGGCAGCAGCGGATCGTCTTCCCTCAAAACCAACGCATGGTCAAAGTTCTGCAGAACTTCCCATGCAGTCTTCTTGATTTCATTGCACGGGAATACCATATTAACTCCCATATTGACATTCTCTTCAACTTCGAGGGTCAGTATGCCGGTGTGTCCATGCAAATATTGTGCCTCGCCCTTAAAACCATAGAATCTGTGTGCATATTGCAGGTCCAGTGTGGTGAAACTTCTCATGATAATTCTCCTCACATTGTATATTTACGGGGTGCCCTATGCTCCCGTATTCCCACGGTTGGATCTAATTGGTGTTTCCAATTTGCGAATTTCATCGGTATTGGAAACAGGAACAAATTCTGATATGACATCCCACATCTGATAATCGGGTGCTTCTTCAGGATCGTATCGCATCCCATTTGGTAGTGGCAAGAACAATAACTCTTATCTTGCTTTACACACGAACGAACGTTGAATGCATACGAATCCAGTTTAATATAGATGATCCTAATTGGCTTGTCAACCCAAAACCAGAAAGAAACTGTTAAGTTGAAATTGAATATTGCAGTTGACAGGTATAAATCGTGCTGTGTGGTTTGATATCATAAATCAATCCGGTACATTTGGCGCATTATTATAGGCTGCCTATTTCGACAAATGGGAAGCTAACGCACTGCGGTTTGGGCTCATATTCTCCATTTATGCCCATCGGGATACATGATTTTCAAAGCATTATCAAGCCATTTCTTTTGCCGCTCGCTCATTGCCGCCATAGCTGTAAGATAATCGTCTTGATAGCATTCTTTCTCGATATCTGTTGATTTATAAAGCAAACACATTTCCGGTGATAGATATGGTATTTCGTTATTATATAAAATTGCATCGCATAATGCCTGTTTGACATTAGGGTTTCGTGCGTATAACAGATCGGTGTCGGTTTTATCATTGAACAGAAATTCGATAAAATTTAGTTTTGTTTGTCCTATATGCATGAAATGAATAAAGTAGATATCGTTCTCTTCTGATGCTGACAGTTTTATAAGTTCCCAATTCTTTTAAAACAGAAGATATTTCTTTTACTTTTTATCTGATGATGTATGTCGGTTACATGGTGAGCTTTTCCGCCACCAAGCATTTCATAAACAAGAAAACCAAGAGATTGCATATGTTGAATAATCTTATCGCGTTCAGACCAATATGCCATAACATCAATATCGCTGTGTTTTCGCGTTTTTGCTCTGATAAACATATCTATGGCCCACCCACCGCAGAACGCATATTCAAAGCCGTTATTCTTAAGCAATTCATCGGCTTGTTTTATAAGTGAAGTCAATTGACTCTACCTCCTATTTTGGATATTTGCATCGCGGTTTCGTTGAGTGTATAGCGGTGCATTAGTACACGAGTCTTTTGAACATGCTTTTCATCGTAATTTGATAGGTAACAGTAGATCAATCTGTGTATCTTCCATTTTTGCGCCGTTTTGCATTAGGTTAAAATAGTTTAATACTTCCTCAAAGCATGGGCGCCCATCGTCTGCTTCGTACTTTTCGCTTGATTTTGCCCATTCGGTAAGCATACGCCAGTCAGCTTGAAAATTCCAATCTCTTAATACATGGGCGGCATACAAACCTCCGTTAAAGGTCTTTTTAGTTAAAGGAGCTGCAACGGCCATATCCTCTGGTATGGATACCCAGGCTTCATATGCTGTAGAAGTCCCCTCAACGCTGACCTTTAGGTCTTCTCTGGAACAGTCAAAACCCATCCCTCTGGCATCGGGCTTCATTTTTAAGAGTCCAGTTTCCCACACAAATTGCTCTATCTTACTGGTAGCTTCCGGTCCCACGCCCCATTCAAACTCACCGGCAGCATAAGAAGCGGCTACAGTCATAGGCGGCAGATAAATGATCCGCACATTTTTTTCCTCCAGCTTGCTTAATGCTTCATTTGCTTTGTTAAGGTCATCCATTGATTTTTCCTCCTGCAAAGTGTTTTTTGGAAATGAAATACTATCCACGATGGCAAAAACAGAACTTTCGCCAAGATAATCAAGCTGTAAGTTCATATTCGCTTTTTCGTGCAATTCATATACAAGACGACTGAGAATAGATTTCACGGTTGATACAGCTGTGATTTGCTCATCCAATTCACTTATGTTGCGCTCGAAGATATCAATCACGTTCACTGCATCATGATTGCTGAAAATCTCTTGGATTTGCTTAACAGGAACACGAAGTTTCCGCAAGATAATGATTTGACGAAGTCGGCGTATCGCATCTTCATCATATGCCCTATACGCATAATCCTTCATACGTTGGCTCGCAATCAAGCCGATTTGCTCATAATAGCGGAGCATACGGCTTGATATGCCAAGGTTTTTCGATACTGTACTTACGACCTGCAATGAATTCATAGTGTGTTTGCACTTCCTTTCAACACAATCATAAAGTACGACACGGTGTCCGTGTCAAGAGAAAATTGAGAATTATTGGAATGACATTGTTAACAGGCAATCAAATAAGCCCGCCGCTTCCGACGAGCTTGTTTGTACCAACGAATCATGGTAATGTTGGCTCTTGAGTTTCCATTTCTGCACCGTTATAAATCAAGTACCTGCTTCAAGTTTACTATTGCCCAGGCATTTGCGAAGAATCACCGTTAGGAAGATGATGCCCAGCAACAGGGTAGCGGTGTCAGACACAGGTTGTGCCCAAATAAGTCCTTCAAAGCCTAGAAGCTTCTGCATCAAGAAAAGCAGCGGGACGTAGAACAATCCCTGACGTGCCAAAGATAATACCAGCGCTTCCTTGGCCTTGCCAAATGCCTGTATGCCCGTGGTTGCAAGCATCTGCGGGCCTAATACCAAGAATGAGAAGATGCTGATGCGAAAAACCCGTGTGCCTTCTTTGATAACATCTTGTAAGGGTGTGAAAACGCCAATCAGGACGGGTGCCAGCAACCAAAACACAACCATCAAGCATAGGCCTAAGCCAGCTGTCATTATCATGCCGGTTTTAAACACCTCACGCACACGCTGGAACTGATTTGCACCGTAGTTATAACCAATCAGCGGCTGGCAACCAGCAGCAAAACCCATAAACACAAACGTTCCAATAAACATTAGCTTGGAGGAAATGCCCATGCCGGCCAGCACACTGTCGCCGTACATCTTGGCTTGATTGTTCAAGATGATCATAGCAACGCTGACCAGGAACTGGCTCATGCAGGCTGGTATGCCAATGGTGAAGATTTCCTTCCAAATCCGTTTGTCCTTTGATACGTCCTTGCGGCGAATCTTCAGCAATGCCTTGCCGGTCAAATAGTACCACCCATAATACACAGCAGCACCCAAATTGCCAAGCACGGTTGCCAATGCTGCGCCGCCAATGCCCATATTAAAGGTGAAGATGAATAAGGGATCCAAAACGACATTGATGACAGTGCCAATCATCATGCCAATGATGGAAGGCATCATTGCACCCTCTGAGCGCAGCAGCTGGCCACCGGCGTAGTTCAGCATGACCGGGATGGAACCCAGCAGCATGATGCCCACATATTCAGACGCATAAGGATATACCTCTGCGGAGGCTCCCAGTGCGGTGATCAGTGGCTTTAGGTTCAAAAGCCCCACAACCATCACGATAATTGCCAGTCCTGTACAGATTACAATGCCCGTGGTTAGCGTGCGATTCGCACGGTCATGTTCCTTTTCGCCGATGCTGCGTGATATGAAGGATGCTGCGCCTGTGGAAACAATGGTGGCGATTGCCATCTGCATCATAAAAATCGGAGTGGTAATATTGGCGGCAGCCAGTTGCGCCTCATCCTTAAGCATGCCGATAAAAAAGGTATCCACCAGGTTGTAGAGAACCTGAACCATCATACCTAAAATCACCGGCAAGGACATCTTCAGGATAGCCTTTGCCACCGGTGCTTTGGCCATCAGCTCCGTTTGATTGTTTTCCATGGTTAATCCGCTCCCTTGTCAATTTTTTCTGCACGTTCCAGCAACCGCTGGCAGTAGGATTGAAACTGCCCCTGTTCCACATCGCTTAGCGCCTGATACATTAGGGTTAACCAGTCGTCGTAGATATGAACCACATGGCCAATTTTCTCCTTGCCGGATTCAGTGATGGACAGGATGTTCTTGCGGCGATTTTCTGGATTAGGTCTGCGAGTGATGTGCCCTTTGCCCTCCAGGGAGGCTAGTGCTTTGGCAACCGTAGTCTTATCCATCTGTAACGCAGCAGCCACATCATCCTGCGAAACATTACAATGGCCGTATACAAAAGCGCAAATCAAATGTTCCGTATCGGTGATTCCCATTTGGCGTATCTGCTGATGGCTGTAATTCTTTGCGTATTGTATCAGCGAATACAAGGTCGTAAAATGCATCTACATTCCTCCCACTGTTGAATCTGCAACAGTAAGGATTTTAACAGTTGAATTTTCAAATGTCAAGATAAGGTTGGGTGGTTATCGATTTAAACGGTGCGTTGCAATGCTTATAATGATACATAATGGTTCATTCCATTTGGCGATATGCTAAAGGGGGAGCATAATTTAGGTTTATAGCTATTGAATCGGCCTGCATGAGCAGTATTTTGTCATTTATACTGAAAAGAGAGTAGCTGAGGAATCTTATGCCACACCTGCGCATAAAAACTCATCCTACAGGATTGTATCAAATCCTATGGGGTGCATCATTACACATGGTATGGCTGGGGGTTTGGGATACCAATCTAGCAAGTGCCTCTTGATGCAGGTATGAATCGCCTTGATTGTCGATCTACAGCGTGTGATCCCCACAGGCAAACTGCGTTCACCATTAGGTATCGGTAAACAATGCTGTATAGCGTGATGCGATGTTCATTCCGTTATGCAAATAGTAATGGTGGGCGATTTTCTTCATCCACCATTCTTATACCAGTTCACGCAAGAACGGATTTTCATTCAAACATCTGTTTACTATTTGCCTGATGGATGAGCTGCTAGGTATTTTTCCACCCTGTTTTGCGCGTTGGCGCGGATGTTATAGAAGTAGAACAAGTAATCATAAGAATGATATACTCCCGGCATACCCTGTATGGAATACTTGGTGGTGTCAACCGATTTACAGACAACCACCCCTCTTTCGGTATTGACTTGCGCAGAAGCGAGGTCTTTAACAGGCGTTAAGTCAGACAAAGCCATGCTGATCGGCCGGATAGAACCTGCATTGTCCTCCTTGGGCGCTTCCACTTCCGTTAATGTCCACGAGATTGGGTTGATCGCGAGCGCTCCGAGGCGCACAAGGGGGCTACTTGTGACCTCTTCCGCTTCAGTGTTGTAGGATATAATGACACCGGTATCATCAGGGCCTGTGGCAAATTTCAGGGGAGTATTCTGCGCCAGATAGTCTTTTGTGACAGAAAAGCCGATCACGTAAGCTGCTACCATTCTGTCAAGCACTTCCGGCTGGTCTTTGATCTGTGCAAGTATATAGAGAAGTACGTTGGAACCCTGGGAATGCCCTGCCAGTATGAACGGCCTTCCCTTGTTATAGTGTTCAAGATAATAATTGAACGCGGCGACTCCATCTGCCGCCGGGATAATCTTGACCGCTTCATCCTGCTCCGCAATCGTGGGCATGGTCAATATATACATCGCATCCGCTTGCCGATAATAAGGCGCATAAATATTGCCTACCGGAAGAAATGCCGTTGCCTGCCTGTTGAAAGCGCCATTGGCGCCTTTTATCATAGATACATTTTCGACGGAGCAATAATTGGAATCGTTCGGGCCCTTTTGCCATGCTGTCGGATATAGATAGAATATATCAACAGGCAAGCTGCCCGACGTATCCACAGTGAGCCAATTGCTCGATTGGGAGTAATCGGTCACGTTGTTCACATCGTCTGAGCTCATGGTGGGTTCCGCCTTTCCAGTTACAGTGCCCAGGCCAACAATCCCCTGAGCAACAAGCATAATCGAGCAAAGGATTGCCGTTAAAATAATATTCTTCTTTTTCATGAGTTCTCTCCTTACGGCTTTGTCTTACTGTATAATCATATATATCGTGTTGAAACCCAAACAAGCTGCATAATGTAATAGTAAAACAAATGTATGAAAGTCGACTTTTCTCTTTTTCTCAACGAGTTTGTGGTTTGATTTGACCCGGGTTTGCTCCTCGCATAAGTTATTAAAAGATGCTCAAAGGTCCGAAACTCGGTGCGTTGGGTGCATGGTAAGTGCATCCTTACACGAGGAAGTAGGCCTCATAAACCATACCTATTTAACTAATTTATAGACTTCTGAAACATTATGTTCTTCATTAATTTTTATTACAAAATCTCCATACAAAATTTTATCATTATGATCTTCTTTATACATAAAAAAATATTCTGATATTATGAAATCATCTATGTACCTTGCATTATAGATATTTACACCTAGTAATATAAAATTTCCTTCAGCAATTAAGTTTTCTTTTTTTACTGATTTTTCAATGAGACGTTTCGTTTCCATAAAGAATTGCTCGATTAGTTTTTTTACTTCTGGTGATTCTTGAATATAAAAATCTACATGATCATAAGTCTTCAGATAATAACTTACAAAGTTATTTTCATTAAAGTCATAATTGATTTTTAATGAATTATCAATTAAGACTTTGGTAAATAAGGCCCCAACATCATAAGAAATTATTCTAATTGGAAATAAGTTATTAGGATTAAGTATTGACTTCTTCATTTGGCAAAGTTTTTCTAGGTACTTACGATCATTTAATTGTTTTAATGACTCGAGCTCTACATAATTTGCAGTTCCTTCAATCTGTTCAATAGACATTTCATATTGTACTTCGTATGGATATAGTGATAATCTTTTATTTCTAATATTTAGTAGTTCATCGAATAAGTCTTTATTGAATGACTCAGTTAACTCAACAATAAGTTTATTTTCGGCTATTTTTAAAGATAGATTTTTCAAATCATATCTATAACTTATAAGGGCTTCCATTTCATTGGGAAATCTAGATTCATTTTCTAATTGAAACGCATGAAATGTTTCATGAATTAATTTAGATGTAAGAATATCGTCATCTAAATCTTCTTGCAAGCACCATATACCAATCATTTCATTATTAAATTTTATTGAAGTATTAGCTATAAATACATTTGTTTTAGGGAGTAATTTACCTTGATAACAAACGTTTTTATCATCATATAAAGCAATATTATAGCGATGAAAGTCTTTCCAAATGCTTCCATAATCGATATCATTCATTTTATCAAATATAACTTGATATTTTTTCATTAAGTCCATATATTTGTTTCTAACCTTTCAATCGTATCAGCCTTTGCTATCAATGCATACCGTGTTTCAGGCTAAATTGCTTCTTTGATCAATCCATTCATAAACGCTTTTTCTGCTCTTATGTCTTCTACGGTTTGTACCCAAGAATTACAATTCCGTTCTATCTATTCATAAAACATTTTTAAACCGACATAACAACTGTTATTTTCCCTGCATACATATGTCGTATCGAAACGTACACGGTTTTTCACCATTTGTATCGTGCGGAGAAGAGACAATTTCAACTAGTTTCAGCTTAACCCCAAGCATGATTTCATAATGATATTTGAAGTGACCGCCGCAACAGTAGCAGTATTCACGCGGTATTGCATGGTCGCGCTTGATCTTGCTGACTGTAGGGCAGGCACACTCGAAACTCTCCCCGGGATGATATGATACGGCATGTATAATCAGAAAACCATCCTTATCAATCTCCGCAGAGCCCATATTTAAGTATGGACGTGTGTTGATGAGTTTTAGCCTGTCGTCAATTTCAAGACAAGCATTAATTTTTGCAAACTCCTTTGAGTTTTTCTCACGGGTTCCGCTCTTGCAGCAGGCATTTGCTTCAATAATTTCCTGCACTTTATCAGGCGGTAACTTTTCATTCATTACTTCCAGAGCCTGCGTGAAAAAAGCGGATTTGATCTTTTTATTTGCTCTTGATTCTAGCTCATCAAAACCTCGGTACATTTCATCGATAATTTCTTGTTCTACATGAAAATCGTCCATCGTTTCTCTGAATTTTTCCGGCGACGGCATAGCATCATTACCTTTCTGTGCCACGATAGAATACACAAGTTCGCATTTGTGCTAAAGTCCAAGAAAATGGTCAAGCCTCCGGGACTTCGCTCCAATGGATGTTGATCGAACTTGCGTTGACAGTATCATGGATAATGCTTCTCTTCAATGATCATTATCAATTGTCGACCCGTCGAGACGATATTTTTACAAGCCATGTATTAAGAGTTTTCTACCTTTTTATGAAGATATAAGGCATATCCGCCGGCTACTAGTATAATGAAAAGCGCCGGAGCATACTTCCACACGATAGATGTAGCAGCGGCATTTCCAACTGAAAATGTAGATGTAATATTTACCAAACTATGTGTGATAATGCATGGAACCAAGCTTCTGCTCTTATAGAACACCATAACAAATGCGAACCCTATTGCTATTGCATATGCCATTTGTAAAAATGTTTCTGCTGTTGCATGCCCTGTAAGCAGATTTACTATATGTCCAGCGCCAAAAGTCACTGCTGATATAATGATGGCCTGCTTCATGTCGTCCTTCTCTATTGCTTTAAACAAAAGACCCCTAAATAATATTTCTTCAACATATCCAACCAATGCCATCGTGATAACTGCAAAAACTTGATGTATCAAATCGTAATGCATAGATACGCCAAACCAAAAGTTTACCGAAATCAACAGAACAAACGGTATGAAGTATAAGTATTTCTTTTTACTAGTCAAACCAACTAATCCATACTTTGAACCGAGTTTATTCTGTACAATAAAAAATGTTACTATTGCCGCAATTGCAAATATCACCAATACAGAAGGCAAACTACCATCACCAAAGGTATTCCTAAGATTCCCCATTACAACGACGTAGATGATAATCCATGTTATTGAAAACCATAGTTCACTTTTCTCATAAAACTTTTTCATCATTAAAACTCCTCATTCTATTAATATCAAACCCTTTATTTTAGGCTTCATTGCTGAAAAACCTCAGCATGAAGCCAGAGCTTGCACCGATTAGTTTAATGCTCTGCGTTCTTATACTATCAAGTTATGACTGCATGAAATGATTGAATACATTCTCCGAAATTTTTTCAAATTTGTTTGCTCATATTCTATCGCATTATTTGCAAGTAGACTTGCACATCCATGCGCTACAATAAACAAGTTCATAAACAACTCTTTTGCTCTAGCCTCGTCACATTTAGTTCCCATAGAAACCATATGCAGTATTTCAGATAGTTCTGCACTATCTATCAATTCGTCAAGACTATAACCACTAAATTGGTTTGTTTGAAAAAGAAAATGAAAAAGTTTCTTTTCTTCAGAGCCAAATCGAATATAATTAAGTCCGAGTTCCATTATTGGAGATACATCTTTAGTTCCCTTCGGCATGATATATTCTGAATGATACATATCTGCTTTTTCATAAACGGACTTTTTTATCTCATCAATTGAAGCGAAATGATAAAAAATTGGCTGAGTGGAACATTTTAGTCTTTCTGATAATGTCCTGGCATTCAGTTTATCAATGCCATCATTCTTAACTACATCGAAAGCGGCATCGATAATCATTTTTTTGTTGATTTTAACCTTCGGCGGCATATGTTACTCCTTTTATAGTGTACGATATATATCATGCGATATATATCGTACACTATATATACGTAGATGTCTACTATGACAATAAAAAAGATAGTGTATTTCGCATACACTATATACTCGAATTGTTTCATATTGCATGGCAGCTTAACACTGACCTTAATGCAATTTGGTTCGTACTCCACAAACGCCGCTGTTGTTTCCAAATCGTCGTTCCGATGTATAAGATGCATTTCAGCTTTGGCAACAAATATATTCTTGATTGTACGCACCTAAAGTATAATTTGTCTATTATCCAATATCGCATTTATTAAAGACATAGGTGCTTATCGAATGAGCTGGTTGAGAAACTGACCAGACATTCGTCTTGCAGCGCAGAGAAAAGGGAATGTCTACATCGCATCGATTAAGCACTGTTGCAACTAAGCTTCCGTCCGTGTTCTCAGCTGCAAACACCTCCAACCTCTCATCAAAACGAGACATTCCGATGCGAATCGCTCCGGGTTTTATGTGCTTACAAAAATGCCCCAGATAGTCATAGGAAAGGTTGCGAAGAAGTACGCCGTTCTCAATATCATACATAATTGGTGCAGCACAATTATTGCCTACATTGTTGGGACCGCCATTCTGGTCGACCAAAAGATTCCAGTCAATAAAGGCATTTAGTCCATGAGTAAAGTTACCTATGATGTCGTGTGCGTACATTTCGGCATCTTGTAGCTGATTGTCTTTGCCAAATCGACTATACTCTATGCATGCTTCAGTAAAAACCATAATTATGTCTGGGAACATCTCGTGGATCATTTGCAGAGCTTCAAAATGATCACCGCTATACCAGTGAACTGCTACACCGCTTACTATCGATCGGATTTTTTCTGTTTTGAGCGTGTCACAAACACGTTCAAAAGCGCGCTCCTTGTTATGATCCCAAATCAAAATCCTTACGTTATCCAGCTTGTGCTTTACTAAAGCGGGATTCATGTACTCCTCAATGAATAAACGTTCTTGTTCTGCACTCAAAATACAAGAGTCCCATGTTTGGACAGCCTTTGGCTCGTTCTGACAGGAGAGCATCGTAATATTGGCACCAGCATCCGTATATGATTGTATAAAGCGGCAAATGTATTCTGCCCACACCGCGTAATACTCGGGCTTCAGCTCGCCACCACCAATACGGGAATGGTTTGTTTTCATCCATGCAGGGGGACTCCAAGGTGTGACCATAAGGCTTATCGGTTTACCTGCTGTTTGCTGAGCCATGGTAAGCATTGGAATGACGTATTTCTGCGCACGCGCTGTGTTGAAATGCTGTAGATCTACATCACCTTCGACATCATCAGATGCATACCTTTCAAGTGAAAAATCACAACTATCGATGGATGTTCGTCCAAGTGTGTATCCTAAGCCAGTAGGTGAGAAATAGTCCGAGATTAGTTGTTTCTGCAAATGTTCTGGCATCTGCGAGAAAACTGCGCCTGCAGTATCGGTGAATGCACCACCGAAACCAATTATTGATTGATATCTAACCTCTGGTACAAGGTTAACCAAGTCACGCTCCTGATCAATAAGTTGCGCATCAGGCGTATGGATGGATATCGTCTGCTCCTTTTTCCCGTTGATAAAGCGTGTTAAGAACTGCTTCATTGTGGAGGGGCTCCTTTCACATCAGGGCCAAAGTAAGAAATAGCGCACTTAAGAAATCAGAATGCTATTAACGGACTTTGGCTCTAGTTCAAATAAGTAGTGCTCAGATTCTAGCTCAAAATCAACGCTGAACACATGGTCGAAGGGGTTGAAAAGCTCAAGAGCAAAGGAACCATCTGGATTTTTGAAAACGAGACTATCCGCGGCAAAGCTGCCACACATTCCCAAGCGAATAGCTCCACGTTGAATAATTGAGGAGAAATGCTTCATTACATAGTATTCAGGATTCAGAGTGTAGGTTGATGTTGCGGGATCAATGGTGATCATCGCATTCTGAGGATCACCCCAAGTGCTTCTTCCGAACGGTTCGAGAACTAGATTCCAATAGAGATAGCTTTCTGCGCCATTTCCAACATAATGCTTTATCATTGTCCAAGTATATCTGGCGTATTCCCATGTGTTATCTCCAAAACCGCACTCATTCTCGGATTGCATTAGGCGAATACGCGGATACCAGCTTTCAAATGTACGCTGAATAGCAATTTTCCCACCCCATTGATAGCTGACACCTGTAATGTACTTCAGTGCGTCAGCATCAGACAGAACCGTGTTGGCAAAATAGTCATAGTCTTCCGTTGCCCATTTATCGAATATCAATCGGTTGTAGTCGCATCCTGGTGCATTGATTGTGCCTAGCCAAAGTTCTGTCTTTAGTCCCGCTTCTTCAAAAGCCGGACCCCAATAATCTCGAATGAAGTCACGCAGTTCAGCGCCTGTCCACATACAGGAAGGGAATTTCTGATTTGCAACAGGTTCGTTTTGAATATGAACTTGGTCTATATGGATTCCTTCGGCAGCATAGCTCTGAACAAACTTTACAAAGTATTTGGCATACGCACGCATGTTTTCAGGCGTTTGAATGAGCTTACCCCAGTTATATACGGGTGGATCCTTCATCCATGTAGGTGGACTCCAAGGTGACGCAAACAGAACGAGTTGATCCGAATACTCTTTTGCTTTGTTGATGTATGGAATCAGGGAGTGCTTATCCCGATCTATTGAGAAGTGAGATAGCTCATAGTCGCCAGGGACCTCATCCAAGCTGTACCAATCAAGAGAGTAGTCATTGCCACCGATAGGAAGGCGACAAACAGAAAACTTTGCACCATCACCATTGGTTGAGAAGACTTCATCAAATAGAGCACTTTGATCTTGTTGGCTAAGATGGTTAAGGGCACGCCAACCCTGCTCGTTAAAACATGCTCCGAATCCGAGCATTTTTTGATATTGTTGACCATTTCCAAACAGATAGCCATTTGCCTTCGTTTCGACCTGCATTGGTTGCTTTGTCGCCCATTGTTGTTGTTCGTTGGACCAACGCCATGTAATACTTCTCATCAAGGTAAACTCCTTACGTTATTTCTCTGCGCCAACAGTCAAGCCGTTGATTATGTATTTTGAAAAGAAACAGAATACAATAATGACTGGAACAACCGATATGGCTATAGCCAAGTACATTGCACCATAATTTGACAGGTACAATCCTTTTATCATAGCGATCATTACCGGCAAGGGATACATGTCACTGTTTGTCATGATAATCAATGGTCCCATATAATTATTCCAGCAGGAAACGAAGTTAAAGATACACATGGTAACAACACCCGAGGTAATACACGGTAAAACCATTCGGTTAAAGATTCTGAATTCGCCGCATCCCTCTATACGAGCTGCTTCCAGCATAGAATTCGGGATACTCTGAGACACAATTCCGCGGAGGAAAAACACGGTTGTTGCGTTCGCAATGCCTGGGAGTATGAAAGGCCAATATGAATTGAGCAAATGTAGCTTAAGGTTTAGTTGGTAGAAGCCAATGATAGAAACCTGAGAGGGGATCATCATTGTAGCTAGCACAAGACCAAACATAAGCTTGTTGCCCTTGAAAGGATACTTAGCAAAGCCATAAGCAGCCAACGCACCAAAGTACCCCGTGAGGAATGTGTAGGGTATTGCAATTAGTATGCTATTTAAAAATCCTCGCCAAATGTTGACATGGGACTGCATTGTGACATAGTTATCCGTCGTAGAACTACCCGGTAGTAAGTTCAGCTTTGTGACAATGTCAAAACTGGAATGTGTTGAGTTAATCATGACCAAATAGAATGGCACAACGGAGAGGAGCAGCAGCGCAGTTAAGAATAAGTAGATTAGAAGCTTTCCCCAAATGCGTTTCATGCATTGTCCTCCTTTCTGTGCATAGCATAGAAGGCAAAGACGATCAATACTCCAATTACCGCAAAGAGTCCGATGGAAACTGCTGATGCATAACCATAGTTGTGGTTGCGGAAACCTTGGTTGTACAGATACATGGCTGTAGTCAGAATGGCCTTGCGAGGGTTGCCTTGACCGTTTGTTAATGTAGCAGGTACATCAAACAACTGCATTCCGCCTATTACGGATGTAATGGTCATATATATTAGTGTTGGTCTGATCAGAGGCAATGTTACAGCATGATAGGTTTGCCACTTTGTTGCACCGTCTACCATTGCTGCGTCGTATATGCACGGATCTATTGTGGTAATACCGGCCATGAGAATCACTGTGGTATAGCCAAACCACATCCACCATTGAATATAGCTTACCAATGATGAAGTGAATGTAGCATTATTGAAAAAATCAAACGGGGCACCAGCTACACCAATTGATGTCAGCAGATGATTAACTGATGATTTATCCCCATTAAAAAGCAGGTTAAACAAAAGACCAACAGAGGCTGCTGTAATCAGATTTGGTAGGTAGAATGCAGCTCTAAAAAACTTCATTCCCCGAATTTTGTTGAAAGTGAAGATTGCTGATAAAACTAAAGCTGTGAGGATCTGAGGTATGAAGTTTATAACCCAGATACGTAGCGTGTTATCAATTGTTTGATAGAATACTCGATCGCTTATGAGTCGAGCGAAGTTATTCCATCCCATGCCCTGCATGGGAGCTAGTCCGTCCCATTTCTGGAAGCTGAGAAAGAAGGTGTACAGAATTGGGTATAGGCCAAAGATGGCGAATACGATGAAAAAGGGTGCCACAAACAGATAGCCGTACCAAGTCTTATTCGGTAGGCGATTGCGGTGAGACTTTACCATATTGACTTCTCTCGCCTTCATAGATGAAGAGGGATAACCCGAAGTTACAAACGCACATCGGGTTATCCCTCCTACATCAGTCGTTACTCAATCACAAGTTCGGGATAAGCGTTAAGTGCATCATCCTTGAACATCTGGATAGCATCATCCTTGGACATTTCACCTGTAGCATATGCCTTCACTACTGCCAGGAATGCATTATTCAAAGTGCCATCATATGCTGTCATCAAGTCAGCAGGGAGCTTAGCCATTTGGTCATTGTAGAACGCAAAGAGATTCTGACCATTCAGGACTTCTTCGCCTTCACCAGCGGCCAATGCTTCATCAGCAGACTTCAAAGAAACAAACTCTCCGTATTCTGCAGCATATGCCTGTTGAGCATCACTGTTCAAGCAGCAGTAGCTCAAGAATGCCCATGCCAATTCCTTGTTGGGGCTATCCTTGTAGATGCCAAGCCAAGTGCCACCCTTCACATAGGGAACCGGACCTTGGCACATTGCCCACTTACCTTTAGTGGTATCTGCGCCGGGCTTAACCACGAATTGGTAGCCCCAAGAAGGCAAAACATAGCAGAAAGTGTCATCACTTTCAACAGCAGCAGTCCATTCGGGCGCCCAAGGATCAACACCAAGATCGTAACCGTTCTCAACGCAGGTTTTAGCCATATCCATGTATTCAATCATGGAATCTGCGATGATAAGCTTGCCATTGACCACCCAAGGCTCGGTGCGGTTGGAGAACTGCATGTTCATGATGTCTTGCCAGCTGGCAAACATCTTGACACCGCTCGCCTGAAGCTTTGCAGCGACATCCAGCATTGCTTCGTTGCTGCTAAGCATGGCACCAACCGCTTCGGGGTCATCAGTGCCCAATACGGACAAAGCAATATCACGGCGATACATGACGGAACCAGGGCTAGCCTGCCAACTCAAGGCACGCAGCGTTCCGGTAGAATCAGTACCAACACTTGCAACATAATCCCAAACATCACTCGTGTCAGCGTTGTAGGGCTCTCCTTTCAAATCATCCCAGTAGCCAGATTCCACAAGGTACTTGACATAGTCGCTCTCACCAGTGAAAATGTCGGGAGCACCCTGGCCACCAGCTAAGGTGGGCGTCAACTTCGCCACAAAATCAGAGTTCGGAACAACAGTGATATTGACGGTGACATTGGGATAGAGTTTGTTGAAACCTTCTACGAATCTTCCAAGTTCTTCACCGGAGGACCACACCTCCAGTGTGCCGGCCAAAGTGCTTTCAGCCGATGCGACACTGAACAAGCTCATCATGAGAACCAGTGCCAAGAGGGTAGCTAACAGTTTCTTCATAGGGACCATACCTCCTTTATTTTGTGAACCCGCTACTGCGGGAATCAACCGAATTCTGAGACGTAGACTCACCGAGTATAAAATTAGGTGAAACCAACTCCAGATAATCGACCTTTTCGCTATTTATCTTTTTCAGCAACGCTGTCGCTAGCATTTTGCCAACCTCAAAGACTGGCTGCTGTATCGTAGTAATTGGTAAAGAACAGAGCAGGTGATGCCCCAGACCGTCAAAACCTACGACTGACAATTGGTCAGGAACCTTATATCCTAGGCGGTACAACTCTGATACGGCGCCAATTGCAATGGTATCTGTCGCACAGAAAATTGCACTATACTGTCTACTTCTGGCAAAAATATCTCGAACAGCCTTTGCACCTCCGTCTACACTGTTTTCAGTAAACACTACATCATTCTTATCAAACTGGATGCCATTTGCTTCAAGTGCTTTCTCGTAGCCTTTTTGCCGGTCAAGCACATAGTCTTTATCTTCTTGGACGTTGATCATCATAATTTCGCTATGACCTAGCTTAATCAGATGATCGACGCCTCGATATGCTCCCTCTACGTTATCTATATCAATGCAGATGACATCAGGACGCGATGTATGTCCGAAAAGGACAACAGGGCGATTTCTTTGGCTTGCAAAGCTTACAAAATTGTTGATTTCATCTTTAAGAAGTCCTGTCGCAATGTAGCCGTCACACATACTCTCCTTTTCTCGATCTCGCAGAATCAGCATGGAATACATTCGATTACTTAGGACTTCGCTAACCCCGGCAATCAAATGCATCATAAAAGGGTTAGATAAGTCAATGTCTCGTGGAATATAAACGACAACTATACCCGTGCGATTAGAGGCCAGATTCTTTGCTGCCGTATTTGGCGCGTAGTTCAGCGTGCGCATTGCTTCCTCGATCCTTTGGCGAGTTTGCAGCTTTACAGTTTCCGGTGCGTTAACTACTCTTGACACTGTAATTGGTGAAACTCCGGCTAAATCGGCAACGTCCTTTAGTGTAGTCATCTTCAACCTCCAATCAAATGATAGCGCTACCATTTTGCAATAAACAAAAAGCGTGTGTTGCCAAGGCGTGTTATGATAGCGTTACCATATCTGTGAGATCAATATAGCACTTTTAATATGGGAAATCAAAACCAATTCTTGGCAATGCATCTGGAGAGAGCATATTAAGAGACATTCCATGTCACATATTTCCTTTGAGGCTTCGACTGCCATATTGGGTAGACTAAATACCTGAAAATTTCAGGCATCAAGAATAGCAAGGGGAGCGCCTATATAGTTAAATAAACCTCCATGCTGATATTTCATAACAGCATGGAGGTTTTAGCAAAGTCAGGATAGATTCTATTAATAAAGAATTCCGCTACTTTGTAATTTCACCGGCTTTTGTCAATCCAATTTTTGTAAAGGCTGGACCGCACAATTCATAAATCAAGGTTGCGCAAAGAATGACCGCACGGATTGTTCCACCATATTCAGGTAATGCTTGAGAGGCTATCAAGGATAGGCCTATGGCTACACCTGCCTGTGGGATCAGAGTAAAGCCAATATACTTTTTTACGGAATCAGGTGCCTTTGCGATTACTGCCCCAAATGATGCTCCTGTTATTTTACCGGCAACCCTGAATATGACATAAAGGATGCCTATCAGTCCAATTTTGGGCAGAAAAGTAACATCCAACCCCGCCCCAGAGATAACAAAGAACATTGTGAATATAGGTGGAGTAATCATATCTGTAAGCTTAAATATCGAATTTGCCGAATCACTGATATTTACAAGCATGGTTCCCATGCACATGCACAACAGCAACGGGGACAAACCTAGCATTGTTGCCAGTGAAGACCCCAGCAGAACAAAACCTACAATAATAATCAACCTGTTTGAATCCTTTTGAAAAAAACGTAAGAGCATATTAAATAGAAAACCAAGAACAAAACCAAGAACGATTGAGCCTATGATCTCAATAAATGGTAACAGGATGGATATAACTACAGATGTTTGCCCAGGGTGAAGCATAGAGTTTACAAAAGCAAGTGAAAAGCCAAATGCGATCAAGGCCACGGCATCATCCAATGCAACGACACTCAGAAGGGTTTCGGTAACAGGTCCCTTTGCTTTATATTGCTTCACTACCATGATAGTGGCAGCAGGAGCAGTAGCTGAAGCAATGGCTCCCAACAGCAGGGCAATCTTTAGGTCATAACCGAAAACAACCAATATAACTGTAACAAATACAGTTGCAGCAAGGCCCTCACATATTGCAATAATAATGGGCATAACCCCTACTTTTTTTAGGTAGGACAGTTTAAACTCAGAACCCACGGAAAATGCAATGAAGGCCAGTGCCATTTCGGAGACTAATTCCAATTGAGAAACCAGATCCTTAGAGAGCAATTTAAAGCAATAAGGTCCAATCAATAATCCTGCGATCAAATAACCGGTTACATTCGGGAGCTTAATAAGCTTTACAGCCCGACCAAAAAGAAGTCCAGAAAAAAGCAATAAGGCTAAATAAAATAGTGTATTAAATGTCATTTATGGAAACCTACCCCTTCTGCAGTAAGTACCGGCAAGGTAAACAACACAGCAGTATCTGGCTTGGATATATCTCCGACGGTCGTTTTGATTACATCTCTGACTATTTCAAACTGTTCATCCTTAACAACTATAAAAATAGTCTTGCTTTCTTGGTGGTCAAGATCAAGAAGGATGTTGATAGAAGCAAATATCGGATATTCATTGCTTTTTTTTGATAGCTCCTTTACCATACCCGTACTGTTTACGATTGTCGCGCTTGTAATACCATGCTCAGCCAGTCCCTCAAGGAAATCGTCTAGCTTTTCGACCTTGTTAAGCACTAGTAATACTAACTTCATTAGCCCACTCCTATTCACCAATATAATACACCCGGTGTAAGCCCATTTAAATACTACTCTTGAGCGTCATGATTTTCAAGCGAAAATCAATTCTCGACATACTTGTTGTAGCATAAAATTGCTTCTATACTATTACATGAACCATGGAAAAGATAATTCACCATAAAGAGCACATGAGAGACAAGCTCGTAGACCCCACAGCATCCTAGCCATTAGCAAAGGTGTAATGCTTGAACGATGTGGTGATATGCAATGATGCCCCCATCTGTTCCGATGGGGGCTTTTTTGTAATCTCTTATGAGGAATAAAAGAATAGGAGAGTGTAATCATGCGTTTGTTCTGTGTTAACCGCAAAATGGATGCAAGGTGCAGTAAAAATGCTGATTTATCGAGGGTTCAAATAGGATTGGGATAAAAGTGATTTTCAAATTGGTAGAACTATGGAGGTTTTAACTCATACCGAAGTTTTTGTATTCCGTCCAAATTCCACATCTCACCGCTGGAGCCCGCGAAATACAGCTGAAGGTTATAATATCGTTCATTTGAAGCGTATAGGATACGGAAACGGTATGCTTTCATTCCCACCTCCAGATAAGGATAGGCACAGCCATTGATAATAGGCGTGTCGAGAAATGATTCTGGAACGCAGGAAATGTTAGGGAATCCGGGTATCATGGGGGGCTTCCATGGGGCTAAGACAGGGTCGTAATATGGGTTGGCCACAAGTCTATTTGCAGGAAACATAGGTGGCCAAAACCATGGGCCGTAGTCCCAGCGCCCCATCATGTTTGCCCCTGTGATAAAGCTGTTCTGATTAGGCATATAGACGTGGCGATACCATAGGTTTCCTTTGCATCCCCACATGGTCATTACTCCAACAAGAGATACTGTTCCATCTCCGCTGAGTATTGCTACAGCTGCGCATCTGGACTACACATCAAAACTTTTTTCTGCCTAGGCAAAAGGAATAATGCTGCTAAGCTCCAATAGCTTTGAAAGTAAATGGGTAGTGTCATAGAAGCTGAGGTGACTGCTCAAGTCGAATCAAGCCCAGATTCAGAGAAAAGCGAGCTGTTCTTACACAAAAAACAGCTCAAAATTTGAGCTGTGCTGGATATTTAGAAATAGAAAAAGCCCAGCAAACCAGCTTGGTTACTGGACTTTATGGCGGAGAGTTAGGGATTTGAACCCTAGGTGGGTTGCCCCACACGACATTTCGAGTGTCGCACCTTCGACCTCTCGGACAACTCTCCGTGTATGCGTCAAACACGAGTATAAACCATAAGAACCAAAAAATCAAGAAAATCTCGCAAAGCGCTTTGCATATGCCTGAAAGGATTGACGCACTTGGATGCAAAGATGGCTTAAGACAGTAAACCAATCAGTTCAATTATGTTCTGTATTCGTTAATCCTCCTGATATGGGCCTAGTGTATGTGCCTTTTTCCAGTCTCCGACAATCCATGCACAATCCATTCCTGCTTTCTTTGAACACAAAACATCCATAGGGTGATCGCCAACATAAAGGCAGCGCTCTGCGGGCAGACCCAATTCTTCCATACGATCTTCATAATGCGTACATCCGGTTTTTCTATTCCTACTTTTTCTGAAATAACCACCGACGTAAAGTAATCATATAACTCCAAATCACAGGTGATCAGCAAGCCATACACGATGATTGGCTACAATAGCCAAATGGTATTTTTCCTTTTGAATATTCAATGTTTCAAATACACCAGGAATCACATGCATTTCTTGCTTTATCTTAGGCATACGCGACATTGTTTGAAGGTAGGCTTCTTCCATCTCTCATGGAAAATCAACGCATGATAATGCTGCCCGGTTTTTGAGCATAGATGATTCATCTGCCGTTGCACAAGGTGCACCATTTTGTTCTTTGATGAGTTGCTCACCTATGGCCCAATTTATGGCGATATTTATCTCCTTGGCGATTTCTTCTGTCACTTCTATTCCCAGTGAGCGTATTTTATCTCCATACATCTTTGCAAAGTTGGGATGATATTCAACCAATATATCGCTGACATCGAATATGATCGCTTGATACTTCATAGCACCTCTCCAGCTTTGTAAACGCAGTAAATGTTGCAATACAGCTAAATGCATAATATCACATGTATCCTTAAATAAAAATAACAAACTAAAAGAAGCAAAGCATATGGGCGATGCTTGAATTATGCACTGACGATGTGTAAAGGGTACGGTGACTTGCCGCAAAAACTGGATTGGGTGCTAATTTTCGATTATGGATGCGATATAAAAAACCAGCGGATTGGCTGTATGCCCGCTGGCTCATTATAATCATATTCAGATGTCCTTCGTGCTTACCGGCATTTGCTATGCAGATAAGACGATTGCTTATGACAACCTTGTTTTAAAGTCCTGGTAATCAAACCTGCGCACCAGCTCGATTACACCATCCTCACGCCAAAGAAGGATATCCGGTAAAGGCATACCGTTGAAGGTGTTGTTCTTCACCATGGTGTAAATGGCCATATCGGAAAATACCAGCTTATCACCTAGCTGCAAGGGCTGATCAAAAGAAAAATCCCCGATCACATCCCCAGCCAGGCAGGTGGGACCAGCCAAGCGATACGTACAGGCTTTCTCTCCCGGCATTCCGGCATGTACAAGAGGCGGGCGGTAGGGCATCTCCAAAACATCCGGCATATGGCAGGTGGCGGAGGTATCTAAAATGGCGATAGGTAAGCTGTTATGTACCACGTCCATCACCGTTGTGACCAAATATCCTGCGTTCAGCGCCACTGCTTCGCCAGGTTCAAGGTATACGGTCACATTGTATTTGGCTGAAAACGTCTTTATCAAATGTACAAGCCGCGCAATATCATAGCCTGGCTTTGTGATATGGTGGCCGCCGCCAAAGTTCACCCATTTCATCTGGGGCAAAAACTCCCCGTACTTTTCTTCCACAGCCTGCAGCGTTTCCTCCAGCGCATCGGAATCCTGCTCACACAGGCAGTGAAAATGCAGACCATCGATACCGGAAAGCAGGTCTTCCCGAAACTGTTCTCGCAATACCCCTAGCCTAGAGCCGGGGGCGCAAGGATCATACATGCCATGCTCCTGGGTGGAATGGGCTGGATTGATGCGTATGCCGCAGGATACACCGGCATTAAGCGCAATCTTGCCAAACCTTTCCCATTGGGAAAAGGAGTTAAACACAATGTGCCCACACAGAGAGACAATTTCGTCAAATGTGGCTTCATTAAAAGCGGGAGAGAAGATATGGGTCTCTCCCCCAAAATGATCATGGCCAAGCTTTGCCTCATATAGTCCGCTGGCGGTGGTTCCGCTTAAGTATTTTGCCATCAGCGGATACAGCCTGAACATAGAAAAGGCCTTTTGCGCCAGTAAAATCCGTGCGCCGCTATCCTGGCTGACCTTTTGCAGGATCTGAAGGTTATGCTTGATAGCGGCCTCGTCAATTAGGTAGTAAGGTGTTTTAAGTTGTGAGGTGTCAGGAAATTGGTGCATCTCAGTCCACCAATACAGGTTCGAAGCTTTCCTGCCAAGGAAGGCCCCAACGGTTCAAGGCTTCCATAAAGGGATCTGGATCAAACTGCTCCATATTGAATACGCCGGGCTTTTTCCACTGACCATTGAGCACCAGCATGGTCCCGATCATTGCTGGAACCCCTGTGGTATAGGAAATGGCCTGTGAGCCTACCTCACGGTAGCATTCCTGGTGGTCGCAGATGTTGTACAGATAATAGGTCTTGGGTTTGCCATCCTTTATGCCGCGAAAAATACAGCCGATATTGGTTTTGCCAACGGTGCGAGGGCCTAGGGATGCTGGGTCGGGCAGCACCGCCTTTAAAAACTGCAAGGGGATAATTTCCTTGCCCTCATACACAATGGGCTTGATGGAGGTCATGCCCACATTCTCTAGGCACTTTAAATGGGTGAGGTAGCTTTGCCCGAACGTCATGAAGAAGCGGATCCGCTTGACACCTGGGATAAATCTGGCAAGGGACTCGATTTCTTCATGGTGCAAAAGGTACATATCCTTTTTGCCGATGCCATCAAAGTAGTACTCCCGCTTAATTTCCATGGGCTCGGTTTCTACCCATTCGCCATTTTCCCAGTAACTGCCCTTGGCGGTTACTTCACGGATGTTAATCTCTGGGTTGAAATTGGTGGCAAAGGGATAGCCGTGGTCGCCGCCATTGGCATCCAGGATGTCAATCTCATGAATCTCGTCGAAATGGTGCTTTAAGGCATAGGCGGAAAACACGCTGGTGACGCCGGGATCAAAGCCGCTGCCCAACAGCGCCGTAATGCCGGCTTCACGAAAGCGGTCATGATATGCCCACTGCCACTTGTATTCAAACTTGGCGGTATCGGTTGGCTCGTAGTTGGCGGTGTCCACATAGTCTACCTTGGTTTTCAGGCAGGCTTCCATGATGGTCAGGTCCTGATAGGGCAGGGCAAGGTTCAAAACCACATCGGGGTGGAAAGCTTCGATGAGGCTTACCAGCTCCTGAACGTTGTCTGCATCCACCTGGGCGGTGGATATCTTGGTTTTTCCGCCGGAGAGCTTGTCTGCAAGCGCATCGCACTTTGATTTGGTACGGCTGGCGATCATAATCCCTTCAAACACTTCGCTATTTTGGCAGCACTTGTGGATGGCAACACTGGCTACGCCGCCGCAGCCGAGGATAAGCGCTTTTCCCATGGTGGTGTCCTCCTCATGTATGTAGAAATTGCAGCATAATTTGCATCTTAAGATGCGGCCATAGGACATTTAGCCCATCTGGTACCTGCAGCACTTGCTTCACGTTTCACCATAGGGCTATCTAACTTCATCACAGACAGTGCTTGGGCTGCGGAACCGCTATCCATGTAACAACTGCAGCCAAAATGGAACTTTTCCTTCAGCGGTGGGTTCAGGAGGGCAGCACATCCCTTAAGAACTCACAAAATTGCCAGCAGCAGTTCTCGAAGAACCTTCAGGGCCGTTGCGGTAGACGTGCCGCTTTGGTCGTAAGGGGGAGAAAGCTCATTGATGTCGCAGGCTACCACATGGGCACCCTGCAAAGATAGTATAGCCTCCATCAGCTCTTTAAAGGTTACACCGCCGGCTTCCGGCGTGCCGGTGCCTGGGAAAGCGGATGGGTCCAGCACATCCAGGTCGATGGTTACGTACAAGGGTTTGCCCTTCAGCATTTCCACGGTATGTGCAAAGCCTTGCAGATTAAACTTCCGCATGGCTACATGGCCATCGGCCGCCCATTGAAACTCCGGCCTGTCTCCGGAGCGGATGCCAAACTGATAGATGCGGCCATCCCCCAATATGTCCCAGCAGCGGCGGATAACCGTTGCGTGAGACAGTGTCTCCCCCAGGTAATCCTCCCGCAGATCTGTATGGGCGTCAAAATGAAGAATGTGCAGGTCTGGGTGCTTTTTTGCTGCCGCCCGAACCGCGCCCAGGGTAACTAGGTGCTCACCGCCCAGCATAACGGGAATTTTACCGCCTGCTATGATGGCCTCCGTCCGTTCCTCAATTTTTTGCAATACTGCCTGCACATTGCCAAAGGGCAGGTCCAGATCGCCGCTGTCAAAAACATGATAGTCAGTTAGATCCTTGTCTTGATAAGGGCTGTAGGTTTCCAGCCCATAGCTTTCCGCGCGCATCACTCGGCTGGCAAAGCGCGTGCCAGGGCGGTAGGAGGTGGTGCCATCAAAGGGTGCGCCGAAAATGACGGCTCTGGCCTCATCATGCCCGCTGTCACAGCCTAAAAAGGTGGAAACATTCTCAGTCAAGATCGACATTCTCCACATCCTCCAGCAGCCTTTGCACATAGTTGGGCAGCGCAAACGCGCCACGGTGCAGATTGGTATTATAGTACCTGGTTTCAAGCCCTAGTTTCTTCCACTCTCTAGTACTCAAATCCCGAACAGGGTGATATTCTTTGGAAGCAAAGCCGAACAGCCAATATCCGGATGGATATGTGGGAATATGGGCCTGATACACCCGGCTAATGGGGAAGGAGTCGGTAATCCGTTTATGAGCCCGCTGCATTGCCAATGCGTCGGCATCGTAAAAGGGGCTTTCGTGCTGATTGACCATGATGCCGTCGGCCTTTAAGGCCTTGTAACAGTTGCCGTAAAATTCCCGGGTAAAAAGCCCTTCCCCCGGGCCGAAGGGGTCTGTGGAGTCAACAATGATGAGGTCATATTCATTTTCTCTGCTGCGCACGAATTTTAATCCATCCTGAAAATGAATATGTACCCTTTCATCATCAAAGCCGCAAGCGGTAAAGGGGAGATATTCTCTGCATACCTTCACCACCATCTCATCAATCTCAACCAGATCAATACTTTTGATTGTTTCATAGCGGCATAACTCTCGTAAAATTCCGCCATCACCTGCGCCTATGATCAGCACTCTCTCCACATTCGGATGCACTGCCATGGGTACATGGGTCAGCATTTCATGGTAGATAAACTCATCCTTTTGGGTGAGCATCATAAACCCGTCAAGGGTTAGAAAACGGCCAAACTCAGGGGATTCAAACACATCAATGCGCTGAAAGGCGCTTTGCCCGCTATATAGCTGCTTATCCACCTGTATGGACAGCTTTACATGGGGCGTATGCTTTTCTGAAAACCAGAATTCCATAGTACCTCCTTATCAGGGGCTATGGCCCTGATGCCCATAAAAGGGGTAATCGCCCTTTGAAATTATAAAAGTTCTATATCACTAAAATTTTCTCCACGGCCGGATCCTGGGTGCCGGTGAGGAAGCAGCCTTTTTCCCTTGCATAGGAAATATACCCGATGATTTCCTTTGTGATTCGCTCACCAGGAGCAACAATGGGTATGCCGGGGGGATAGCTCATGACATATTCTGCAGAAATGCGGTCGGCACTTTCAGTAAGGGATAGCATTGTTTTATCGGCATAAAAGGCTTCCTTGGGGGTCAGCACCACCTGGGGCCTGATGTACTCGTGGTCCATCAGGCCGCTGCGGTCTTTCTTGTAGCGGCGGCGGATTTCCGCCAGGGCACCCACCAGCCGCTCGATGTCCTGAAACCTATCGCCTACAGATAGGTAGGCCAGTATGTTGCCAATGTCGCCAAACTCAATTTGAATATCATATTCATCCCGCAAAAGGTCAAACACTTCGATGCCAGCCAGACCAATATCCAGGGTATGCGCTGCCAGCTTCGTTTCATCAAAATCATATACCGAATCGCCATTGATTAGTTCTTTGCCATAGGCGTAATAATCGCCAATGCGGTTGATTTCCTCCCTGGCGTAGCGGGCCATATCGGTGACCTTGCGGAAGATTTCCACGCCGTTTAAAGCTAGCTTTCGCCGGGATATATCCAGGCTGGACATCAGCAAATAAGAGCCGCTGGTGGTCTGTGTCAGGTTGATAATCTGGCGCACATGGTTGGGGTTGACCATCTCGCCGCACAGCAAAAATGAGCTTTGGGTCAGAGAACCGCCGGACTTATGCATGCTCACCGATGCCATGTCTGCGCCGGCTTTCATGGCGGATATAGGCATATCCTCGCCAATGGAAAAATGGGTGCCGTGAGCCTCATCCACCAGCACCATCATGCCGGATTCGTGGGCCAGGCGGACAATGTCTTTCAGGTTGGAGCAGATGCCGTAGTATGTGGGGTTGTTGACCACAATGGCTTTGGCATCGGGGTTTGCTTGGATGGCATGGGCCACATCATGAACCGACATGCCAAGTGCTATGCCAAGACGCTTATTGACGGCTGGATTTACATAGACGGGGATGGCACCGCTGAGTACCAAGGAATTAATGACACTGCGGTGGACATTTCGCGGTACAATGATCTTTTCGCCTTGCCGGACGGCGGATAAAATCATGGCTTGGACGGCAGAAGTTGTGCCGTTGACCATGAAAAAAGCGGCAGAGGCGGAAAATGCCTGTGCCGCCAGCTCCTCTGCTTCACGGATGACAGAGGTGGGGTGCACCAGGCTGTCCAGGGGTTTCATGGAGTTGACGTCCATATTGACGCACTTTTCGCCCAGCAGGGCGACCAGCTCTGGGTTGCCCTTGCCCCTTTTGTGGCCGGGCACGTCAAAGGGAACCACCCTCTGCTTTTGAAAGTTTTGCAGGGCTTCCACGATGGGTGCCCTGTTTTGATTCAGCAGTGCCATGTGTCAGCCTCCTTTGCGGTATACGTTAAAGCCGGAGAAAACCTCGATCATTTCTTTGCGAAGGTTGGTGGTGATCTCCAGGCGGGTTTTGGGGGGGAGCTCGTAAATGTCGGTATTGAACAGGTAGTGCTGCAGGTCCACTTCTTTGACCATCATTTTGGTGTGGAAAAGGTTGGCCTGGTAAACGTTGATATCGATGGCGTCGTAATGCTCCAGGGTCTTTTTGTTGATGTAGTCCTGAATGGAGGTGATATCATGGTCTATAAATATCTTTTTTCCAGAAAGCTCACGAGTGAAACCTCGGACCCTGTAATCCATGGTGATGATATCGGAATCAAAGCTGCCGATGAGATAATCCAGGGTGGATAAGGGGGTGATTTCGCCGCAGGTGGCTACGTCGATATCCACCCGGAAGGTGGCGATGGCGGTTTCTGGATGAAATTCTGGATAGGTGTGGACGGTAACATGGCTTTTATCCAGGTGGGCAACCACAGTATCGGATTCCATGCGGGAGAGCATGGATTCCTCTGCGATCAAGAAGGTGACGCTGGCTCCCTGGGGCTCGTAATCTTGGGTGGAAACATTCAGCACATGGGCGCCAATCATTTCGGTGAGCTTGTGCAGGATGCCGGTGAGCCGCTCGGAGTTGTACTGCTCGTCGATATAGGCGATATAATCCCGCTGTTCTCTGGGGGTTTTGGCGTAGCAAACATCATAAATATTGAAGCTTAATGATTTGGTAAGATTATTAAAACCGTAGAGCTTCATTTTATCCTGGCTCACGGCGGCCACCTCCTTTCAAATAAAAAACGCACGAAATACCGATGCTAGCTGCAGCGGGTTCTCGTGCGTCAAATGCAAACTGTAGGCTGAATGGGCATTCTTAGCCCATAGCGGGACATACAGCATACTCAGAGTCTATATAGCCTTACACTTTTAATACTCTTATTGAACATTCACAAGTGGTTATGCCGCAGGGCATATTGGTTATAAAGTAACCAACTTATAAACTGAGCATTTGCCGCCAATTTCAAACGGCGTAGCTCCATCAATAAAGCAACAAAAGTTGCCAATCGGCTTAAGACCCGGCTGTCCGTATGGCCTATTCACCCCGGTGACTCAAGTAGGGGCGGTCTTGGATGATTTTTTGGCACATGCAGGGGTTGCATAGCCTGAAACGAACTATAAAATACCATGATGTGCCCTGCTTGTCAATGGGAAGATTTACGGCAAAGTATATTTTTATAGAAATAGGTTATTGGGGGTGTGAAATGCAATAATTTGCGGGGAACATATATGCCTTGAAGCCTTGATTTATCTGGATTTTTGCTGTTTGTATGGTACAATGGGAGCAACTGCGCCGCAGGTTTTGCTAAAAGCACATAGTGAAGGATTACGTGGAAGGAAGTGGCCCCCACATGGAAGCGTTTGACTACCTGAACACCTATTACAGCAATTATGATGAGGATGGCAGGCTTGTTTCCAAGCACGGGGTGTGATGAAGGTTTAGGCAATGGATGATTGAATGCGTTGGAGTTTGGGAATGAAGCTAGGGAAGGGTTTCGTGCCTGCGGGCACGACCAGGGCTTTCCGATCGCCCTGGACCTTCGGGGGGATGATAGTTTAGGTAATGGATGATTGGATGCATTTGATTTTGGGAATGTGCTGGATAAGGAGGTCGTGCCTGCGGGCACGAGCAAAGCTTTTCGATCGCCATGATTGAAAGCGTTGGAGTTTTGGAATGAAGATAGGGAAGGGTTTCGTGCCTGCGGGCACGACCAGGGCTTTCCGATCGCCATGATTGAATGCGTTGGAGTTTTGGAATGAAGCTAGGGAAGGGTTTCGTGCCTGCGGGCACGACCAGGGCTTTCCGATCGCCCTGGACCTTCGGGGGGATGATAGATTAGGTAATGGATGATTGGATGCATTTGATTTTGGGAATGTGCTGGATAAGGAGGTCGTGCCTGCGGGCACGAG
>JAEYQQ010000202.1 GCA_023409955.1 Bacillota bacterium | reverse complement strand
TTTATCTGGAAGAAGGTGCTGTCAAGCACGTGGAAGTATCTGCAATCTGAATTGTTTGACTATTTCGACTATTACAACAACTAGATGCAGTTAGGCAAAATTAAAGGGCTTACCGCCTGCTCTTCACAGACAACAAGCCCTCTCGGCGGCGTAATCTAAATATTTGACTAACTTTGGGGGTAACTTTATTTAAATTGTTTTGAGAATCGATTGGTTATCGTTTCATATAAACGATTATGGCCAGTATTGCCAAATGCAGCGGATATGCCGAGTAACCCAGCCATTTGGGCAGCTTAAGCTTGGTGTTGGTGGAAAAGAGAATCAGAGGTAGTGCCATTAAGGATAGCGCCTGCATGCGGAAAAAGGGTACAGCGATGTTTCCGACATAGGGGATTTGAAACAAGGGATTTTGCAAACCAAAGAACTCGGTTATGGGCGATGAGCTGCCACCCCAGTAAAATGCAAAGGACAGGAATGCTACAAACAAACCGCTGCGGCTTTTGCGTGCGCCATAGAGCATAAGTACAAAGAAGACACCTTGCCAGCCGTAGTCTGGGCGCAATACTGCCCCCAAAATCACCGCCAGCATCGGGCCCCAGATATGGCTGAAAGCCTTGTGCTCCTTGATGGCGATAATTCCCAGCAGTGCAAGAAGAAGGGTGAGGAATATATTGGGTTCAGTCCATGTGTGGTTCAGCCCCAGCATGTAAAAAGGCTGCGCAATCAGGCCGACAACAGCGATACGTAAGGCATAACGCCAGATGTTCCTTGTATATTCCGAGCCTACCACCAGGGACCAGGCGTACAGCGGAAAAGCAATGCGGCCAATGATGCGCATTTCCAGTACCATGGGAAAAAGCATCTTTCCGGTGTGATCGATGATCATAAATAACAGTGCTAAGAGCTTAAGCAAACCAGTATCAGTATTGCCTTGCACCCTTGATTCAGAAGGTTCCGACTTACTTGCCATTCCATCGCCTCCAATGTGCCAATTATAGCACTGCACATTCGAAGGAACAAGGCGAAACTTTTGCTTTCAGCCAAGAATCATTTTTTGTTCAACTGTACGTCACTTTGTTTTTATACAATGGAGCTGCCTAAGGAAGCGAGGGGACGCAATGTGTACAGGCAGTCCAAACAAAAACCCTTTGGAATGCGTATTCCATCCAATGTACATTCAGATGGCGGCGTAGATAATTGTTATAAAGGTCGAAAAGCCGCCAGAGATAAGTTTATCATGTTATGGTTATGGACGGTGCCGGTATTGGCAATATTGATCATTGCATGGTTTGTTTATGGCGTTGTCAGCCAGGGGCGGACGGATATGCGTGGTTTCTCTGGGGAAAGAGAAGGTGGTCCAGTTGCATCTCTTTCGGCAGTTGAAACAGGCAGGCGGGCGGATGACGGACTGATGCTTTTGGACATTGACACCATGGAAGCAGTAGCCTACATGCAAGTGGACAAGCCAGGCGTTTATGTGCTGTCTGTAGCGGAGGGAAGCCAAGCAAGGTTGGCAGGCTTAAAGCCAGGGGATTGCATTTTAGAACTCAACGGAGAACCGGTAACGGATTCCACACAATTATTAATAACATTGAGCAGCATGACCAGCGGTGAGGAGGCCGACTTTGTGGTAATGCGCGGTGCGGCCAGAATCAACCTGACCATTTTTGCGCAGGATGAAAGCGAATTGTAGCTTGTAACCTAAAGAACCAATGTATATAATTGGGTTTGGGGAGGGGTCATATGAAGTTGCTTGTGGTGGATGATGAAGCCCGGATCCGGGAGCTCATTAAAAAATATGCGGTTTTTGAGGGTCATGAAGTGGCTGAAGCCGAAAACGGAATGGAAGCGGTGGATCAGGCCCGGAAGCATGATTTTGACCTAATTATATTGGATGTGATGATGCCGGAGCTGGATGGCTTTTCGACCTTGAAAGAGATACGAAAAGAATCGCAGATACCGGTGATAATGCTTTCTGCCCGGGGCGAGGAATATGACAAGATCCATGGGTTTGAATTGGGCGTGGATGATTATGTGGTTAAACCCTTCTCGCCTAAGGAACTGATGATGCGAGTCACAGCGGTGCTGAAACGGGGACGGGAGAACGCCAGTCAAACCAGAGAGATCGTTCAAATCGGCGGGATTACCGTTGATTTCACTGCACGCATGGTGCTTGTGGATGGCGAGAATGTGGATCTGTCGCCCAAAGAGTATGATCTGTTGTTTTACATGGTTAAGAACCGGGGCATTGCACTGAGTAGAGAAAAGCTAATCACCCAGGTGTGGGGATATGATTTTTTTGGGGATGACCGAACTTTGGATACGCATATCAAACTGCTGCGAAAGCAGCTTGGCAAATATGCCGGTTATATCGTAACGCTTCGAGGGGTGGGGTACCGCTTTGAAAACGGTTGAAGATGGCGGCGGCCGTCCCAGCATGTTTCATAAGTTAATGACACGGGTTGGCAGCCAGAGCATCAGCACACGCATTTTCTTATATCTATTTTTGTTTGTTGTCGTCTTGCTGCTTCTGTTATGGATTTTTCAAACGGTTCTGCTGGATGATTTTTACCGCTTGCTTAAGGTGAACTCACTAAAGCGGACAGCGGATACCATCGCCCAGAATATTGACAATCCCGACCTGCAGACATTGGTGGAGCGGATTGCTCAAGCTAACGATATGAACATACTGGTGATGGATGAGGATTTGGCTGCCAATGATCCTGCAGAAGAAACGGCTGGCTCCATTGTTCGCATGATCAGCAATTATAACAAACGCTTGTTATGGGAAAAAGCCCAGTCAGGAGACAACACGCATCTTGTGATATTTGATCAGAGTAGCTTTCGCAATCCAGCTTATGATGCAAAACGTTTTGTAGGCCCTGTGCCCCCGCCGGAAACCGCAGCAAGGAAAAGCATGCTGTATTTGAGGCTGGCCAACACACAGAAGGGGGAAACCAAGGGCATTTTTCTGCTCTCATATATTACGCCTGTGAATGCAACGGTAGAAACGCTGCGGAGCCAGCTGATGCTGATCAGCGTTTTTTTGCTGGCGCTGTCGCTGCTGCTATCATTCCTGATGGCCAATCGCATCACCCGGCCCATTATTGATACAAATGAAGCGGCCAAAAGCCTATCCAAAGGAAAGTTTGTCCCACCAGCCCGCAAGGCTGACTACAGGGAGATCATGGAACTGAATAACACATTGGCTCAGGCGGCCAAGGATTTAAACAAGGTAGATCAATTGCAAAAGGAACTGATTGCCAATATATCCCATGACTTAAGAACACCACTTACCATGATCGGCGGCTATGCCGAGGTGATGCGGGATATCCCCGGTGAGAATACACCGGAAAACATGCAGGTGATCATTGATGAAACAAAGCGTCTGTCTACTTTGGTCAGCGCTGTGATGGATTATTCCAAGCTGGCGTCAGGTAGCCAGGAGTTGATTCTTGAGCCCTACAACCTCACTTTAAGTATCAGGGATGTGCTCAAACGCTATCAGAAGCTGACGGAGCAGGATGGCTATACCATTACATTTGAGTCTGAAGCGGATGTGTTTGTAAATGCGGATGAAACGAAAATCACCCAGGCGATTTACAACTTAATTAATAACGCAATACTGTATACGGGCGATGACAAACAGGTGTTGGTACGCCAGAGCGTTGACAAGGAGAATGTGACCCTGTCTGTTATCGATACAGGCAGCGGAATTTCAAAAGAAGAGATACCTCAAATCTGGAACAGGTATTATCGTGCATCCAGGCACAAAAGGGCGGCTATTGGTACGGGACTTGGCTTATCCATTGTACAGTCCATATTGGATATGCATCACCTGCCCTACGGTGTGGAAAGCGAGGTTGGCAAAGGAAGCCGTTTCTGGTTCTCGCTGCCGATCCACATGAGGGATAGATAAACATACTCATCATTTTGCAAAAAGCGTCGTCCGAAAAGACGGCGTTTTTTGGCTATGAACGGGTGCTGTGGGAAAACATGCACACAGTTTCTTGGCCTATGGCCTTGAAACTGCAGTGAAAATGGAGGATAATACAAAAGGAATGGAATACCACCACGGGAGGAAACCATGGCATATCAGGCTTTGTACAGGCAATGGCGCCCAGGCACGTTTTCGGATATGGTGGGGCAGGAGGCCATTGTGAGAACCCTTCGGAACCAGGTGGCATCCGGGCGGATTGCCCATGCCTATCTTTTTTGCGGCAGCAGGGGAACGGGCAAAACCAGTACGGCCAAGATCATGGCCCGTGCTGTCAACTGTATAGACCCCAATGAGGGTGATCCCTGCGGCGTATGCGCTGTATGCCAGAACCTGAAAGAGGAAACCAGTCTGGATGTGGTGGAAATCGATGCCGCCAGCAACAACGGCGTGGATGAGATACGTGACCTTCGGGAGAAGGTGAAGTATCCGCCTCAAACCGGGCGGTTTAAAGTGTATATCATTGACGAGGTCCACATGCTTACAGGCGCAGCCTTCAATGCGCTTTTAAAAACCCTAGAGGAGCCGCCAGCCCATGTGGTGTTCATACTGGCGACCACAGAGCCGCAAAAGCTGCCGGCTACGGTACTATCCCGCTGCCAGCGGTTCGACTTTGGGCGCATCCCAGCTCAGCAGATTGCCGGGCGATTGC
Organism: Bacillota bacterium; assembly: GCA_023409955.1. Lineage (GTDB taxonomy): Bacteria > Bacillota > Clostridia > Christensenellales > Aristaeellaceae > JAEWAH01. Next base: position 28,265 of record JAEYQQ010000202.1, on the reverse strand, counting down.
GGGAGGCCGTAAACAAAGCCGGGACGGATGCAACAGACGGTGCGCTGGCGTTGATTGCCAGAGCAGCCGAAGGCGGTATGCGGGATGCCCTGAGCATATTGGATATGTGCATGGGTTATGGAAGCCAGGTAACGGAAGAACTGGTGCGGGGAGTGCTCGGTACGGCAGATAAGCCCTTTTTGTTCACCTTTGCCGATGCGCTGTCTCAAGGTGATGTGCGCAAAACCATGCAGCTGGTGGACGAGTTGATGCGTGCAGGCCGGGAGCCTCAAGTCTTTGCCAAGGATATGGCCTATCACATACGCGCCCTTTTGATGGCGGTATCCTGTGGGGCGGAGGTGGTATCGCTGCTGGAAATCACGCCAGAGGATGCAGCGGCCTATGTCAAGCAGGCGGAAGGGTTTACACCCAACAAGCTTTTGCGGCTGCTGGATCTGTTTATGAAGGTGGAAACGGAGATCAAATGGGCATCTTCGCCTCGCATAGCATTGGAGTCGGCAGCAGTAAAGGCCTGCTTGCCAGCCAATGACAACAGTGTGGATGAACTGATGGAGCGGGTGGCAGAGCTGGAGAAAAAGGTGCAAAATGGCGTCATTGCATCGCCTGCGGCTACAGCAGCACCAAAGCAGGCTGCGCCGGTTGCTAAGCCAGCACCTACCCAATCTCCCAAGGTGTCAGCTCCGCAGATGATGCAAACGCCAGATGGTACGGGTATGCCGCCTAAGAAAATATGGGATATGATGCTGCAAAACTTGAAGAAGACGGATGTAAGCCTCTTCAGTCAGCTGGCTGCCTGTGCCTTTGGCGGCATCAAGGATAATACCTATCGTGCTGTGGTGCCCAAAACCAATCCCTTTGCCATCCGGTACCTGAATCAGGATGGCCGTAAGGCGGCCATCGCGGCGGCTTTGCAGGACGTATCTGGGGCACCGGTTCAGTTTGAGGCTGTTATGGCCGAGCAGAATGACCCCAAACAGGAGCAGCGGGAAAAGAGCCTGGTGCAGGAGCTGATCAATGACTTTGGCAGGGACAAGGTTCAAATCGAGGAGGAATAGGCTTTGCTTCAAGCTGTTTTTTCCATCCCTTTTGATAAGCGTGGATGCGCTGCCAGTTTGTTTCCTGAACCTAATGGTTTGATGCGCGCCTGTCTTGATGGTTGTATGGGCCAGGCATTTGGTGACCATCCGAGCAAACCCCAAGCAGCGGTTATGTGCGTGGGGGATTTTGCCATTTTGGGCGGCAACTACCAAAGTGCTGCTGCACGGCATTTGACCGGTAAGCTGGCTCTTGAAAAGGGGAAGACATGGTACATACCTGCGGTGCAGGGCTGGGCGGAACACATAGCCTTTTGGAAGCCGCAAAAAATGGAGCACGGCACACGTTATGCTATGGAGACATGTGAACCCTTTGATAAAGAGAAGCTGCAAAGCATTGCTGGAGCCTTGGCGCCGGATGTTGTGTTAAGGCCCATAGATGCATCTTTGTATTTACTTGCAATGCAGGAACCATGGAGCCGGGACTGGTGCTCTCAATTCGATGATGCGACTGATTATGCCTGCCGGGGGATAGGGGTTGCAGCCCTTATGCGTGGTGAGCTGGTGGCAGGAGCTTCGTCCTATGTGGTATACAATCAAGGAATTGAGATCCAAACCGATGCCAGGGAGGATATGCGAAGACAGGGATTAGCAGGTGCCTGCTGCGCCCAATTGATACTTGACTGCTTGGCTAAGGGCATTCAACCCTCCTGGGATGCAGCAAACATCGCATCGTTGCTGCTGGCGCAAAAGCTAGGCTATGTACTGAAGAAACGGTATGACATTTGGGAGGTTGTATTTTGATGCAGACATGCACATTACAAACACCAAGGCTCACACTGCGAGCTTTTTCTTCTGAGGATGCACCAGTGTTGTATGCTATGAGCCGGGAGGAGACGCTGAAAAGGCATCTGGGCGGGAGGTAATGGCTTGAACATTACGAAACAGCAGGCGAAGCGCTTTATGCTGCTGAAGCAGGGGCTGTTGGGTGAGAAGCGTTACTTGGGTAAGGAAGGCGTCTTATCCTTTATCCAAAAGGCGGGCTGCATACAGTACGACCCGATCAATGTCTGTGGCCGGAATGCCGACCTGGTGCTCCAATCAAGGGTAGATGGGTACCGTGAATCCATGCTGGACAGCCTTTTGTATCAAAAGCGCCGCCTCATTGATTACTGGGATAAAAACATGGCCATCTTTCCTGTGGAGGATTGGCCCTGCTTTGCACGGACCCGTTGGGCATACGGCCAGGAGTGGGTGCGCAGCTACCAGCAGATTCAGGAGGCAGCACCGGCCATTCGGCAGGCGCTAAAAACGCAAGGGCCATCTTTTTCGGACGATTTTGAGAGCCGCGATAAAGTTGATTGGTATTGGTCGTCCACAACGGTATCCAGGGCGGTTCTGGAGGCTTTGTATTTTCGGGGCGAGCTTTGCGTACATCACAAGCGCGGTACGCAAAAGGCCTATGACTTTGCGGAAAAGCTGATTCCTGATGAGATATTCTCTGCCCACGACCCATATCCTGATGATCTGAATCATGGTGTTTGGCGGCTGAAGCGCCGCATTGGCGGTGTGGGTCTTTTGTGGAACAAGGCTTCGGATGCATACCTGGGCTTGCCTGATAGGAAAACAGAGTATCGAAATGTGTTGTTTGCTCGGCTGCTTGAACAAAATGAGATCATGCCTGTGAATGTGGAAGGCATCCGTGATACGCTTTACATCCTGACTGCTGATGAAGAATTGCTTGCCGATGCAGTATCCGGCCGTGTGTTCATGCCGCGAACCCAGGTGATTGCCCCGCTGGACAATATGCTGTGGGATAGAAAGCTACTGGAGCTACTGTTTGATTTTTATTATCGCTGGGAGATTTACACGCCAAAGGAGCATCGCCAATACGGCTATTATGTACTGCCTGTATTGCAGGGTGAGGAATTTGTGGGCCGCATTGAGCTTGAAACGGACCGCAAGGCTGATTCCTTAATGGTAAGGGGCTACTGGTCCGAAAAAGGAAAAAAGCCCGACAAGCGGGCTTTGAACAGGTGTCTGAAGGAATTTGCCGATTTTCAATTGGTCAAAAAGGTTGTATGGCTGGATAAGCAAAGCAGCATTAATAATAGCTGATATAGTTTACGATATCGCCTTCGCCGCTTGCAAAAAGCAGGTATAGGATGCCAATCAGGCCAAGGCCAATAAGCACCGCAATCAACACCCGCAAGGGGCTTACTGGCGCCTGGCCGCCCGCCTTGCCGGTTTGGCCGTTGATGAGCACATGATAGGCCTTTTCCTTGAAGGTAAAGGAAGACAACCACATGGGCAGCAGCGTCAGTTTGTAGCGTACGTTCTTATGCTCAGACCGCAGGCTTGAGACTCTGGCTTCATCAGCATGGCGCAGTATGTCATCCCGGGCCAGATCTTCCATAACACGGTCAATCTCTTGTCGTGCCACGGTCCATCCATCCTTAAGGCTGATGGAAGGTTTCTCGCTGATAAAGCCGCTGATAAAGCCTGCCTGGTACCGGCAGAGCTTTTGCAGGTCATATGGACGGACACGGGACAGCAGGTTTTCTTCCAGCCTTTGGCTGCCTGCAACCAGTACATCGTCAAAATCGTTGGAGACGATGCCGCTGGTATTTGACCACCTGGTACGCCGTTCCTGGCGCATTTCCGTTACCTGCTTTCCATCTTTTGTTACGGTAACGGGAACGGTAACATAATAATGGTGGCCTTCCTGACCATAATAAACGGAAGTGGTATTGGCATCATAAGTCCAATGGGGCAGGTATACACCTGCAATTTTTCCAAGGGTAGCCATTTTTTTGGCCTTGGATGGCGCAAACCAGCGCTTTTTCAACCATTTACGGAAAGAGGATACAGCCTGATCCTTTGTAATCTGAAAGGGGATCAAGCTTTCTGGGGCAATGCCGGCTTCCGACTGGTCATCCAGCACATGGGGGCTGCCACAAAATGCACACAGATCAGCGGTGGTTTGTGTTTCAAGAACAGTTTCAGCGCCGCAACCTTGGCAGCGGATGACACGGACATTCACCCCCCAGTCGTTTTGGTGGGTGGTGGGGGCATCGTCGATATCATATTCCTGCGGCTGCTCCATAATTTTTTGTATGGAGGTTTCGCTGCTGCAATAAGGGCATTTCAGATTTTGGCTTTCGGGGTCAAACAAAGCACGGCCGCCACAGCCTGGGCAGGAAAATGTGCTGGCTGCTTCCGATTTTTTTTCAATATTTGTCATACATTAACCTCACAACATGGCAGGGATTGGGATAATGCTTGTAGTATAGCATGTAAGAACCTGTATGTAAACGGCGAAGGCCGTAAAGGAGATATCGTTGAGTAAAGCAAAGCAGGCTATTAAAGACAGCCAGTTCCGTTATAAAAAAGGGCTTGGACAAAACTTTATTTATGATGAAGCACTGCTTGCGGAACTGGTAGATGCATCCGGGGTAACAAAAGAGGACGGTGTGCTGGAAATCGGGCCTGGCAGCGGCAGCATGACGGCGCTGCTTGCCAAGGCGGCAAGACAGGTCATTGCACTGGAGCTGGATGAAGCGCTGCTGCCGATATTACGTGTAACGCTTGCGGGGCACCCTAATGTGACTGTGGTTCAAGGGGATGTGCTCAAAAGCAACCTGAAAGAAATCACCGCCCCTCTGGGAAGCAGCTTCTCTGTGGTTGCAAACATTCCCTATTATATAACATCACCACTAATGAATCTGCTACTAACAAAAAAGCTGCCCATTAACAGCCTGGCGGTGATGGTGCAAAAAGAAGTGGCTGACAAGATCATGGCAGCACCGGGTACAGATGAGTATGGTATGCTGGCGGTTCGGGCCCAGTATTATTGCAAGCCCTACATCGCCAAAGTCGTTCCTGCAGCGGCTTTCACGCCGCCGCCCAAGGTTGACAGCGCTTTTGTGGTACTTCCTTTTTTAGAAGCGCCTGCAGTGGATGTGAGAAATGAGAACATGTTTTTCCGAATGGCTTCCGCCGCTTTTCTGATGCGTAGAAAAACGCTGCTGAATAATTTGCAGGCGGCTATGGCGCTTAGCCGAGAGTCTGCTAAGGAGCTGTTGGCGCTATGCAAAATGGATGAACGTGTACGCGGTGAAACGCTGGATCTTCACGCCTTTGCCATGCTTGCCAATGCGTATGAAGAAATGAAATTGCGGGATACGTAATCAATCAAGGTCATGATTGAATTATGGCCTTGTGGTTAACATATGGAATGCTAATCAAATATTTTACTGGAGGGTAAGCGCATGAATCTAAACCTTAAGTCTCTTGGTTTGCATAACCTGGCTGCAGTGCACCACAACCTTGCTGTCGGTCAACTGGTGGAACATGCGCTTGCGCGCAAGGAAGGCTCTTTAAGCAACACGGGAGCGCTGCTTGTGTATACAGGAAAGTATACAGGCCGCTCTCCTGAGGACCGCTATATCGTGGATGAGCCCAGCATCCATGATGAAATATCCTGGGGAAAGACCAACATGCCCATTGCCATTGAAAAGTTCAATGCCATATACAGCAAGATGTGCGCTTATCTGCAAAACCGCGAGCTGTATGTGTTCGACGGCTATGCAGGTGCTGATCCCAAATACCGCATCGGCGTACGTGTCATCAATGAAATGGCCAGTCAAAACCTTTTCATGCACCAGTTGCTGCTGCGTCCCACAAAAGAAGAGCTCAAAAACCATCAGGCTGATTTTACCGTTATCGCCGCACCCGGTTTCAAGTGTGCCCCCGATGCTGATGGCGTACATTCTGAAGCAGCCATTATCATTTCTTTTGAGAAAAGGCTGGTCATCATTGCAGGAAGCCAGTATTCGGGCGAAATGAAAAAGAGCATTTTCTCTATTATGAACTATTTGCTGCCCAAACGGGATGTGTTTCCCATGCACTGCTCTGCCAACATCGGCAAGGATGGCAATACAGCCCTGTTCTTTGGTCTGAGCGGTACCGGCAAGACCACACTTTCTGCCGATCCTGATCGCAGCCTGATCGGGGATGACGAGCACGGATGGTCGGATGACGGCATTTTCAATATGGAAGGCGGCTGCTATGCCAAGTGCATCAGGCTGTCCAAAGAAAATGAGCCGGAGATCTACGGCGCAATCCGCTTTGGAGCCTTGGTGGAAAACGTAGTCTATGATCCTGAGACCCGGGAACTGGATTTTGATGATGATTCCCGCACTGAAAATACCCGTGTGGGCTATCCAGTAGAGTTCATTTCCAATACCGTTATTCCCGGCATCGGCGGACATCCAAAGACCGTGATCTTCCTGACGGCCGATGCCTTTGGGGTATTGCCGCCTGTTTCAAAGCTCACAAGGGAAGCTGCCATGTACCATTATGTTAGCGGCTATACTGCCCGGTTGGCTGGAACAGAGCGCGGCGTCAAAGAGCCCGAGGCAACCTTCTCCACCTGCTTTGGCGCCCCCTTCCTTCCCCTGCCTGCTACACGCTATGCACAGCTGCTGGGAAGGTATGTCGACAAGTTCAATGCCAATGTATACCTGGTGAATACTGGCTGGTCTGGCGGTACAGCCAGCGGCAGCGGCAAGCGCATGAAGCTTTCTCTGACACGTGCCATGGTTGCCGCGTGCTTAAACGGTACACTGGAAAACAGTGAATTTGTGCTGGACCCCAATTTCAATGTGCTGGTGCCTGTCACATGCCCCGGTGTGCCGGATGATGTTCTTTCCCCGAGAAAGATGTGGGGTGACAAGGTAGAATATGATGAAACTGCCAAGAAGCTGGCAGGCCTGTTCCGAAAGAATTTTGAAAAATATACCAACATGCCCCAAGAGGTTGTCAATGCCGGTCCCCAGGGCTGACATACGGAAGGAAGCAGAAAAGGAAGCAGAAAGAACTGCTTCCTTTTTTGTGCGATAAAAATTGATTGATCGAGGAAGCATCTTTGAAAAGGGCTATCTGGCGAGCTTGGCAGAATGAAGTTTTCCTGACATGGCAAGAATAACCCTGTGCAATGTAAAAAGGGGGGCAGGCCTTGTCACTTTTGGGAATTTTCATGGTGCTGTATGCGCTGGCCATCACCCCTTTGCATCTTCGGGTGGATATGGCTGCAGGATCGCATGTTACAGGTGCCATTGTACTGCATGTTTGGGGCATAAGATTACAAGCCAATGTAGGTTTTGAAAGGGATGAGCAAAAGAGGCTGAACCTCTCTTTTCATTTTGAGGGAAGTCCAAAGCGGCACAGCGGGAACATTTCAGATACATGGCAGGGATTTTTGCGAGTAATCCGCATCATCAAGGAAACAAATATCACACGAGCCTTGTTTACCAAGACGATTCAAATCTTGCATATCGGTGTGGAAACTCGCATTGGGTTTTCCAATGCGGCTTATACTGCCTTAATTGCAGGCTCAGTAAAAATAGTGATGGACATTTTGCGGGAGAGGCTGCGGGCTCGTGGCGTTCACCATAACCTTCAGGCATGGCCGGATTTTCAGGGGAATCCTTGCGCAATAGCGCTTTCCTGCATATTGTTTATTCGCCTGGGCAATCTACTTCTTGGATGCACATTGGTAGGAATAGCGGCATTGGTCGCACGCAGGCGAGAGAAGAAAACAAGCAGCGAGGAGGAGCGTGCATGGAGCACCCCATCGGAAACATGATGCAGACCACCATGGAAAATATTAAGGATATGGTGGATGTGAATACTGTGATTGGCGATCCCGTCAGCACTGCAGATGGCGTGACGGTGATCCCTGTATCCAAGGTCAGCTTCGGTTTTGTTGCCGGAGGCGGCGAATATGGGCAGGAGGATAAGAATAAGGTTCATCCACCCCAGGGGTCAGATGGCAAAATGCCTTTTGCTGGCGGCTCCGGTGCTGGTGTTTCGGTTCAGCCGGTTGGCTTTTTGGTAGTGGGTAATGGCTCTGTTAAAATGCTTCCCGCTCAGCCTGTTGCCATTGCTGATCGTATGGTGGAACTGTTGCCCCAGATGGTGGAGGATGTCCGAAGCATTTTCCGCGGTAGTGAAAGCGGCAAAAACAACAAATATCAGAAAATTCCTAGCGGGCAGTCTGGAAGCCAGGGACGTGAAGAACAGCGTGATGAACGCCGTGAAAGCTCGGGGTTGAACCAAATGAACCGGGGTGCACCTTCCTCCTATGATGATAGGATGTCATAAAGTAACCGCCTACGGAGGAGTTCAATGACCAAATGGAATGCAGCAGGCATACTTGTGGCGGCATGCCTGCTTCTGCCTATGGGCGCATCGGCTCAAGAACAGCAGATTGAGGAGACATTTTCTGCCTCGGCAAAAGCGGCAGTCCTCATTGAGGAGCAGACAGGTATGATACTGTATGCTCAAAATGAAACTGCGCCGCTGCCCATGGCCTCCACCACCAAGGTAATGACGGCACTGCTTACCTTAGAATACGGAAAGCTGGATGAAATCGTAACCACCAGCAGAAACGCTTTTGGCGTTCCCGGCACCAGCATATATCTTGCCCAGGGGGAAAAGCTGACCCTGGAGCAGATGTTGTATGGGCTGATGCTGGCCAGCGGCAATGATGCGGCAGTTGCGATTGCTGAGCATATCGGAGGTTCAGTGGATCAATTCTGTGATATGATGACACAGCGGGCCCAGGAGCTTGGCTGCAAGGATAGTGTTTTTAAAACACCGCATGGCCTGCCCAACAATACCCATCATACAACGGCATATGATTTGGCGCTGATTGCACGGGAAGCCATGAAGCATCCCTTGTTTCGAAAGATCGTATCAACCCAACGGGCTACCATCCCCTGGGAGGGGCGGGAGTATGACAGGATACTCAACAATAAGAACAGGCTGCTTTCAAGCTATGAAGGCGCCACCGGCATCAAAACCGGTTATACCAAAGCTGCAGGCAGGTGCCTGGTCTTTGGTGCGGAGCGAAACGGACTTGAAGTAGTAGGCGTTGTACTCAATTGCCCCAACTGGTTTGAAGAGGCTGCAAGGGTGATGGATTATGGCTTTGCCAACTACCGGTATGTGTTGATGCTGGCCAATGGGGAACAGGTGCGCAGCCTGCCTGTTGTTGATGGGGTGGATAGCGAGGTTGCAGTGCGTCTGCAAGGGGATTTGGGCACTCCGGTGAGGATTGATCAGTGGCCTCAGATGGAATTTGATCTGCCGGATACCCTTTCTGTCGGGGTTCAAAAGGGCCAGGTGGTAGGTACAGCACGCCTTACCCTGGATGGTAAGGTGCTGCTGGAAAGACCGCTGGTGGCAGACAGCGAGGTCATGCCCCGTACCTTTCGCTACGGAATCGGTAGAATCATCGACAACTGGCTCATTTCCCCAAACGCTGCGCAATAGCCTTACAGCTGTACTTATTTTGGTGTATTTTGGATTGCTGGCTGTTATCTGGCGACGGGTGATCAAAAGGTACTGGTAACTTGATAGACAAGTATGCCTGCTTCCATACGTTGGGGAGCAGGCTTTTTATATTGTTAAAAAAAGATTAGAATTTGATATACTACTTGACGCATAGTATTGCACGATGTATGATATTGCCTGTCAGGAGGTGATGCCTTGGATGTTCAGCTAAAACGGGGCCTGCTTGAAATTTGCGTTCTATCGCTGCTGACTCAGCAGGATTCCTATGGGTATCAGCTCATCAAGGACATATCTTCCGTAATAGATATATCGGAGTCCACCTTGTATCCCATTTTGAGAAGACTGGAAAGCGCACAGTGTCTTCAAATATATACTAGAGAGCATGATGGGCGGCTGAGAAAGTATTATGCCATCACGCAAGCCGGACGGGATAGGATAGCAGACTTTTTAGCCGATTGGGAAGATGTGATGAAGGTGTACGATTTTATCAGGAGGGCAGGCCGATGACGCGCAAAGAGTTTCTTCAGGGCTTACGGCAGGAGCTCAAAGGCCTGCCCAAAGGGGAAATAGAGCGGACGCTGCACTATTACTCGGAAATCATTGATGATCGTATGGAAGAAGGCATGACAGAGGAAGAAGCCGTAGCTAAAATGGAACCCATGCACATGATAGCACGGAAGGTGCTTTCGGATTTTAGCGGGAACACTGCCCCCAAAAGAAAGCTTGGCGGCATTGTGATTGCCTTGCTGATACTGGGCTTTCCAGTCTGGTTTCCGCTTTTAATAACAGGCGCGGCACTTTTGCTGATGGTGCTGATCCTGGTCTGGGTGCTGGTGTTAATGTTGTGGGCGCTTTGCCTGGGTCTTTTTTCTGGTGGCATGGCTGCCATCATTACACTGGTGACAGGTGGTTTGTACAGTGGTCTGCCTGCCATTGGGCAAATGGGTCTTGGCATGGCTGCCATGGGCCTATCGATCTTCTTGTTCTACGGGGCAAGGGGAGCTATCCCAATGGCTATGGGGGCAACGATAACCGTTGTATCCTTCATTAAAAGGGGATTTGTAAGGAGGAGGATTGTATGAATAAAAAGATGCTGAAAGCGGCCAGTGTTTTGCTGGTGGTTGGATTGGCGCTTTATTTGGTGGGGATCAGTGCTTCTGCGTCAAAGCCGAAGGTGATGGTCAATGCAGCGACAGAGATAACGTACCAGGCACAGGATTATGCTGTGCAGGCAGGGGGTGTAACGGAGATTAAGGTCATCACCCGCAACATGCCTGTGACTGTTTCTCCATCCAACGGGGATGAGATCACCATTCGCTATTATACAGCTGATGAAGACCCGTATGAGGTGTCTTTGGAAAGAGGTGTGTTGACCCTTAAGTACGAAAAAGAAAACTTGTTTTCTAGCGGCAGCTGGTTTACCGGTTCTACCATTTTCAATGGCTTCAATCAAAATCCAATGGTGGAGGTCGTTGTACCCAAAGCCTTTGCCGGCGCATTGAATCTAAATACTTCCAACGCTTCTGTGAATGTATCGGGCCTTACGGATTCTGGTGACATGACGGTTGTAACATCCAATGGAACTGTGAAGCTTGCAGATTTGACAGCTGCGCAGATAAGGGTAACGACTTCCAACAGTTCCCTTGAGCTAATAGACATTCATTCGTCGCTTGTAAAAGCCACCACCTCCAATGGCAGGGTGAATGCAGAAAAGCTCATTGTTTCCGGTGATGTGGAGCTTCGCTCATCCAATGGATCTGTTTCTGTACGCCAGGCTGCTGCCAAGGATCGTTTGACAGTCAACACTTCCAACGGCCGGGTTACAGTGGATCAGATCACTGCCAACAACATCGACCTGCGCAGTTCCAATAGCGGGATCAGTGGCAGCGTGGCCGGAAGAAGGGCGGACTACACCATATCTTCCGATACCTCCAATGCTGACAATAATTTGAATTCCGGTGGATCCGGACGCTGCAGTCTGACAGTGAACACATCCAACGGCGCCATAGATATCCGCTTCCTGAACGATTGATTCAACAAGCATATCTGCGGGCTCTTATAAAGGGCTCGCTTTTTTCATGTTGGAATACTACTTAGCGTACCACGATACCCACTTATGAAAAAATCTTGCGGATTGCTTTCTTTTGTGATAAAAAGATGGCAGACAAGTTATGCTATGCATGGCGGCGTCATGCACACAGCCTTGCGGAGCCGTGAGATACAAGTCTTGAATTTTGTCGATTTTTTTGGTATGCTGGCAACGGATTTTTTGACCGATAGGCCTGAAGGAGATGCGGCATGCTGACAATCCTGCCCTTGAGCGAAACCACCATCCCACTGTATAACCAGTTTGACAACAGATATTTGGTGGGGGAATTGGCAGCGGTTAGAGTAACCAGGTCCGGCTTTTCGCTGGATTACATGCCCCTTGGCAAAGCGGAATGGCGCAACTACCCACAAGAAAGCCTGTTTACGCCTCAGGAGTTGCTTAAGAGAAACGACGTTGTATGCTTTATTGCCCATCAGGACGGAAAGCCGGCTGGTCAGGCTGTGGCTGCCCATCATTGGAACAACTTGGCTATGCTGTGGGACATCCGGGTGGATGTTCGCTGCCGCCGCAAAGGGGTGGGCCGCGGACTTTTGGATACATGCATTGGTTGGGCCAAGGAACGCGGCCTGAAAGGGATCATGGTGGAAACGCAAAATGGCAATCCGGCTGCATGCCAGTTTTATCAAAGCTGCGGCTTTGTTTTGGGCGGCGTGGACAGAATGCTGTATTCTGCTACGGCCCAGCAGGCACAAAAACCGCCTGCACTGCGAGACAGCGCGCTATTCTTTTACCTTATGTTTGATTGAACCACACTATATGCTGAAAGGGATCATATGCGCTTACAAAAATATTTGGCCCAGTGCGGAGTGGCATCCCGGCGTGCGGCGGAGAAAATGATAGCCGAAGGCCGTGTTTTGATCAACGGCACCGTTGTCACGCAGATGGGTGTGCAGGTGGAGCTTACTGACGTTGTACTGGTGGATGGACAACCGGTTCAGTTGGAGGAAGAAAAGCATTACCTGCTGTACCACAAGCCCATGGGTGAGGTGGCAACCGCCTCTGATCCTGAAGGGCGCCCAACGGTGCTGGATAAATTTCGGGATTATCCTGTACGTTTGTATCCTGTAGGCCGACTGGATTATGACAGTGAAGGCCTGTTGCTTTTAACCAACGACGGTGAACTGACCCAGCGGCTTTTGCACCCCAGCAAAGAAGTAGACAAGGTATATTTGGCCAAGGTTTCCAACCGTCTGGAAGTGGAGACGGCCCGGAGGATTCAGGACGGCGTATGGCTAAACAACAAGAAAACGTCGCCCGCTAAGGTGCGCATTATCAAGTACGATGCTTTTTCCACAACTGCGCTTGTAACCATCCATGAAGGCCGCAACCGCCAGGTTCGCCGTATGTTTGAAGCGGTGGGCCATCAGGTGGTGCTTTTGCGCCGGGTGCAATTTGGGCCGGTAAAGCTGGGGGATGTGGGCCGGGGCCAGTGGCGTCATCTGACGGATGATGAAGTACGGGTTTTGAAGGGTTTGTGAGCAGCCAATGGCTTTTTTGTTAAAGAGCGCTAGGTATTTGGCATTGGATTGCCATAGCAGGGTGATTCAGCCTGGCGACGTGGTGATTGATGCCACCATGGGCAACGGCCATGACACTTGCAATTTGGCGCGGCTGGTTGGGGAGCGGGGACAGGTGATCGCCTTTGATGTACAACTTGCGGCGGTTGAAAAGACCCGGGAGCTGCTAAATGCCGAAGGGCTCCTTGACCGGTGCACGCTTTATTGCATGGGCCATGAACATGTACAGGAAATGGTGTTAAGTCCGGTGAAGCTGGCGGTGTTCAATTTGGGCTGGCTTCCAGGCGGTGACAAAAGTATCACCACCCGCTGGGAGACAACCCAAATGGCAATAACGGGTTGCCTGAACCTGCTGATGCCAGGCGGCGTTTGCACCATTTGTGTTTATCCAGGCCATGATGAAGGAACAAGAGAACTCAATGAGCTAACAAGCTGGCTGGCCACTTATCCCCCTCAGGCATTTAATATTCTGCAGCAGCGGTTTGTAAATGCGGGGCAAGGATCTCCGGAGTGCTTTATTCTGCAGAAGCAATAGAATAACATCTTGCGGCTATCAAAAATTGCGTTATCTATCGCTCCGGTTTTTTTATCTGTAATTAGAGGACCTTGGCTCTTCCTACTTCCTGAATATTTTTACAGCCTTAAGCCGCTTAAAGCGGTTTTTTCATTAATTGCCAAACTTAAAAACAATGAAAATTATTAAAAGGGCAGGAAATAGGGGGGGATTGTAGAATAATTGAAATTGGCTAGAATTTGAACGTTTTTAATTACCTTATTAGGTTCATAGGGAAGCCACGGGAGGAGAACAGCATGAGCGATACCCAGGGTGCTCTTAAGGTACTTGATAAAAGAAGGGACATCATCAGCGGTGACGCTGGGAAAGTAGAAAAGCAGCATGCGGCGGGCAAGTTAACAGCACGCCAGCGCATTGCAAAGCTACTGGATCAAGGGAGCTTTGTGGAAATGGATACCCTTGTATCCCGCGGGGATGAGGGAGCCGGGGTGGTGACAGGCTACGGCACCATCCGTGAACGTCCTGTATATTTGTTTGCCCAGGACTTTACTGTGCATGGCGGAGCCATGGGGCAGCTTCAGGCAGCCAAAATAATGAAGGTTTTGGACTTGGCACAAAAGACGGGAGCACCGGTGCTTGCCTTGTGCGACAGCACCGGAGTCCGGCTGGACGAAGGTGCCCGTGCAATGGATGCATACGCAGGCATTTACGCTAAGCTGTCCAGAATGAGCGGCGTATGCCCGATTGTTTCCCTGGTGCTGGGGCCCTGTGTCGGCGGTGCGGCATTGATTGCCCGTTTGGCCGATATCAGCATCATGGCCAAGGATGTTGGCGAGTTGATGGTCTTTGGTCCACAGGTCGTAAGCGCAGCAACCGGTAAAGACTATACCGCAAAAACACTGGGCAGCGCTCAAATGCTTTCAACCCAGGGAGCCGTATCGTTGGTGGCAGACAATGAGGAGGCAGCATTTAAACTGGCTGTCGATGTGCTGGATTTGCTGCCGGGCTGCAATACTGAAGATGCCCCCATTGTAGATACCGATGATTTAAACAGGCTGATGAATGCAGTGGACCCGGCTGATTCTGACGCCCTTCTAGCCTCCCTTATGGATGGCGGCAGCTTTATTGAGCTTAACGGTGATTATGCGAAGGCTATCCGTATTATACTTGGTCGCTTGGGCGGTCGTACAGTTGGTGTTGTTTGCAGCAACGCCAAGCATAACGAAGGCAGGCTTTGCCCTGGATCAATGGCTAAGGCAGCCAGGTTTGTACGCTTCTGCGATTGCTACAGCCTGCCGGTGGTAAGCCTCATCAACTCAACGGGCCTTAAGATCGTGGAACCGGAAGAGCAAAACCGTATACTCACCGCTGCCGGTCAGCTATTGTATTCGTACGCTGAAGCTACCTGTCCCAAGGTTTCTGTGATTGTGGGCAATGCGATTGGTATAAGCTATGTGGCCATGGGCGGCAAGGCCAATGCGGATGTGGCCTATGGCTGGCCGGGTACAGTCATATCTGCCCTATCACCAGAAGCGGCCGTGCAAGTGCTCTACAGCAAGGAATTGCAGCAAAGCACGGAGCCAGTTCTTGAGGCAAGAGAAAAGCTGATTTTGGAATATGCACAAAATGTGGCCGACGGCGTTCAAGCAGCCAGGGATGGTATGCTAGATGATGTGATCGAGCCGGAGCAAACCCGCAAGTACCTGATTGCAGCCATTGAGATGCTGTCTTCCAAGCGGGATTCTAACCCGCCCAAGAAACACGGCAACCTGCCGTTGTGAGAAGGGATGGGTGAGTAAATGGACCTGGTAATATTGGGACTATCTGTATCCACGGTAGGCGCGATCATTGTTTTTGCCGGGCTGGCGATGATTATCGGCGGTGCGATTCTTTTGCGGTACGCCGCTTTGGATAAAAAGAAGGAAGCAAAAGCACCCGATTCGCTGCAGCCGGTGGATGATGAATTAGCAGCTGTACTAACAGCTGCAGTGGCAGCCACCCTTTTAAAAGAGGAACAGGAACAGCTGATAGCTGTAATAACTGCTGCCGTATCCGCCATGTGGGATGACAGCACAGCCGGATTTGTAGTTCGCAAGGTACGGCGCATTCAAAATAGCCCGTCCTGGCAAAAAGCAGGGCGTGAAGAACAAGTATATAGCCGCATGTAAGCGATCATTATGAGGAGGAAATCGATATGCGTAAGTTTTTGATTACTGTCAACGGGGTATCTTATGAAGTGGAAGTTGAAGAAGTTGCCGCAGGCGCTACGCCTGTCATCCGGTCCGCTGTACCGGCTCCTGTTATGGCTGCCCCGGCACCCATAGCTCCTGCCGCTGCACCTGTTGCTGCTGCACCTGTTGCAGCTGCACCTGTCCCGGCTGCTGCGGCCCCAGCACCCGCTGCAAAGGCTGCGCCTGCAGCCGGCGGCCAGCCGGTGAAAGCGCCCATGCCCGGTACCGTTGTTGATGTAAAAGTCAAGGAAGGCGATGCTGTGAAAAAGGGCGGCGTGCTTCTGATACTGGAAGCCATGAAAATGGAGAATGAAATCATATCTCCGGTGGATGGCACAGTGGTTCAGATTGTTACAAGCAAAGGCGCCAGCGTAAACGCCAATGATGTGCTTGTGACAATCGCCTGAGAGGCCGCACGCTTGTAAAGGAGAAACTCAAAATGCCCAAAGTTTTGATTACAGATACCATATTGCGGGATGCACACCAGTCACAAGCTGCCACCCGCATGAAGACCAGTGAAATGCTGCCTGCCTGTGAGAAGCTGGACAAGGTGGGGTATTTCTCCCTGGAATGCTGGGGCGGGGCCACCTTTGATGCCTGCCTGCGGTTTTTAAACGAAGATCCCTGGGAAAGGCTCCGTACTTTGCGCAAGGCGCTGCCCAATACAAAGCTTCAAATGCTGCTGCGGGGCCAGAATATCCTTGGCTACAAGCATTATGCTGATGACGTTGTGGACTACTTTGTGAAAAAGTCTATTGAGAATGGCATCGATATCATACGTACTTTCGATGCCCTCAATGATCTTCGCAATATGGAAACAGCAGTGAAAGCCACCAAAAAGTATGGCGGAACCGCAGAAGTGGCCATGAGCTATACCATATCCCCAGTTCATACGGAAGATTATTTTGTAAAACTGGCAGAAGATATTGAAGCCATGGGCGCAGATATTATCTGCATTAAGGATATGGCAAATTTGCTGCTACCTTACAATGCCTATTCCCTCATCAAGCGGCTAAAGGCCGCAACTCGCCTGCCTATCGTTATGCACACTCACAACACCACCGGTACCGGCGATATGACGCTTTTAAAGGCGGTAGAGGCTGGCGTGGATATTGTGGATACCGCCTTGTCCCCCCTGGGGAACGGTACTGCCCAGCCGGCTACTGAAGCATTGGTGGCGACGCTCAAGGGTACCGAGTATGATACTGGCTTTGATTTGGGCCTCTTAAGCGAGATTGCCGCCTATTTCCGCGGTGTGGCTCAGCGGCTGGCCAAGGATGGCTGGCGCGATGCAGAGCGCGTGCTGTCGGTTGATACGAATACTCTGATCTACCAGGTGCCTGGCGGCATGCTTTCCAACCTCATAGGTCAATTGAAAGAAGCCAATGCCATGGACAAATATTACGATGTGCTGGCCGAGATCCCCAATGTCCGCAAGGATTGCGGCTATCCGCCGCTGGTAACACCCACCAGCCAGATCGTAGGCACCCAGGCAGTAATGAACATTCTGGGCGGTGAGCGTTACAAGCTGGTTTCCAAGGAAACCAAGGCGATGCTGCGGGGCGAATATGGGCGTTTGCCTGCTCCTGTCGATGATGAAGTCCGCAGGAAGGTCATTGGCGATGCAGCTGTTATCACCAAGCGGCCTGCTGACGACATTCCTCCGGAGCTTGATAAATACCGTGAAGAGATTCGTGAATACTATGAACAGGAAGAGGATGTACTGTCTTATGCCCTGTTCCCCCAGGTGGCGACGAAGTTCTTTAAGTACCGCCAGGCTCAGAAATATGGCATCGATCATACAATGCTGAACCGTGAGGATATGACCATGCCTGTGTAACAGGCAGTTATATTTTCTTTGTCAGATATATACCATCTTTTTGGAGAATGCTTGTATTTTTCCTGTAAACATGGTATGATAATTGAGCTTTAGTTCAAGGAGGGTTTCAAAATGCAGTTTTTGGAAATCGTGATCAATATTTTTCTGGTCATTTCTGCCCTGGTAATGATAGTGACTGTGCTTTTGCAGAGTGGGCAATCCCAGGGGTTGGGCGCAATTTCCGGTGGCGCTGAAACCTTCTTCGGCAAAAACAAGGCCAAATCTATCGAAGGCAAGCTGGCTTTGCTTACCAAGATTTGCGCTGGCATTTTCGTAGCCATGTCCTTGCTGACAATCATCATTTCCTGATTTGTATGAATGTAAAGCGCCGGTCAGAAGTTCTGACCGGCGCTTTTGCGTATAAAAAATGCAAGCGCTGGTGATGCCAGCGCCTGCATTGTGTGCTATTGCAGTTTGCTTTCTATGAGCATGGACAAGCGGTACACATCCGCATCCATCTCATACTGATTCTCGCCTTCGATCATTACACGTACAAGAGGCTCAGTGCCGCTGGCACGGACCAGCACGCGGCCGCGTCCTTCGTACTTGTTTTCCAAAGCCTTAATGGCTTCAATGATTTCAGCATCTTTAGCATATTCGGATTTCCGACTGTCAGACACCTTTGCGCCATACTGAGACTGAGGCAAAACCTGCATCACCTTTGCCAGCCTGCCTAGGCTCTGCTTTGTTTTGACCATAATGCTCAGCAGCTGTATGGCAGTAATCAGGCCATCGCCTGTGGTGTTGTAATCCAGGAAAATAACATGGCCGCTTTGCTCACCGCCCAGAGAATAACCTTCAGCCAACATCCTTTCCAGAACATAACGGTCGCCGACTTTGGTTTTAACATTTTCGATGCCATGCTTTTTCAGTGCAATATCCAGACCCATATTGCTCATAACGGTGGTAACCAGGGTGTTGTTTTTCAACTTGCCCTGTTCCTTTAAGTGAATGGCACAGATGGCCATCACCTGATCACCGTTAATGATCTGACCGCGTTCATCTACTGCAATCAATCGGTCTGCATCGCCATCAAAGGCAATACCGATATCTGCACCAAGCTCACGAACCAGCTCGCAAAGCCGCTCTGGGTGGGTGGATCCGCAATTCTCATTGATATTGGTACCATCCGGCTCATGATAGTACACTGAAACGTTAGCACCAAGCTCACGAAGGGCCAGGGGTGCCACCTGGTAGGCGGCACCTTGGGCGCAGTCTACCACAATGTGAAGGCCTTCCAGGCTTTCTGAGGTGGTTTCCTTGACAAAGTCGATGTAGCGGCGCTGGGCGTTGATCTGGCGCACGCGGCGGCCAATCTTGACACCTGTGGGAAGCACCATGTCAGAATCGCCGTGTGTCAAAATGGCCTCAATGCGGTCTTCCATTTCATCGGGCAGTTTGCATCCATTGCGGTCAAAAAACTTAATACCATTATATTCCACCGTGTTATGGGAAGCTGATATAACCACACCGGCATCAGCACCATAATACCGGGTGAGATATGCGATACCCGGAGTGGGCAGCACATCCACCAATACAGCCCTTGCACCAACTGAGCATATACCGGCTACCAAAGCTGACTCCAGCATTTCACCGCTGATGCGCGTATCCCGGCCGACAAGCAGGGTGGGTCTATGGACATTGCTGCCCAGAACAAAAGCACCCGCCTGGCCTAGTTTGAAGGCCATGTCGCATGTCAGGTCTGCATTGGCAATACCTCTAACACCATCGGTTCCAAATAACCTTGGCATAGCATTCTCCTTACGCCCAGTAGATAGGACCGGCATCTTCGAAAATCAAAACCTGCTTCAGGAAAGAGATGGCCTTGTTTAAGCCTTCCAGAGGACTCATGAGGCTGTCTTCGTGCTCGATGGAAATAATGTCATCATAGCCAACCATGCGAAGGCTGCTGATAATGTCCTTCCATACGCCCATATCATGGCCATAGCCAACGGTGCGGAAGATCCAGCTGCGTTGTGCCTCGTCGCCATAGTGGCGAACATCCAGTACGCCATTGGTGGCGGTATTGTAGGGGTTGATTTTGGTGTCTTTAGCGTGGAAGAAGTAAATGGCATCCCCCAGGGTGCGAATGGCAGCCACAGGATCAATCCCCTGCCAGAATAGGTGGCTGGGATCCAGATTGGCACCGAGGATGGGGCCGACTGCCCGGCGTAGGCGAAGCAGCGTCTCCGGGTTATATACACAGAAGCCGGGATGCATTTCAAAGGCGATTTTCTGGATGCCATGCTCTGCAGCCCAGGCAGAGGTCTTCTTCCAATAGGGGATCAGAACCTGATTCCACTGGTACTCTAGTATGCTTTTGTAGTCATCCGGCCAAGAGCAGGTGACCCAGTTGGGGGTTTTGTCTTCAGGACTTCCACCGGGGCAACCACTGAAGGTGACAACACGGGTGACGCCAAGCTTTTCGGCCAATAGCACAGCGTTTTCAAAATCGGTATGGAATCTGGCTGCAATCTCCTTATCGGGATGAACGGGGTTGCCATGAACAGAAAGTGAAGCCAGGGAGATGTCGTATTTTTTCAGGGTAGCCGTGAACTCTTCCAACTTCGCAGGGTTAGCAAGCAGCTCTTTTGGATTGCAGTGGGCTTTTCCAGGATATCCGCCGCTGCCCATTTCAATCCAGTGAACATCGTTGGAATGGAGATATTTACAGGCTTCCTCAAGCGAAATGGATGCCAGTACTGGGGTAAAAACAGATAGCTTCATTGTATGTTTCCTCCTGAGATGCGTAATTATGTTGAAGGTTCTACACGATGTCTAGTATACCTTGTTTTGGCAAATGTGGCAATACAACAGATAAAGAGCCTACCGTATTGGCAGGCTCTTGTGTTATGGTGCTTCATCAGGTGCTGGGATGGAGTGCGGCGAACTCAGGGGTGACATATTCTTTCCAGCTACGGTCTGTCAGGGATATATGCCACTGCACATCAGAGGAAGTGGTGTAATCCGTGATGGCCACCCGGATTTTTTCAATGCCGGTGTAATTACCGGGGTTTTCATAATAGAAGCCAATGGATTCGGTCTGCCATCCTGGGGCCAGTTCATTGAGGTATTCACCGTACACATAAGCATGATTGCTGCCCATATACAGCAGGTTGTTATTGATGTCATATCCCTGGATGATGAAGTTTACGCTGGTGATCTCCATGTTGCTCCAATTCTTGAATTGGATAAATGGGGTATACCCGCCGCCGCTTTTGGGAACAAGGGACAGCATAACGGTTTCCAACGCCTTGTTGTAATCACCGATGTGCACAATGGCAGTATCGGTATATTCACCTTCATCGGTAATTGCGGTGATCTCAGCATCGCCCCAGGCAATACCCGTAACAGAAGCTTTGATGCTGGAACCGGAGACCCTGGCAATGTCGGAATTGCTGGAGTACCAGCGGACCTTGCTGTTGGAGGCGTCCAAAGGCTCCAAGACGGCGGTCAGTGTGCCAGTTTCACCAAGGCCGACTCGGAACTCTTCCTTGTCCAGGGCCATGCCGTACAGCGGTTGAATAACATTGATGGTGGCTTTTGCGGTTCTTTTGCTGCCGTCCTGGCTAGTAACTGTGATGGTGGCTGTTCCCCGCTTATGGGCAGTTACCAGGCCGTTTTGATCAACTGATGCTACATTGGGCCGGCTGCTGCTCCAGGTAACGGCTTTGTTTGTCGTATATTCCGGATTAACGGTATAGGCAAGCTGCGCAGTGTTTTGCACAAGAATGTTAAGATTGGTTTCAGCCATTGTAATGGATTTTGCCAGCTGAGCTACCGTGATATCAACGCTGGCAGATACCTCTGGAAAATCCTTGGCTGTTGCAGTGATGGTCACCTGACCGGGATATTTGGGGGTAACAATACCAGTTTTGCTGACGGTGGCTACTGCTTCGTTGCTGGAGGACCAAAGCAGCGTCTTGTCGCTGGTGTTGCTTGGGGAAACAATGGCCGTGATCTTCTTGTTTGTGCCTACATTCAGCTTTGTTGGCGGTTCCTTGAAGGAAACAGACTGGGGCTGCTGCAGCACGGTGATGCGCTTGGTAGCCTTTATACGGCTGCCATCTGCTGCAGTGGCTGTGATTGTCACATTGCCCTTGGCGATGCCTGTCACCAGCCCGCTTTCATCCACTGTGGCAATCTTTGCTGCACTGGATGCAAAGGTGGCGGACTTCAGGGTAGCATCGATAGGTTGGTAATTCACACTGATGGGTATGGTCTGACCAACATAGATAGTGGATACATCAGTATTCAGAAGCAATTTTGATATGGGTACAACAACTGTTATGCGGGTGGTTGAGGTAATCTCTGGGTTGCTGCTGCTGGCAGCGGTAATGGTAGCGGTGCCTGCGGAAACAGCTTGAACGTTTCCTTTCTTATCAACGGTTGCAACGGCTTCATCACTGGATGAAAATATAACGCTTTTGTCACTGGCGGATGAAGGGGTGACACTGGCTTTAATGACGGTACGTTTGCCTACAGCCAGTGTAATCTCAGGCTTGTTTAGCTCAATGTGTGTTACAGGCCTATTTACGGTAACGACAACGCTGGCTTTCAGTTTTTTTCCTTCTGAGGTCAATCCGATGGCGGTAATGGTGGCCTTACCTTTGGCAATGGCGGTTACAACACCATTTTCATCCACGGTGGCTACTTTTTTGCTGCTGCTGGAATAGGTGAGGTTTGCCTTGATGGAACTTAATGGGTCGATTATCATTGGCAGATCCAGGAGCTGCCCTTCAAACATCGCTTCTTTCTTGTTAACAAAGCTGATGCTGGCAGGCGCTGTGGGCATGAGCGATTGTTGCGTGGTAGCCAAAACCACATCCGACAACAGAACTGTTTCACCGCCATCATACATGGCCTTGACCTGCAGGCTGGTCTCGCTGCCGGGCGTCAGGTTCAAACCGCTAATTACAATGGCGCCTCTTGCATCAAGGGGAAGCACTGCGACATATTCCGCAGCAGCTTTCTCCAAGGGACCAGTGAATGGATGCTGTGCATATAACACAATCAGGCGTTCTGGGCTCGTTTCTGGGGTGATTCCTGAAACAGACAGCACATACCCATCTTGATAGGCGGCTGCAAAGGAGATGACAGGTGCGCTCTCGTCAACCGCCAAGGCGGGAAGGCTGACGGAGAAAAGTAGTAAAAGAACGGTGATAAGGATAGCGAACCGCTGCTTCATGGTATGCTGACCTCCCTTGTGATCTCTTTTTACGTTCTGCTTAGACAGCAAATATCAAGATCCAATCATAGGAAAAAACGATCCTGGTGCAGTTTTTCCTGCAACAGGATACAAAATGGTATTTTATTTGTTGATGGAGCCTAAAATTCGAGTGATGGAAGAAAGGCTTTTGTTAAGCTCCTTTAAGTCGGATGCTGATAGGTTGTCGGCCCAGCTGGTCACAAGGTCCAACATGGTGGCACGGATGGTCGACAGCTTTTCAACGCCTTCAGGGCGGATCACAATGTTGACCACCCGCCTATCTTCTGCGTCCCGTTCTCTGTCCACCAGGCATGCTTCTGTCAGCCTGTCAACCAGTGGAGTGATATTGGGCTTGGCTATGCCCAGACGGCGCGATATTTCGCTGACAGACATGGAGCCATTATCATTGAGCATGGCAAGAACCTGAACATGTGACAAGGGGATGTTATATTCTCTTTGTATCACGTCCATATGCAGCAGGCGTTTGCGGAAAATAGGGAGTGCGGCAAAAAGGTTGTGGGCAATGCTGTGCGTAAGGTCTGTACTGACAGAACGTGACTTGGACATAACAATCCTCCCTGGTATGCATTCGTGCGGATAAGTCTTTCAAAGCGGCAAAGATAGCGCATATATTTCATATACGATAATCATTATTATATACGCTTCCACAATGGAAAGCAATGGGCGTTACATGCTGCAGATTATATATTTGTAAGAAAATAGCAGACATTTTCTAGTTTTTAAACCTATAGGGGAATCCCACGACGGAATATGCAAGAAAATGCACAGGGATTTCGTTTTATAAAGGAAATGGGTAATAAGGCTTGCCCATTTGCATCTTTATGGCAAATAGGGTAGAATACAATGGACGATTGAGAAAGCGGTGGTGAAGCAATAAAGTGTTTGAAGATGTGCTGAAGAACATAGTTCCCAATCTGATTGATGCGCTTGTTTATGTAGCAATCGCCCTGGTGACATTAGCTGGACTCGTCAAATGCCTGATGCCGGTATGGAAAAGCAAAAGAATGCTTAACCGTGCCATTCATCGCCTGGAACATGGAAGCGGGGATAAACAGCCTGTATGGCAGGACGAACGGTTTATGGGGAAAGCCCTGGAAACATCCTGGCATCGCTTTTTAGTCAATGCCGAACAATTGGATGCACGCGGACTTCCTTGCAATGTAGAAGACTACATTAATGATGAATCGGTTGTGCATAAGCCTGGCAATTCCCAGCTTGCCGAATTGATACCCAGCCTGCTCACGTCTTTGGGTATTTTGGGTACCTTTATGGGTCTGATGAGCGGCCTTTCCGGTTTGGACATGACTAATGCGGCCAAGATTATGGAGGGGATACCTAACCTGATCAACGGCATGCATTTTGCATTTGCTACATCAGTGGCTGGCATTACCTGCTCACTGGCGTTCAATGTGCTCCACCGTATCGCTTTGGGCGGTACGTATAAAGCGCTGGATGACTTTACGGAAACATTTAGCCTGCTGGCCATGCAGCGGCCTTTGGACAGCGATGTACAGCTTATATGCCAGGGTCAGGATCAAAACGTCATTCTGCACAGGACAGCAGATGAAATGAGCGGCAGGCTGGCAGGAAGCATGGAGATGGCCATCGGCCGTGCCATGCAGCCGGTAACCCAGGCCATGGACAACTTTATCATGGGCGCAACAAAAGAGCAGATCGAAGGCGTACGCAAGATTGTTGGCTCCTTCATCGATCATATGAACGAATCCTTGGGCGGCCATTTCCTAAAGCTTGGGGAAACCATTGCAGCAATCAACCAGTCCCAGATTGTTTCTCAGGATCACTTGGAGCGGTCTATGTCATCTGCCAAGGCCATTGTGGAAGAAGTGACACGGCTTGCCCATGTATCCCAAGAGGTTATGGTTCGCTTTGAAGAGTATGTAAATACCATGCAAAAGGCACGCCAGGAGGATGCGGAATTCTCTAAGAAGGCGGAAAGCCTCCTGAGCAATATGCATAAGGCATCAGAGCACCAGGCAGCTTATCTTGGCAAGCTTCAGGAATACCAGGCAGTGCTTCAGGGCAGTCTTCAGGAATATGTGTCCTGGAGCGACCGTATTCTTGGCGGCGTGAGCGATCAGGCCAAGGGACTAACCGAAGGCATGAATGCCGCCACCACAGAAATGCAGGAAGGCAGCCGGATGTTGTCCGAAAGTTATTCTTCTTTTGTTGAGAACATATCGGAAGGTTTGGCTCGTGCCTTGGGCATGTTTGATGAAAACATGCACAGCCTGATTCAGACATTGAATGGTACACTCAATGATATTGGTGCCACCGTTTCAAAGATGCCGGACAATATGCGCAAAAGCAACGACCGTTATACCCAGCAGGTGGAGCTGTATGTCAGTTCTCTTTCACAAATGCAGCAGGCTGTCAGCGATATCGCCCGCACCATGAAAACGGTAGAAAAGGGTCAGCCAGGAAAGGCTGATTCAGCGGTAGCTATGGCAGAGGGGGCGTAAGCATGACATCAACCCGTCTGAAAAGAAGCTCCCGCGGTCCTGGCCGGCATGACAAAGGGGCAGCCTGGATATCTTATTCGGATATGATGGCCGCTCTGCTTCTGCTATTTGTATTGGTTCTTTCCTATAGTATTTACCAGTATTTTGTGATGCTGGAAACGAAAACCCTAGAGCTTGATGAAAAAGGTGTGCTCTTATCTTCACAGCAACTTACGCTGGATGATCAAGCCAGTCAGCTTCTTTTGCAGCAGCAAGCGCTAAAGCAGAAGGAAGATGAGCTCAGCTCTGCCCAGTCTTCACTAGCCAGCCAGCAAATGACGTTGGAGGAGCAAAAAAAGCTTTTGGAAGCAGCTCAAAAACAGCTGGCGGAAAAAGCCAGTGAGCTAGAAAATGCGCAATTGCAGCTGGGTGATCAACAGAACCGATTGGATGCGGCTACGGCACTACTGAATACGCAAAAAGAAGCCTTGGCCAATCAGCAGGTGAAGATTGACGACCTGGTAGGCGTAAGAACAAAGATTATTCAGGATTTGAGCGTAACTCTAACCAGTGCAAGCCTTAAAGCAACGGTAGACAGAAGTACAGGTGACATCGTGCTGGACAGCGCCGTGTTTTTTGATACGGGCAAAAGCACCATTAAGACCAGCGGTGAAGCACTGCTCAATCAGTTTATTCCACTGTATCTGAGTGTTTTGTTAAGGCCTGAGTACAACGATTATCTGGGTGAGATTGTGATTGAGGGCCATACGGATACGCAGGGTGAATACCTGATGAACCTGGAATTATCCCAGCAGCGTGCGCTGACTGTCGCCAAGTACTGCCTGCAGATGCCCGGCCTTTCCAGCCAGCAGCAGGATTATTTGCGAAAAATCCTCACAGCTAAAGGGAAAAGCTTCTCCGATCCTGTATTGAATGCGGATGGCTCCATTAATATGGAACAATCCCGGCGCGTTGAATTCCAATTCCGTTTGAAGGATGCCGAGATGATTGATGAGATGAATCGCATACTGTCAGGACAATAATGCTCCATGAGATTGAATAGCTTACCCTGGCATAGCATAAGGAAGGGTTGAAATTGTGAAGTACGTCGCATGGCTGCTGGTTGCACTGTTGGTTTTGGCTATTGCAGGTGTCGGGTACATATACGCCACTGCCCAGGTAGTAGTGGAGGCATTAGGGGCTAAGGCATATGAGGCACAGGGGCAGCAAGCAACCTTTGATGATTTAAAGAGCAGGCTGGATAATGGAAGCGTTCTTGGTACGGTATATTCTAGCGATGGCCTTGGCGAATCATCGGATTATGCATTTATTGTTTACACTATACGCTTGCGCAACGATGCTCTCGTTGCGGCTGATATGGTGGAAGTGCAGATAGTGCCCACGGAATCGGATGTTTTGCAAATGGGGGATACAGGCGTCAAAGCATTGCAGCCTCGCAGCAAAGGTGATATCAATGCCACAATATTGACAAAACGCGACAGCGACTCCATGCGTGAAATCATTGTGACCTATTATATTTGGGGTCAGAAATTCAGTATCAAGGAGACTTACAGGCCGTAAGTAAATAGTGCTGAATAGCGATGACAAGAGAGAAAGTCCACAGCGATGATGCTGCGGACTTTCTTTAAATGTCGCGGTAAATGTGATAGGCATCGGGTTTTACCAGCGCTCCATATTTTTACGATGCTTTGCTCTATATATGGTCATTAGTTCTTCAGGTGTAATGGAATAGCACAACATGATGTCGTTGAAATACATCAGTACATCGCACATTTCTTCTATAAAGTTGCTTCTTACTGTTTTGTTGTTCATGATTTGGCTGTCACCAGATTTTTTGATGATATCGGCAACCTCACCCGCCTCAATGATCATCCACAGTAATTGATCACGGGCAATCTTTGGAGATAAGCCACCCCATTTGTCTTTGTATTTTTCCTGTAATTGCTTTTGTATTTCTTGCATTTCATTAAAGCCGAAATCGTTCACTGCTTTTCCTCCGTAAAAATTCCTGTCGATATTTTATTGGCTTATTCTACCATGTGATTTCCTTCGTATCAAGCGGTGCTTATGCAAAAACCCACCGTATAAAATCAGTGGGTTTTTGCTTAAAGGATACGCTATAATTTTCAACTTCCCATTATACGCCAGCCACCATGTTCAACAGCTTCTGGCTTCTGGTTAGGAAGGCGGATACTTCTTCGGCATCCAGTGGCTGGGCAGCCATTCGGGCCAAATCGTATAACTGCTGGCAGATAAGGGTGGTAGCCTCGCCGTCTTCCCGGGCAGCCACAGCCTGTACGGTAGGGTTCAAGCGGTTTAATACCAGGGTATACTTTTCGGGCATTTTGAAATCCTGGCCGTAGATACGGCTCATTTCCTTAAAGCGGCGGCTCTGCTCGTCCTCCACCAAAAGGGCACTGAGTTCTCGGTTGGCCAAGGCTTCCAGCTTGACCTCCAGATCAGCTTGATTCAAGGCATCACGGAAGCGTTTTTCCAGGGCTTCCCGGCTGAGCTCCTTAGCCTCATCGCTTTCTTCCTTCAAACTTTCCACATCGGCGTCAATCCTGGCAAATTTCACATCGTTCAGGCCGCCGCTGTACTCCATAAAGGACAGGAAGTTACCGTCAATTACATGCTCCAGCACCACAACATCCATGCCGCGTTGGGTGTACAGCTCCACAGAGGCAGCCTGGCGCTTGGAATCGTTGGTGTAGTAGATTTTCTTGCCGGTCTTGCCTTCGTTGCGGGCCTTGTACTCTTCAATGGTGTAATACTCTCCAGCTGTAGTTTTTAGCAGCAGGATGGATTTTACAGCATCGTAGAACTTGTTGTCACGGATGCAGCCGAACTTGATAAAAGGATGAATGTCATCCCAGTAGGTTTGATAGGTCTCACGCTGGGTATTGAAC